>CAYNFH010000034.1:0-12934 GCA_964396385.1 uncultured Chthonomonadaceae bacterium | reverse complement strand
GACATCACGCCGTTCAATCTGCAGCAGGAGATAGCTCAAAGTAACAGCGCCTCAAAGTGAATCGCGAGTCTCGGGCCGGAGGAGGTGGGTGGGGTCTGCGTGCGAGTCGGAAGGCGCGCGGAGCAGCAGGCTGGGGTCAGAGTCGGCGGCGCGGAGCAGGGTGCGGGCATTGTTCTCCTGCCCGTGCCGCGCGCGCAGCACGGGCAGGACACGGAGGGCCGCCGCGGTGACCTCCATACTAATGGCCCGCGCTGCCAGCCGCTCGACCGCCTCCATGGCCCTCCCGTCGCCTACTTTGCCCAGCGCCTCGACCGCTTCCAGAGTCAAGGTCCAGTCCGGCTGCCAGAGGAGGCGGCAGAGCTGCGGAGTGGTGGCGAGCGGCAGAAGGGCGTAGTGGCGCTCGGAGAGATGCGGGCGCACGGCGCGGAGGGCTCTCCGCGCCATCATCCGAAGTTGGAGGCTGTTGTCGTCGCAGGCCTCGGCGAGGAATCCGACACTCTCGGGCGCCTCCAGCCTTTCCAGCGCCGCGGCGGCCTCCGAGCGGACCGAGATCGAAGCATCCCAATCTGTTGAGAGCGACACGAAGGGCGCCAGCACGATGACGGTCGAGGCGACAAATGCCGCCATGCCCGTGAGCAACAGGGCCAGCATTGGCAACGGCCTGGATTCAGCCGGTGAGCCCAGCCAAGTGATCAAAGCTATCACCGCGGCAATTCCTGCCAGCACAAGGCAGGGAATGGCGGTCCGCAAAAGGGCATGGCGAAGCCGCAAAAGGCACCGGCTGCCCACCGGGATCTGCCGGTCTTCCAGCACGGCGCACAGGTGCTCCACGGTACGGGTGCGCAGCTCCACGGGCAGCTCAGCGTATCCAAGACAGCAGATAGCCGCGAGCCTTTCCCGCGTGCGCAGCTCCGGCGGGCCATCCAGCGCCGTCCACAGAGCAACTACCTGCTCCACCGAGAGAGCGCAGTCCGTAAGCACTTCTTGAGCGATGGCGCGGGTCTGGGACTTCCGGGCCAGCCTACCCGCGAGCTCCTGGATGCGCGCGCACGTGCCGCGGGCACTCATCCGCGGGGCGGGTCCGATCCCATTCGTGTCTGCCATGCCTATCTGTGCGGCGGCGCCGGTGGGCCGTCGTCGATGCGCCTGATGATGCCCCGGCCGTTGGGAAACGGATCCGGCCGCGGCTCCGCGCGACCTACCTCCACGCCCGTGATCTCCAGATACCATGCCGTGAAAGGCTCCGGCTTAATGGGAACGATGCCCGCATCGGCCATGGTCTGCACGGCGAGACTGCCGGAAGTCACCAACCCAATAAGGATGCCGTGCCCCCTGTTAGGCAGGATGCGCGTGACCCTGGGCGACGCCAGGTCCGGGCTCGCCACGCCATACACTTGGATACGCATATCCGCCGGCGGCTTCGGCACGAGATTCAGCCGCGGCGCCCGATGACGGGAGAACAGCCCGCCGTCGAACGGCGACGGCCGGTAGTCGAGAGGCTGAGAGATGTCTTGCTGCGGAGGCCGGCGGTAGATGATCTGCCCGGTCATCTCAACCGATCGGTTCGGGCGCACCCGTGCGGTCAGGTTGATGCCCAGACCGTCGAAGAGATTGAAGGACTTGAAGATGGCGGGGTTTGTGTCCGAGTAGTCGGTGAACATAAAAGCACCATCCGACCGGCGGATATCGACTCCGTCCGACTGCACGCGGAAGAGACGGTATCGGACCGTCAGCAGGTGCGGGCGGACGAAGCTGCCCGCCATCCGGTCGATCTCCTCCATCTGGCGGCGCAGGCGCGCAACTGCGGACCGGGTGCCGCGGATGACGATGCTATCGCGCCCCCGGTCATACACATCCACGATCCCATTGGGATAGTTGGATTGGGGATGCAGATCACGCTCCAGATGCAGTCGCGAAAGGAGCGAGTAGGGATCTATATACCGGACCCGCACAATCTCTGTCACGTTGTCGGCCGCCGCGGGGGACCATGTAGACCCGGGGAGCATCAGCACGGAGAGAAGAAGCGGTAGGAGCATGGCGGACTCCAGGCGCACCGAGCAGGCGGCTAGCGGTCCAGCAGGAAGCGCTGCCTGTTCCAGCGGCCCCGGCGCTCCGGCTCTACCTGGACGGAGGTTATCTCCACAAAGTAGGCTGTGAACGGCTCGGCCTTATCCGGCACCTGGCCCTGGGAGGCCAGTGTCTGGATCGCCGGGCTGCCGGAGGTGGCCAACCCCACCAGGATCGCGTGGTCCCCATCGCGGAGCGTTCGGGTGACCGCCGGCGAGAGGGCGAGCTGGGACTGTGCGGCGTTAGCGGCGTGCGCGTCTGACCTGGGCGCCGGCTCCGGGTGAGACAACAGACTGGAGTAGGAGAGCTGGCCCGTAAGAGTAATGGAGCGGTCTGGTGCGATCTCAGCGGAGAGCGTGGTCTCTAGCCCCGGCACGGCCCCAAAGGTACGCACGGTGGCACGCTCTATGGCCAGCGTCCAGTTGGCTTCGCCGCCCTGGTACTCGCGCTGGAGCTTGCCATCCTGCCATTTGACGCGCAGCAGGCGGTACCCGATATGGACCAGCGGCCGGGGCCGGAACGGCCGGAAGCCGCGGATGTAGCCCACCCGGTCCATCCCCTCTATCTGCCGCTTGAGCGCCTCGGCGGCCAGCTTGGTGCCGCGGATGAGCAGCGTATCCGGCTCTCGGGGGAAGACGTCGTCGATTCCGGGTGGGAGGGCGAGGGTATCGATGTCGGACGTATCCATGCCCAGCCGCTGGAGCATCTCAGCCGGGGTGACCATCTTCAGGCGGACCGGCACGGTCACCTTTTCCTCCGCCGCCCGGGCTCCGGGGGCCAGGAGCATCACGCACAACAGGAGGGCCGTAATCCGCATGGGTGCACCTCTCTTGGCCCCGCTTAACGGTGGCTCGGGACCACGTACGGGATGGGATACTGGAACCGGGTGGGGGAATCCTGCAGAAAAAGCTGAGAGGTGGGGGGTGAGAGGCGAGAGGCGTTCAGGTACTCACGCGACTAGAAGAACGGAACCTACAGAGGCCAAATCGAAAATCGACAATTGAAAATCGAAAATACAAGGTGGCTTTGGCTCTGCTGCGTCGCGGCAGCAGGCCGGAAGCCAAGAAGATACGGGCTAGTTGCTGTCAATACCCGGAGCAAACACACCATGGCCGGTCTGGCTGCAGGAGATCACCAGGCCGCCAGAAGGAACGGTCTTGCCGTTGTTGGCAGTGCTGGCGCCGGTGCTGATCGCCACGCTGTAGGTGCCGCCGGAGGGGCACACAGGCGTGGAACCCAGGTTGGAGTTCAACTGCGTAAGATCCGTGGTGTAAACGTGGGTGGAGCTTGAGGTCTTGTAGGCTGCTTCCGCGTTGGCGATGGTCTGCATGTTGGCCCGGCAGGTCTTCACCTGCGAGTCAGCGACTGCGGCCAAATAGAGAGGCAGCGCCACGGCCATGAGGATGGCCAGCACAAGGATGACAATCAACAGCTCGATGAGCGTGAAACCTTTGCGATTTCGGTTTCGCATGAGGCGATGGAGCATCGGATACATTCCCTTTCCAGCAGGTGGCAGGCGCCTGCAAACGTGGAGTCGTCCAGCGGCCCGGCTGGTTGCATCGTAGTACGAATTGTCGGCAGACTCGCGCCGCTCTTTAGCCGGTAGTTTGTACAAGTTTTGCCGGAGGAGGCTTATGAGCCGTGGCACGGTCTTTGCTATCCGGAGGAATTGGCGGCACGCCGGGTTGTTTGGGAGCGCGCCGACCTCTGCGGGCAGCGATCCCGGGAAGGAGCGCGGCAACATGAAGGGTCGCAAAAGGGCCCTGCGTCTGCTGGCGGCGCTAGGCATCGTCCTGCTATTCACCGCCGGGTGCGGTGGGGGCAACAACAATAATAACGGGGGCGCGAACACCAATAATCCCGGGCCCCAGTTTGCCTTCGCGGCAGCGTACTCCCCGGACGGGCGCACCATCGCTAGCGGCGTAGGCGTGCCGTCGGGGGATCCGAACCACCCGACTATCGCCTACCAGATTCGGGAGTTCGACGCCGCCACCGGCGTCCGCCTTCCCACCACCGTGTCTCTGGGCACTACCCAGATATGGTCGCTCGCCTTTTCTCCGGACAGCCACGCCATCGCCGTAGGCCTGGCGGACGACTCCGCACGCGTATTCGACGCAAGCAGCGGCGCACCGCTGGAGACGCTGCAGGGAAACGCGGCGAATGGCCAGGGAGGCAGTACGCTGGTCTGGTCCTTGAGCTGGTCACCGACCGGGGACCGTCTCGCTACCACACACTGGGATGAGCGCGACCCGAACAGCTTCAATCCCCAGCAAGACCGTATCTTTCGCATCTGGAACACCGCGGCCGGCGGCTTACTCCGGCACATGTTCTCTGCCCCGTTCGGAACGTCCATCGCGGTGGCATTCTCGCCGGACGGCACGCAGCTCGCCGGCTCCAGCTACGGCACCATCATGGTACACAACGCGGAGACCGGGGAAGTGCTCCAGTACCTGGACAAGTTCGGAACGGTGGCGGTATGGTCGCTGGCGTACTCGCCGGACGGCTCGCTCCTCGCAGCGGGATACGACGACAAGGGCGTTCCCCCGAACGTGCCATTACCGCCCGGAGTACCGGCAGGCCCCTCTGGCCCCGTGGAGCCGGTGGTTAAGATCTGGAACCCCAACACCGGCGCGCTGGTCAACACCCTGCACGGCGCGACCAAGATGATCACCTCGGTAGCGTTCGCGCACCGCTCGCCCCTGGTGGCGGCGGCCAGCGCGGACGGCGCAGTGCGGATCTGGAACGTGTCGGGTCCGCTGGTCAAGACGCTGAGCGGACCCACGGAAGTGGTGCGCTCCGTCTCCTTCCCGCCGGACGACACCACGGTACTGGCGGCAAGTGACGACGGCAGCGTGTGGGTCTGGGACCTGGCGACGGGCAACGTGCGGGCACAGCTCCGCAGCGTGAAGAGGTAGGTCATTTGGAGTGCGGTGGCTCGCCATCGCTGTCTCTGCAGCGTTCTTAAGACAGCGCCGCACCGGGCTGAACCCCGGTGCTACTGGAGGGGAACCCCTTCGGGCTGGGGAGCCGGCTTCAGCCGGGTTCTCTTTCAATAGCACCGGGGTTTAGCCCGGTGTCGACCTCCGAACCGCTATCCCTTTACCGCCTCTGCCGGAACGACGGCGGGGGATTCCGCGAGAGGAAGGCAGAGGGTGAAAGCGGTCCCTCTGCCTACTTCACTTTCCACTTCGATGCGGCCGTTGTGTGCTTCCGCAGCCCACCGGGCGATGTTCAGTCCAAGCCCCACCCCGCCCGCGTCCCGGTTGCGGCCGGAATCCACCCGATAGAACCGGTCAAAAATCTTGTCGCACTGTTCTCGTGGGATGCCCAGGTCAAAGATGTGCGGCAGGTGCTCCGGAGGGATGCCGGGGCCCGTGTCGGAGATGGTGAGACGAGCGAAGGACTGAGCGGGTGAAGGGGTGAAGGGGTGAAGGGGTGATTCCGGAATCCTGCCGCCTGTCTCCCGTCCTCCGTCTTGTGTCGTAAGCGAAAGCGTGACCTGCCCACCCGCGGGCGTGTACTTCAGGGCGTTGTTGAGGAGGTTCGTGACTATCTGGGTGAGCCAGAGCGGATCGCCCTCGACTTTCGCCTCCTCCATCTCTCCGATGTTCAGCGCAACCCCTTTGCGTCGGGCGATCCCTTCTAGCTGTTCGTAGACGTCCAAGGCCACGGTGTGCAGCTCCACGCGCTCGCGCTGCACCTGGATCTGGTCCGCGTCCGCACGGGCCAGGAGCAGCAGGTTCTCCACGATGGCGGACATCCGCTCCACTTCGTCCACGATGCTCCTGAGCACGCGCCGGTACTCTGCGGGCGTCAGGTCGGACATGAGCGCGACCTCGGCCTCTCCGCGCATGGCGGTAAGGGGCGTCTTGAGCTCATGGGAGGCGTCCGCGCTGAACTGCTGGATCTGGCGGAAGCTGCGGTCGAGCCGGGATATCATCTCGTTGAAGGCGGAGGCGAGCCTGCCGATCTCGTCGTCCGTGGCGGGCGGGGCGATGCGGCGGTCCAGGTTTGTGTGCTCGATGGCCAGGGCGGTGCGCGTGATCTCATCCACCGGCCGGAGCGAGCGGCCCACCAGTACCCAGCCTCCCAGGAGGGAGATGACGAACACCGAGGGCGTTAGCACCGCCAGGATGAGCGAGGCGCGGCGCAGCGCGTCCTCCAGCCCCTCCAGCGACGCGGCCGTGAGCACCAGGTACGGTACGTCCGCGCCCATCCGCACCGGCACGCAGGCCACCCGCACCGGGTATTCGCTGAGATCCGTGCGGGTCTCCAGAGTGGAATGGCCCTTCTGCCCCTCCACGCGCTGCGTGAACGTGGGAACGATCTTGTGCCCGGCCTCCGAGCGCGCCACGAGGCTCCCGTAGCGGTCGATGACCTCTATCTGCCGGCTCCACTCGCCCTGCTCTCCGGTGAGGAACCGGATAGGCTGTCTGCTCCCCGGCAGCGAGCTCTTGTACAGGTCGGCCGCGATGGAGGTGGCGGTGGTGTCCGCGTAGTCCAGGAGCGAAGCGTCCATGCGGGAGGTGAGATAGCTCTTGAGCAGGACGTAGGTGAGCACGGAGAGGAGGCAGAGCGTAGCGGCGAGCAGTCCGGCGTGCCAGAGGGCGAGCCGGGCGCGGAGCGAGTGCGGTCCTGTGAGAGAGCGGACGAGCGGGCGAGTCGGAGAGCGGGTGCCTCCGGATTCTTCAACCTTCAACCTTCAACCTTCAACCGGATTCGCCAACCCTCATCCTTCATCCCTCAGCACATACCCCACGCCGCGGACGGTATGGAGGAGCTTGGTATCGAAGCCTTGATCCACCTTCTTGCGGAGGAAGTTCATATAGACATCCAGGACGTTGGAGCCGCTGTCAAAGTCGTAGCCCCAGACACCTTCCATCAGGGCGACGCGGGTGAAGACCTGCTCCGGCCGGCGCATGAGCATCTCCAGGAGCGCGTACTCCTTGTTGGTCAGCTCTATCTTCTGGCCGTCGCGGGTAACGGTCCGGGTAACGGGATCGACCACGATGCCGCCGTACTCCATGCGGGGCACCTGGCGACTGGAGGCGCGCCGCAATAGCGCGCGCAGGCGAGCCAGGAGCTCGTCAAAAGCAAACGGTTTGGGCAGGTAGTCGTCGCAGCCGCTGTCCAGCCCGGCTACCCGGTCCTCCAGGGTATTGCGGGCGGTGAGGGCGAGCACCGGCGCGGCCGATCCCTTCTCCCGCAGACTCCGGACCACCTCCAGCCCGTCCATGTCCGGCAGCATGAAGTCAAGGACAATGGCATGGTACTCCGCGCTGCGGGCCAGGTCCAGCCCCTCCTGTCCGGTAGCCGCCCAGTCTACGGCGTAGGCGGACTGCTCCAGTCCCTTCTTGATAAAGCTCCCAACCTTCTCGTCGTCTTCGACAACCAGTATTCGCATGGTAGCCCCCTAGACCAATTGTACCAAGCGTAAGGTGAGAGGTGAGAGGCTGGTTCCGGGCCTAACGGCCGGTGCCGTACCGCTTAATGGAGATTCGGCCGGTCCTGGAGTCCTGGTCGATGTCCCAGCCATACCAGTTCAAGACGGCGCCGAAGACAAAAAGTAGACTCATGACGGCACCCGCAGCGGGAATGCCGTAACCCTGCAGGGGCTGCTTGAGCGGATCGTCGGGGTTGACCTCTCCCTGCACCAGACGGCTGGCCGATGGGTCCGAGGGAGCGTAGATGACCGGAATAGTCTTCGCGCCCTCCAGCGCATCCCAGAGGTCTCGGTCCACCTGGACGTTACGCGTGGCGGAACGGCCGTCCGGCGTGGTAACTCTGTACTCCAGCCGGGGCGTGACTCCGTTAGGCGCCAGGAACCGCCGCTCGATATGGGCCGTGCCGGGCACACCGGCGGCCTTCAGCAGCTCGGCGCGGCGAAGCTGCTGCCGGTTGTCCAGCGCCAGCGCGATGGAGAGAGCCAGGAACGCCAGGCCCACCGCGCCGATGAAGATGGCGGAGCGCTTGGACTTGGTGGTGCGGATCCGCTGCGCGGTGTCGTCCTGCTTGGCCTCGATGAAGCTGGATACCGCCTGCGCGAGGCCATTGAAGTCTCGGATGGCGTCGCCGATTCTCAGGAGAAACCGCCCGTTCGAATCGTACACCTTGAGCACGCGTCCCGTGCCCATGGGAGTACGCTCGATGTTGGACCACCCTACCCTGTCCCACGGGTAGGTCTGCACGCCGCGGCTATTCCAGACGCGCAGCCCGGCCGGTCCCACGCCGACTTCCCGCGGGGACCGGGCCTTGGCCCAGGAGGCGGCAATGGCCCCGATTCCCATCAGCACGGGCAGGGTAGTGGTCAGATGGAGCGTCCACTGGCTGTGGGTGGTGAAGGCACTCACGAGGAAGCCAAACACCGCGAATCCCAGCAGTATCAGCCCGACTACGAGCAGCACGGCCGCGCTCGCGGCGGCGTTCTGCGACAGCACGAATACGCGCTCCGCGTCCGGCGCGTCTATCTCAAAATCCATCAATTTGCTCTCTTCCTTGCATTCGCACCGCCGGACAGATGCCGATTCAGAGCCTTCTGTGCTTCCGCGTGCACCTTGTAGATGGCGGCCTGTTGCGCCCGGTCGATGGGAGCGTGGGTCAGCGCCAGCTTCCACTCGGCGCGTGCCGCCTCGGTGTCTCCTTTGCTCAGCAGGAGGTTGCCCAACTCATAGTGCGCCCATGCGGTGGCCTCCGGGTCGTCAAGGCGCGGCTCCAACGCGATCACGGCGCGGTACTCTGTGATGGCGTCGTCGGTACGTCCCTGCTTCCGGTATACGCGGGCGATGTCCTGGAGAGGCGAAAGAGGCTCAGGATTGAGCTGCGCGGCGAGCCGGTACTCGGCAATGGCGCGACCATACTGCCGCTGTCGCTCCAGGATATGTCCGCGGCGCTCATGCTCGAATGCCTGATCCCACCGTGCATCTTTGCGTTCCAGGTGTTGTATGCGCCCCACAATATAGATGCCGTAGCCCGCGATGCCGCCCCAGAGCATCACTAGAGGGAACACCACAGCCAGAATCGCCACAACCATCAGTCGGCCAATTCTGGGTTTCAACGTTGCGACTTCCAGACTTCCAGTACTCGATCGAATCGGACCTCACTACTGCCCTGTTAAGAACAGCAAATTGGTCGGACCATTTAGACCGTTTCCGGAGGCAAAGTTGCCGATATACGCTCCAGACTGGCCATCGTACACCTTCACCTCCGACGTAACGGAACTGCTGACATATAGGTTTCCGTCTGGACCGAATGCCATACCGTACGCTCCCGACAGACCGCCCGAGCCTGATTGAACAAAGTTGTCAACAAAAGCGCCCGTATGGCCGTCGAACCGCTTTACCTCTGCCGTAAAGCGGCTCGTCACGTATAGATACCCATCGGGTCGAAATACCAGGTCGAGGGGTTCATTCATTCCGCTTCCGGCGGCGAAGTTGCCGAGGTACGCACCGGTCACGCCATCGTATTTCTTGACTTCCTCCGAGTGCGCACTGACCACGTAGAGAATGCCATCGGGCCCCCACACGAACCCGGCCGGAGCATTCAGGCCTCCGCCCGACGCGAAGTCATCCAGGTACGCTCCTGACTTACCGTCATACCTCTTCACTACATTCGTCCAGAAACTGGAAATGTAGAGGTCGCCGTCAGGACCGAACTTGATGGCCAGTGGATTGTTGAGGCCGCCGCTCCCGGAAGAGACAAAAGTGTCTATAAACGTACCTGTAACGCCGTCGTATCGCTTCACCTCGTTGCTGTTCCCGCTCGCGACGTAGAGGTTCCCGTCGGGCCCTCTGGTAACAACGTGCGGACCGCTCAACCCTCCGCCAGCAAGGAAGTTGCCCTGAAAGACGCCGCTGTACGGATCATATCGCTGAACTTCATCATTATTGAAGCTGCTGACAAGTAGGGCTATGACCTGCACGGACTTTGCCGCGAAAGCAGTGGCATCCCAGCCGACATATGGACCGTGGTCATCATACGTGAAAGCGCCCTGGGCGTCCACGGTCCAAATCGACACCGCACCATCACCCATTCTCTTCCAGAGAACCCGGGCCTCGTTGTCGTAGCCGCAAGCCAGGAAGGCTGGTACCCAGCCTGGAAATGGCCCGTAGTCATGATAAGTGAATGTTCCAGGAGAGCTGACAGTCCACAGCGAGAGCCGGGAGTCCGCCTGATCCACCCACATCACCCTGGTCTTGTTGTCGCTGCCAACCGTGATCGATTGGGCAGACCAGCCTGAATAGGGTCCATAGTCATCAAAGGTGAAGCTCCCATTACCACGCAGTGTCCATAGGCTTGCCCTCCCGTCTTGGTTGGTCCAGAGGATCCGAGGAAGATCGTCCGCTCCAAGCGCCATGGATTGAGCTCGCCACCCGCTGAAAGGGCCAAAGCCGCGACTCTTGAAACTGCCGGGGCCCGTGATGTCCCACAGCATAATCTGGTGGTCAGGCTCATGATCCCAGAGGATGTGAGCAACATTGTCGGTGCTTACCCCCAAAGACCGAGCCGACCACCCGCCGTACGGCCCGAAGTCGTTGTACGAAAGACCCCCGTTTCTCTGTACCGTCCAGAGGGAGATGCGTCCATCCAGGTTGCTCCATAAAACACGAGTGAGTCCATCCCCTGGACCGACGCTGACAGATGTAACCGACCAGCCGGGGAATGGCCCAAAGTCGCGATATGTAAACACGCCCGGGGCTGTTATAGACCAGAGTGACAGGCGGCCGTCCTGATTTGTCCAGGCTAAAGCCTCTGGTGGAGTTTGGCCCTCAGCAGGTATTACGAGCCAAAAGAGGGTCAGCGCACATATGAAGCTTCGAAGCAAGCAGGCGGAGCCAGCAGACAAGGTGGAACCTCCTTCGGGCGGCTTGCGCACGTGGTCGAAGTGAGTCGGACGGTAGGATAGAGCGTTGCTTTTGCGAATCTGTGGCATTGTATCAGCGTCCAAGAGGGGTGTCAACGCGCTCGCGCCGCCGCCCGGTCATGGGGTCATTTCGGAAAGGACGTTTCTCATCAATGGTTTTTCAGCCTGACTCGGTCGTGATACCGGCACGGCTGCGAGAGACGCCGCCGGGCGAGGCGGGCGAGGGCGCGGCCTGGCTTGCGGAGCTGCCGGGGCAGGTAGCGGAGCTCGCGCGGGAGTGGCGACTCACCCTGGAGCCGCCGTTCGAGACGGATGGCTGCTGCGCCTGGGTAGCGCCCGTCAGGCTGGAGGACGGCTCGGACGCCGTGCTGAAGGTGAGCTGGCCCCACAGCGAAGCCCGACACGAGGGAGACGCGCTCCGGCTCTACGATGGCGACGGGGCGCCGCGCCTGATCCGCGCCTCGGAAGATGGCTTCTCGCTGCTGATGGAGCGCTGCCTGCCGGGCGCCCTCCTGTGGTCACTGCCTCCGGAGGAGCGCGACGAGGTAGGCGCACGGGTACTGCGGCGTCTCTGGCGGCACTCTGCTGGGGAGGTGCCGTTCGACCGACTGGAGGAGATCGCTGCCTCCTGGGGCAACGATGCGCGGCGCTCGGGTGAGTACGAGCCGGTGCTGCTGGAGGAGGCGCTCTCCGTAGGCCGAGAGCTGGCCGCTTCACAGCCGTCCTGCGTGCTGCTCCATGGCGACTTTCATCCGGGCAATGTACTCGCGGCGGAGCGCGAGCCCTGGATGGCCATCGACTGCAAGCCGCTGGTCGGTGAGCCAGCCTTCGACCTGGCGCAATGGCTGGGCAACTGCCTTGACGTGGAGAAGGATCTCGGCTGGAAAGCTCCGGATCCGGCGGCATACATTCGCTTCCGGCTGGAGCGGATGTGCGGGCTGCTGGACCTGGACCGCACGCGTGCAGCCGGCTGGTTGTTCGCGAAGGCGGTGGGCTGGGCCTTCGGCTCGCGCGAGGCGCTGCTGTTCCGCGATGTGATGCGCTACTACTAGAAAGCCTGCGTATCCGGCCGCGCATACGGCTCTCAGTCTCCCTCGCGCGGTTTTCTCGGGGCGGCCCACTGGCGGACGTTCTGGCTGTTCCGGACCCACTCCTCGCGTGTTTGGGCGAGGCCCGGCGTGCTGGTCTCGCCGTAGGTGAGCTCATCCAGGAAGGCGATCACCTCCGGGAGCTTGCCCTCGACCAGGTTCACGGCGACCGGCCGCGTATGGCCGTGCTTCTGGTACCAGTGGAAGCCGTGCAGAAGCCGGTCGATCAGTATCGTCCGCTCGCGCGCGCTCCGGGCGGCGGGGAAGCGGCACACAAAGTCGCGGAAGAGCGCGAGAACCGGCTCCGCACCGGAAAGCTGCTTGTGCTGGAAAGTAGCAAAGTACTCGCCCCAGGTGAGCTGCCAGCCGCACTCCGGGCAGGTCAGGACCTCCTCCTTGTCCCCGCTGTGCGGGATGGGATGGGCGCAGAGAGGACACATGGCGCGGCCGTGCGCGGCTTCGTTCGCGGCGAGGAAGCTCTGGCAGCGCGCGAGGAGCCCATAGCCAGCCTCGTTGATCAGCTCCTCATCGTAGATGCCCTTCGCATCCGTCTCATACAGTCGCCGGATAAGCTCCGCGGGACCCTCGGCGCCCACTTTGGCAGGACCCTGTCGTTATCCATGTGACCTTCGGGCTTTGCGCTTTCGGTCGCTAGATGGAGTGCGGTTGTCTTGGTCCTGAGCTCCGCGAGGGATCTGCTTTACGGCAACAACCTGTACTCTGCACCTCCACAACGCAAACCGTGCCAACCTGTCATCCCATGCCCTGCGAGGGAGCTGCTTCTCGTCCCGGTTTGTACGCCGTGTCTTCTTTGGAGACGAACGGGAGGGCCGTTTCTCGCCATCCCATGCCCGCAACGGCCGACGATCTTTTCAGAGACAGCCGGAGTCTACTTGCCAAATTAGTAGACATGTGTTAG
>CAYNFH010000033.1:0-38030 GCA_964396385.1 uncultured Chthonomonadaceae bacterium | reverse complement strand
CGTCGCTGGAGTCGGCGGTATTGATCGTAACCTGGCCTTCGTTGTCCCCGGAGTTGCCCTTGGTGTCTTCCCAGTGAACGGGCGGATAGAGGACGATCTTCTCGTCTCGACCGAACCACTCCGCGTGGTCTGCGGTGACGGTACGGGTGTTGTCCTTCAGCTTCTGCACCACCTTGAAGTGGCCGGTGAGAACGCCGTGCTTCTTGTCCTTGGCGTATTCGTATTCCAGCTTGTCGCAGGTTACCAGGGCCGGATATTTGCGTGGAGACTCCTCATCGTCGGCCGCGCCTTCCTTCTTCTCCTGCAGCGAGGCGGGCCTCACTTCCGGCTGCCCCTTTGATGGCGTTTGATCTTCCTTCTTTGGCTTGATGGTGATCTCCACGCCATTCGTGATCACCATCAGCTTCTTGGACTTGGCGTAGTAGATGACCACCTTCTTGCCGGTGGCATCCGCCTTGGGATCGGTCATGGTCAGGTGGCCCGAGGCCTCGGCCGTCCTGGCTTTCTGGTCCCAGGAGCCTTCATCTCCCTTGACGATGGTATCAGCGGCTTTGACCGTGATGTGCTTTGCAGCGCCCCGACCGGTGATGTCGTTGTGCAGGAGCTCGCCGTACTGGATGTCGACAAACTCCGGCTCCTTGTCCGAGTCCCTGGACTTGGGAGCGGGGGAGTTCTGGGAGGCAGCCGCGTAGCCGGCCAGCGCAACGGCGAGCGGTACGGTCAGCAGGATGGTGCGCCGGACGTTCATGGCAGGTTCTCCAGGTTGGGGCCTTCGCCTTCTATACGTAAAGCCACCGAGCCGTCGTTCGCATGGATCTCATGGCGCTTCAGGTCCAGGGTGGCGCGGGCCGCGGCCACCCGCATCCCCTTACGAATCCCACTCACCGGCCCCGGCATATCCACGTGCTGCGCGGCCACGTCCCAGAAGAGCGCCGCCGCGTGCCCGCTGAACGCGTAGTCCTTAAAGGCTATCTCGGCCCCCTGCGGACATTGAAGCAGCCGCTTGCGCGGGGCGTAGAGCAGCGCCGGGGCATCTACGCGGGCGCCGCCGATGGTGCCCCTGGCGCCGTGCGGGAACCGGACGTAGTCATCCTGGCGGGTCCAGATAAGCTGATCGGCACTGAGGCGATCACCACGGGCTGTCGCGACCCGGATCTGCCCATTGATGGTGAACCGCTGAACTGCCTCCTCGAACGAGGCGCTTTGCGCGGCAAACGCGGCCTCGGGCCGGCCGTCGCGATACAGCACCCCATCGTGGATGTTGTGAAATGCGGCGGCTCGGAACTGGTCCAAGTCGCCCCCAATGAGGCTCCGGATATCTATCTCGTCCGCCTTGACCGACCAGGCGCGACGGCCCTCACTCCGGGAAATCACCTCCGACGGACCGAACTGAACGCTGATGTCGCCCAGGCCGGCGTCCCGGCTGGCGGCGCGCGCCTGGATCGATGGATCGTACTGGCGGACGGTCTGAAACAGCCGGATGAGCCCGATGAGGACCAAGACCGCGATGAGAAGCGGAGCCAGCTTGCGCATATCACCCCCATTATACAGGAGCGCGCGCTAATGGTCCGGTTTGGTGGAGGGCTGCAAAGAGCAGACCCCCGCCGAATGGGCCGGCGGGGGTCGTTAAGAGCCGCTACCAAAACCTCCCCCTTACCCCCTCCTTCGCAACGAGGGGGAGCTCCCTCTCCTTAGGAAGGCGAGGGTTGGGGTGGGGTTTCCCAAATGTCTAGCGAGGACAGGTCTGCGGCGGCGGGGGCGGAGGAGTCGCCTCCGGGAACAGCTTGACCGTCGAAACAACGTTGTCGGTAGTCGTCGCCTGCGGCGGGAGGGCGGGTACGCATGGACCGTTGCCCGCCTGATTCTTGGGAGCGGCGGTTCCGGTGAAGTAATACAGGTTCCCCCCGAAGGTCAGGATGCCGGGGAAATAGGTTGAGCCGGTGGTGTCCACCCTGAACGGGGCGCCCGACGGAATACCGTTCGCCTTCCAGTTGCCGCTGGCATCGGTGGTCACCGGCGCCACTCCCGCCAGAGGAGTTGTGCCGGTCGGGTCCAAGAACGTGACCGTGGCGCCGGAGATGGGCGAGTTGGAGGAGTCCGCGCTGGTTACGGTGCCGCAGTACTCCGCGCCGCCGCAGGCGCCGTTACCGCCGCCACCGCCGCCGCCCCCTCCTCCGCCTCCGCATCCCAGCAGTATGACCATCGTGGCGGTAGTCAGTGCCAGCAGGACGTCGTTTCTCCAATCGGTCGGGACGCTTGCTGCCCGTCGAATCATAAACCTTCCTCCTGAAAGATTACGCCGAGGGTGCTGGGGGAACGCACGGAAGAGTATCAACTAGGCATTATACAGGTCCGCGCGATTCAACGCAAGCAGTTTTTGCCCGCCCGCCATCCGGAAGAGAGCCTGTTTGGAAGTATGGGAGTTTTGGAGTGGGGGGAATCCCGAATCCAGCCACTCCCATACTCCCACACCCCCACACTCTGGAATCGGCCTTACTCCCGCGGTGGGCCCGCCGTATCGCCGTTGGGGTGCCCACCGTTCCAGTTGTAGATGTTGCCTCCCAGCCGGCCATAGAGCGGATCGTGCCCGGCCGGCCGATAGTGAGCCACTTTCACCGTCGCCGTGTGGGTGTCGGCGGCCGTCACGTTCATGCGCCGGTCATGCGGGGACGGGTACGCCAGAGGCGCCGCCCCGGTGTCACTGTAAGTAGGCATAGCGGTATCCGTGGCGGGCGGACCGAAGGCGCCCGCGGCCCGCCCCCGTCCGGCCTCCACGAGCAGAGCCGTCTGCGCGGGGAGCTCTATGTTATCGACGGGGAATGGTCCAGGGCTGAAGATGCCGGTGAACCGCTAGTTCAGAGCGTAGCTGCACGGAAACCGGTAGCCCTGCGGCGAGCGAGCCGAATCCGGCGGGTTGGACGGGCACTCCAGGATTCCCTGAAGGGGCATATATGGGTCGAGCTGGATAGTCCAGGTTCGCCAGGTTCCGTCCGACAGCCGGTATGCCGGGGGGGGCATGCAGCCGTTGTAGTCCTGGCTGTAGAGCAGGAGCGCCACCGAGAGACGCCGCATGTTGCTGAGGCAGAGGGTGCGGGGCTCCTCTACCGCACGCCAGCGGTAGAGCGGCACCGCGCCAATCGCAGCGCCGATCGCGAGGACGGCCACCAGAGCCAGCTTTCCCCGGCGCCCGGGCCGCGAGCCGAGCCTACTTGCGGGCTGCACGCCGGGCGGCGGGCCGCTGCGTGCTGGCGGTGGAGGAGCGGCGCACGGACCCCGTCTTGCGCGGGGCTTGCCGCCGCGCTCGGTGAGCGGCCAGGCCGCTCCGCGCCGGGGTGGGCTCTCCGAACCGACGCGCAAGCCATGCCCGGCCGGCCGGGGTGCGGCCATAAAGAATGCCGAAGACGAATCCCGCGATAATGGCAAATGCCAGTGCCTGCTCGAGTGTCACTTTGTCCCTCCGCCGCTCCTTCGCTTGCAGCCCAGACCAATTCTCCCCGCTCGGTTCCAATTCCTCCCAGATGATGGAAGCCGGAGGACGGAAGACCAACGGATTCCGTCCGCCCACCGTCTCCCGTCTTCTGTCTGCCTGCGGGGTTGTCGAACCCCGAACCCTGAACCCCGAACCCTGTCCTTGGTGTGAAACCTTTCACACCACTCGGGCGCCGCCATGGAACATCGGCCGCCACTACCAGCGTAATGAACTCGGAAAGTGATGTGGCGGGGCACGAGTCCCGACAAGCTATTTCATGGAGGTGTCACCGATGGGTTTCAATGCGTCACCTCGGCGGCACGTGCGGATTCGTACGCTCGTTGCTGCTCTGGTTGGTGTGAGCGCCCTGTCAGGATTTGCGGTCGCCCGAGGGGTTTGGGCCGCGGAGCCGCAGCGAGGGCGCGCGGCGGTCAGTCCGCCCGTATCGGACGCTCAGGTTGCCGCGAGGACCGCTCCGCTGGCCGACCTGGAGTCCGCCTTTGAAGCGATTGCGGAGCGCATGCAGCCTTCCGTCGTCTCTATCCGCGTGGATAAGACGGTCAGGACGGCTTCGAACATACCGGATATGGGTCAGCTCTTTCAGGGCTTTCCCGGCTTTCCGGGACTTGGCGGCGGACGCGGGTTCCAGTTCCGCCAGATGCCCCAGCAGTACCACGTAAGCGGCGCCGGCAGCGGCGTCATCGTGCGCGAGGACGGCTGGATCCTCACGAATGATCACGTAGCCGGCGGCGCGGACAAAGTCACCGTCAAGCTGGCAGATGGCCGCGAGTTCCCCGGCACGGTGCGCCGCGATTTCCGCAGCGACCTGGCCCTGGTCAAGATCAACGCGAGCGGCCTCGTCCCGGCGGAGCTTGGCGACTCGGACCGCGTCCGTGTTGGCCAATGGGCTATCGCGTTTGGATCGCCGTTTGAGTTGGACAATACCATGACCGTCGGCGTGATCAGCGCCCGAGCCCGCCAGCAGGAAGTCTCCGAGCGCGGAGAGGCCCGCGCCTACACTGGCCTGCTGCAGACCGACGCGGCCATCAACCCCGGTAACTCCGGTGGGCCGCTGGTGGATATCCACGGTCACATCGTAGGTATCAACGTGGCGATCGAGTCGCCGAGCGGCGGAAGCGTTGGAATCGGTTTCGCCATTCCCATCAATACCGCTAAGTACGTGATGGATCAGCTCATGACCCGGGGGCACGTGACCCGCGCCTACCTGGGCGTTGGTCCCCGCGCCCTGACCTATGACGAGAAGCAGAAGGCGGGTGTGGCGAACGGCGCCATGATCCAGTCCGTTCAGGAGGGCACCCCGGCTTCTGTGGCAGGGTTCCAGCCCGGCGACATCGTGGTGCGGTACAACGGCCAGCCGGTAACGGACGACTCTGCCTTCCGCGATATGGTGGCCCGTACGGCACCCGGCACTCGCGTGGACGTGGAGATCATCCGGGACGGCCATCACCAGACGCTGACCCCGAAGGTCGAGGAGATGCCGGCAAACATCGCCAACGGCCAGATCGATCAGAACGGCCAGCCGCAGCAGGCTCCCGAGGCCGGCGGTAAGCTGGGCGTCGCGGTTCAGCCGGTTACGCCGGAGGCGGTGCAGCAGTACAACCTGAAGGGCATCACCAATGGCGTGGTAGTGGTGGAAGTACAGAGCGGCAGCCCGGCCGAGCAGGCCGGCATCCAGCCGGGTGACGTTATCATCCGCGCCAACAACCGCGCTGTGAACTCCGCGGCGGACCTTAGCGGCGCCGTGCGGAATGCCAAGAGTGGCGACAAGGTCAACCTGGTCGTCCAGCATGGCGACACCCGCGCGCTGGTAACGGTCACCATCCAGTAGTCGGATAGATTGCTCAGTCACAAAGAAGCCCGGGGGCAGCGACCCCGGGCTTCTTTGTGACTGAGCCTGTTAACCGTGCCTCGATTTGGGCCCAGCCGCTTGGGGCCCCGCCTTTGAATGAGCCCCGGCGCTCTTGCCCAACGCTCGCTTCATCTCCACCAGGAACGCATCCGGAGGCTGGAAGCCGGTGACGGAGTGGAGAACGTTGCCCTTTGGGTCCAGGAACATGATGGTGGGCGTCGGCGGCTCCTTGTACTTCTTGTAGACCGCCTCCTGCTTGTCCACGTCTATCTTTACGGGAACCATCTTCTGCGCAAGGCCAACGACCTTGGGGTCTGGATAAGTCGCCTTATCCAGCTCACGGCAGGCCGGTCAATACTCGCCGTAAAAGTCCACCATTAGAATCTTGTGCTGTTTGGCGGCCATCGCCTCGGCTTTCGCCAGGTTGGTCTGCCAGGCAATCGACTTCCCCGCTGCTCCCGCGGTAGCGCTTACTCCTACGGTAAGCGCAGCCAGCAGGCTCAGCGAGGCCAGCCGACGCGGCGTCGATTTCATCTCGGTGCCTCCTGTATCGGGGCAGGGGCCTTGGGGCCCTCTGCTATTGTCGGGACTGCTCCCGTACTGCTTTTATCGCAGTCCGGCGGCGCAGGGTTCCCGCCTATCCGAACAGGTCCAGTGTTTCCTGGACCGGTGTAAGCGCGCCCGAGGGGAGCGGCCTCGGGATCACGCGTTCGAACTCCTCCCCGAACGCCTCCCGCAGCCGGGACGCGAACTTGTACAGCTTATCCGTATAGTACTCCACACGCTCGTCGCACCCGTTCTGCTCGTACTCGTCCAACAGACCGAGGCTGCCGTCGGCCCGCTCGTAGACGGTGATGTACTCGCCCACCGCCGTGTCACGCGCGGCATCCGCCGACCGCTGCTTGGCCGAGCTTGTGAACGTCTTCTCCGTGACCCGCTCCCGCCGGACCAGGCTCGTGATGGGGATGCGATGGTTCAGGATGTCGTCGATGGTATTGCGGTAAAGGTCCCCGATCTCGGAAGTCCGGTGCTCCAGCAGCAGGTCCACGGCCCGCGCAACGAACTCCCGCCCGTACCGTTCGTCCGCGCGCGACCGTAGCGACGCGCCGCGGTACACCTTCTGCCCGTCGTAGCCATACAGGACGTAGTTCTTGGTCTTCAGGGAGACCATGGCCCGGTACCGGCCATCGAACGCCAGGCGGATGCCCTTTGGCAGCGTGGAGCCGATGCGCTCCACGTACTCGCGTTCCGCCTCCTCCCCCTGTACGTCCTGTGGCGGGACGAAGTAGACGCCGTCCGTGTCGATCTCGATTACCCGGCTCCCCGTCTCCTCCATGCGAGCGGCGATCTCCACCACGAGCTTCCGGCCCAGCTCCGTTACGCGCTCAGCCGCCTCGTAGTCGTTGAAGTTGAACGAGGCCGCCCCGAGATACCCATAGAAGGAGTTGATCAGTACCTTGAAGGAGCCCTGGAGCCCGTCCCAGTAGTGCCGCTCCGTGCCGCTGGCCTCCGCCATCTTGCGCTTGGCGTCCAGCCTGCGCCGGGTCAGCTCCTCCAGGGCCGGAAGGAATACGTCCAGAGTGTCGCTGGCGGGCCGTATCCGCTCCGTGAGCATCAGGCTGGGGTAGAGGCTCTCCACGTCCGCCTTCACCACCCGGTCGATAACGCCGGTGGCGCGGACCTCGGTGTATCCACCGGGATACGGGCGCGGAGCCTGCGGCCGGGGTATGGCGTGGTCTCGCGCCAGGTAGGCCCGGATGAGGATGGAGTTTATCCGCTCCCCGTTGCCGCTGATGGCCGTGCCTCCGTACGAGTCCGGGACCATCTGCGTCATGTAGAACTCGGTGGGCGCGACCAGATCCGCCAGGCGGGCCGTCTCTATCACGTCGTGCCGGCAGTAGGTGAGGACGCGCTCCGGGTCCGAGCGGAAGATCTGCGCAAGCTGGTCCCTCGGCATCTCCACCCGCTCCTCCTCCGCGATGCCGAAGGCCCGCGCGACGTACTTGAGGCCGTAGCTGGAGAGCATGCCGCGCGCCCAGTCGAACCGCTGGACCGCGAGATACGTGTCTATCACGTGCCGGCCGTACATCCAGACCGGAGTGAATGGCCGGCTGATGCCGCCGATGGCGAAGTTGCGGGTACGGCCGACTCGAGGCTCGGACCCGTCTCGGCCAAGCGCTAGCCGCACGCCCAGCGCCCTGCAGCGCGCCATGAGGTACGGCAGGTCGAAGCCGTAGATGTTGTGACCTTCAAGCACGTCCGGGTCCCGCTCGCGGAACAGCTCTACGAAGCGGGTGAGCATCTCCCGTTCATCCCCATGCAGCGTCTCCAGCAGGCCCCGGTTGTCTCGCACGGCGATAACGAAGATGCGGCTCTGCTCGGCCTCGGCGGCGAGCGTCTCCGTTTCGATGTCCACCTGCATCCGCGCTACGTCCGCCATGGTCATGCCCTTGAACAGCGTCTTGCCGCTGCGGACCAGGGCCTGTTTGGCGCCGTTAGAGTAGGCCAGGTTCTCCAGATGGCTGTCCCGGACGTACGCCAGCGCGTTCTGGAAGTCCGACCAGGTGGGAAGCTCGTACAGATAGCGGAAGCCGTCTCCCTTCAGCTCGCGCGGGGTGTATCCTAGTGCGGGCACCGGAGCCGCGAGGAGCAGCCACGGCACAAAGGGCACCTCGCTTCGCTCCACAGAGCCATCTTCCAGGCGCCGCCAGAGAACCATGCTGCGCTCGCCGGGTTCTACGGCGACGATCCGCTCTGTGGAATCCGCGCCAAAGAGGGTGGATGCGTAGCGGGACATTGCGCGCTGGGGCGGCGATTCCGTTGCAGCCTCCGGGAGGCTAAGCTGTGGCTCTGATTGCGTCATGGCTGTGGACGAAAAATGCTGTGGAGAAGTAGGGGAACAATACCGGGACCCCGGACGTAGTATAGGTAGCGCATGTCCTCCTTTTCAATTGAAATCCATCACTTGGATGGGGCCCACTCTCTTCTGGAGAGTGGGTTTTTTCTTTGCGGTGATGGGTGATGGGTGGTGTGCCCGAAACTCTAATCACCACTTCTACAGAATACCGTCCAGCGCTTCCCGCTGGATCCGGTTAAGCTGCTGGATGCCGGTCGCCGCCAGGTCCAGCAGGCGGTTGAGCCGGTTGCGGTCGAACGGATCGCCCTCCGCGGTGCCCTGCACCTCGATGTACCGCCCCTTGTCGGTCATCACCACGTTCATGTCCACCGCCGCGCGGTAGTCCTCTTCGTAGCAAAGGTCCAGCACCTCTTCCCCAGCAACCGCTCCCACGCTTACTGCCGCCACCATCTCCACCAGCGGCAGCTTCTTCAGGTAGCGCTGTTCCACCATCCAGCGCAGCGCCTGGACGAGCGCCACGTACGCTCCGGTAATCGCCGCGGTACGCGTGCCGCCGTCGGCCTGGATGACATCGCAGTCCAGGGTGATTGTCCGCTCGCCCAATGTATCCATGTCTACCACCGATCGCATGCTGCGCCCTACCAGCCGCTGGATCTCCATGGTCCGGCCGCCGGGCCCGCGCGTCTCGCGCTGCGTCCTCTCCCGGCAGGAGCGAGGCACCATGGCGTATTCGGCGGTAACCCAGCCCTTGCCGGTGTTCTTGCGGTGGGGCGGTACCCGGTCCTCTACGCTGGCGGTGCAGAGCACCCTGGTATCACCGAACTCGATCAGGCAAGAGCCCTCCGCGTATTTGATGTAGTCCCGCGTGATGCGCACAGGCCGAAGCTGGTTGTTGGCGCGTCCATCCGGTCGCTGCATGGCGTAATCTCCTGGCGGCCCGGTTCTTCAGTTGGGCCGGAATCTCCTGTGCTATAATAGTCCGTTCTGGCCAAGGAGGTCTATGCATGAAGCGCACGTACCAGCCTAAGAACCGCCGCCACAAGCGGGTTCACGGGTTCCGTAAGCGTATGAGCACCAAGGATGGCCGCAACGTGCTGAAGGCGCGCCGCGCCAAGGGCCGCCATCGCCTGACCGTTTAGCGCGGGCGGCACCGATCCGCAGGCCGCACGCGTCGTGCTCCCCAAGGCGCAGCGTCTCCGCAGCTCTCGCGACTTCCAGCGGGTGTACAAGCGGGGACGTTCATACGCTCATCCACTCCTGGTGCTCTACGTCTTCCCCACCGCCGGCGCAGACCTCCGGATAGGATTCTCGATAAGCAAGAAACTGGGTGGCGCCGTTGACCGTAATCGCATTAAGCGCCGCCTGCGGGAGATCTGTCGCGCTCGGCTGGCGGCGTGCCGGCCCGGCTTCGATGCCGTGTTTGTGGCGCGGAGCCGCTGCCGGGAGGCACAGATCTCGGAAATGGCTGCCGCCGTCGAAACACTGTTCCGACGGGCCAAGCTGAGCGGGAGCCGGCCCGCTACGGAGGATCCAGGGTGCGGCGATTCTGCATCCGGCTGATCCGGCTGTACCAGAAGACATCCCGGTTCAGACCGCCGGTCTGCCGGTTTCAACCTACCTGCTCGGAGTACACCGCGCAGGCCATCGAAAAGTACGGGGTCGTGAAGGGTATCGCCCTGGGCTGCTGGCGCTTGATGCGCTGCAACCCTTTCAGCAAGGGCGGCTACGATCCGGTGAAGTAGCTGAGGCACTGAATGCGTTTTCGTCTTCCTCTGGCTATCGCCGTAGCGGCGATAGTCATATTTGTGGCCGGGGCATCTCGTTCCGCGAACGCGCAGGCGAACACCAACGTCACTTTCGCCAAGGCCCAACAGCTCGAGAAGCAGGGCAAGAAGAAAGAGGCGCTGGACGAGTACCAGAAGGTCGCGCGCGAGACTAAGGACCCGGAAACGGCCGCCCAGGCCCTCTACCAGGGCGGTCTCCTCGGCGCTTACCGGTACGATGGGTCCGAGACGGAGAAGCGCGCAGGACAGGATAGCGCTATCCAATACTGGAAGGAGATCTACCTCAAGTATCCGACCACCAAGGCGTACAGGGAGATGACGCAGTCGGAGCCCGGCGCTCCGCATGGCCAGTACAGCGCCCTACAGGAACAACTGGACAGGCGCAACTCATCGGACATCAAGTACCTGATCATCGACGTTCTGGTGGCGCTTACCGGACGAAACCCGAACTATAGCTACGGCATCGCCCTCATTCTCCTCGCGGTTCTCGTAAAGCTGATCACCTGGCCCCTGACCAAGAAGCAGTACCAGGGCATGCGCGACATGCAGCGCATGCAGCCGCTGGTGAAGGAGCTTCAGAAGAAGTACAAGGGCACGGAGCTGCACGAGAAGACGCTGGCGCTCTACAAAGAGCACAACGTTAACATGTTCGGCGGCTGCCTGCCGATGGCCATCCAGATGCCCTTCCTCATCGCCGTCTACGCGGGCGTTCGCGCGTACGAGTTTGGGTTCGCCAAGGGTAAGTTCCTCTGGATAGGCAGCGCGCTCTCCCACAACGGCGCCACCTTCATGGGCCACAACGTTTTTGGCCGCAACCTGGCAGACCCCGACGTCCCGCTGCTGGCTCTGTACTCGGTCACGATGTACCTGACCACCAAGATGAACCCGGCCGTGGACCCACAGCAGCAGCAGCAGCAGAACACCATGGGTCTGACGATGGCCATCGTCTTCTTCTATATCTTCCTGAACAACGGTTGGTCCTCCGCTTTTGTCCTCTACTGGCTGATGACCAACGTGTTCAACATTTGGCAGCAGTACGAGTACATATATAAGCCGCACCGGCTGAAGATGAGCGGGGAGGGAGGGGGCGGAGACGCCGGCAGCGGCGGACCGACTCTCTCGCCCGCGGTCAGCAGCAACGGGACGGGAACCGTGAAGCCAGATTCGCGAGTACTGGGAACTGGCGGCCAACCGGGACGCGTAAAGCCGCGCAAGAAGAAGCGGTAGGCCGGGCTGTAACCCACGACTTCTGACGGAATTGTACTCTGCTGGGTATAACGATGTTAGGTAGTCACAAGCCGCGAGAAGCCACTATATTACATAGTAGATGGAGCAGGTTTGGCCGGTATGACTGATCGGGGCGGTTCGGATGCGGCGGAGCCGCTGTCTTCGGATGGATTGGAAGCGCGCGAATCCGGGGCCGTAGAGGTCCTACAGGAGATCTGTCGGGCTTCCGGTTTGAGTATCGACGCGGAAGCGCGGGGACGGCACGCCCCCTACCTGGACGTGGAGCTGGTGGGAGAGGATGTTGCGGCCACGTTGGGTCGCCACGGCCAGAGTCTGGACGCGCTCCAGTATCTGGCGAACCTCATCATCGGCCGGCGCGTGGGGCCAGAGGTCCGAGTGATTCTCGATGCAGGCGGCTACCGTGCGCGACGTGCAGAGACGCTCACCAACCTCGCCAGGGACTTCGCCGCTCAGGTGAAGGAGCGCCAGGAAGAGTGCGAGCTGGACCCGTTGCCCGCGCACGAGCGGCGGATCATCCACAACGCTCTGTCGGACGATCCGGATATCCGCACATACAGCGAAGGAGACGATCCCGATCGCCGGGTCATCATCGCTCCGCGGTGAGCGGAGCTCGGTCTTAAGCCCGAGGCAGGCAACTACAGAGGGGACGGCGCAACCGCGCTGTTCCCTTTTTGGGTATTGGGGGTCAGATTCCGGAATCTCGTATCTCAGAGAGAGTTTCGGATCGAACTAAACGGAGCCCCAACTTTTGGAACACCTGGGATGGCCGCCCGTCTTCCCTTTTGGCGCCCCAGTCCAGGCCGAACGGTTGAGCGCGACTGTCTTACGCTCATCCGCCCCAGGTAAGTGAGGTCCAGATGAGTCCGCCGAACAACAGAAGCGCAGGCGCCGTGCCTTCCCCGGCGGATACGAACGCGTTCCAGCTCCTGAGCTCCGTCACCGTGTACTCCTATGCCGTCGACCGGGACCTGCGTGTCACCCACGCAGACGGACCGCTATCCACGCTCACGTGCGTTGCCGGCGGCATGGACGACGCGACGGTGGGTACTTCCCTTCGAGACGTCTTGCCGGAGCCGGAGCGAGGGCGGTGGGAACGGTTTGTGAACAGCGTGCTGGAGAGCGAGGGGGCCGATGTGTTTCCCGCCCCGACCGACCTCTGCCCGCACCCGCGCAGGCTGCTGGCACGGCCGATCAGAGATGCGGACGGCGAAGCCACGGGAGTGTTCTTCGTCTGCATGGAGATGTCGGAAGAGGGCCAGGCGGCCCATGCGGAGGTAGGCCAAAAGGTTCTGGAGGAAGGTCGGCTGGATCTGGCGCGCCAGTTTGCCGTCACGCTGAACCACGAGATCAACAATCCGCTCTTCGTGGTTAGCGCGACGCTGGAAGACGTCCTGGCGGAACCGCTCGATCCCGCCCTCCAGCGGCGGCTTCAGACCGCGTTGGATTCCGTCTGGCGAGTGGCGGAGGCGGTGAAGCTCCTACATGAGATCCGCCAGATCGTCTCCACCACCTATATCCCGGGCTACACGATGATCGACCTGGAGGCCTCTTCCCGCCACCCTGGCCCGGACCCTACCCTCAACCCCTCCCCTTCGTAAGGGGAGGGGAGAATGCCCCCTCCTTACGAAGGAGGGGGTTAGGGAGAGGTCCCGTCACTCTATGGGCAGGGGTAGGAAGCCGCCGAACGGCAAGACCGCCGGCGGAGTGGGGGCGGGCTGCGTGTGGACGATCGGCCTGGGATCCGCCGGCTGGCCCAGGCTGGTATCTGCCAGGAAGTCCGCCCGGTACTTCATCTTGCCGACGATCTCCTTCTCATAGTTGGCCGCATCCTGGAGCGTAGTGATGTTGTGCTCCTGCATCACCTGCGTCACTACCTGCTCGAACGGTCCCAGGCTCCCCGTGTTGATCTTCCGGTCGAACAGAGTCGCCATCCCGGCTTCCGAGTGGATGACGTCGGCCACCCTCCCGTGGAGGGTCTGTCCGCTTACCGTTATGGTGAAGGCGTCTCCGGCGGGATAGAACCGGTCCCGGGCCACCGCGATCTGCGCCACGCGGAAGGCGGAGCTCTGCTCTCCGGCTCGCTGGAACACGGCCGTCAGCCGTTTGTCGTCGATGATCTTCTGAACCGCCTGGGGGCCAACCAGTTCCGCGCCCGTCTCGGGATCGATGGCCGCTAGCAGCCCGCTATCCGTCACATCGATGCCGAGGCGGCGGAAATCGTGGTTGAACTCTTTGGGCCGCTCCGCCTTCTCCCACCTCAGCACTTCGCCCAGGGAGCCTCCTCCGCCCGCCAGCGTAGCGCACTGGATGAAGCCCACCGACAGGTATCCGGTGTCGTACGTGTTGACGGACTCGAATCCACCCTCCAGGCGCGAGACCGCCTTCACCACGTGACTCTGGAAAGCCGACATGCCCGCGTCTCGGAAGAGGGGATTGAGCTCTGAATCCGGGATGCTCCGGACCGGGGTGCCGTTGTACTGTACTCCCTGGGCAAAGCGGTAATACGCGTAGCGCGCGGGCACCGGAACGTGGTCGTCATATGCAATCGTTTCGCCGTCGTCGAAGGTGACTACATAGTGGAGGGGCGCCACGACGGCGGCCAGCGGAGGCGGATTGCCCGCCGCGGCAAGGAGATCATCCGGGATGGGTGCTGGTAGGCCAGGTGGCATCGGCCGCACCGAGGGATCTGCCGCAGACTGCGCCACCCACTGATCGTAGGCGAGCTTGGTGTTTACCCACGTGTCCCATTCGGTGGCTCTGCCGGGCTGCGGCGGGGCCACCTGTGTGGGGGGAACATTTCCGGCGCCCCGGGTCTTGTTGTAGTTGTATAGCCAGATGGATGCCTCGGGAGTCAGCCGCACCACCCACTGGCCGCTCGTCTGTCCCAGTGGAGGGGGCTCAACCTGGTAACGCCCCAGCTTGGACCAGTAAGCGATGATGGCGGCCCGCTCGTCATTCGTGAAGAGCGGCGTCGGCCCAGACGCATGAAAGAACAGCATCGCCAGAGGCAAAAGCCATTGCGAACCCACTTACCCCTCCCAATCACTCTTACCGTTAAGCCAAAGTGCTCCGGCAGGCACGTCTCACCTCTCACCTCTAAAGTATACCGGCCCGGTCGCTATTGCGGTGCCCGCGCAGGGTTGCGTCGAGAGCCCGTGGAATAGCGAGATAGACGCATGCGAGAAAGGAGGGTGTCATGGCATTTGTCATCACTCTTGGCTTTGCTACGGAACCGGACCGGACGGAGTTCATCGATAGGATCCTGCCGCGCGTCAGGGGGCATCAGACGGAGCCTGCGGCTGCCGCGGAAGGGGACATTCTGCACCGTGTCGGTGTTGCCGTCACTTCACAGACTGCTGCGCGCGACCTCTGCCACCAACTCGTCGCATTCCTCGCGCACAGCAAGAACGACCGCGTCAACGTGGAGTGGCAGGGCACGGACGGCCAGACGCATCGCGGCGTGGTGGATGGCGGCTCGGCCCGTGAAGCGGAGACGCTCTCTGTGCGCGTTGGCGCGGCGGCCAAGGCGCACCTCGACCAGGAGAAGACCGCCGAAGCGGCGGGATGAAACCTCACGCTGCACTTGACCGTCGTTAACCACGTGGAGATACCCAAGAATAACCTGTCGGAATCCGGCGCCGGGACGGGAAGCGGAGGTTCAGTATTCCGACTCCCGTCCTCCGTCATCTATTGCGAGGCATGCCGAGCAGAAATCCCGCTGAAGGACCAGTGGCCAAAGCCGCGCTGCCGGCGGTGCGGCTGGATTCTCTCATGATGCAACCCGGAGTAGCCCGCCCGTGCGGCGGGAAGCGCGAGCGATGCTAAACCAGCTTGAGCAGCAGCAAGAGACCGAGCGCTCCGCGGTCCCGGAGGTGCGGACGGAGCAGGGCATCGCGCCAATCGAGGCTATGCGGGAGCTGGCGCATCAGCAGAAGCGCGGCCGCGATCTTCTCCTGCGGGCATACGCGGTCTGCGGCGCCGTAATCGGGCTAGCCTACTTCTTCTCGAGGTTCAACGCAACCGCAGCCGAATGGATGAACGACGCCTTCGTGGCGGTCCTGTTGACCTTTGTTGTGCTGTCCATTGTGGCATTTCTTGCCAGGTGGCGCTGGCGGCAAGTGGCCCAACGCCTGGTCCGCGAGGATGATCCGCGCCTCATCGGTGCCCTTGTGGGGTCCCTCAATGATGACGACGAGCACCTGACAGGGATGGTGCAAGCCGCGGCCATCAACCTGCTGCCGCGGCTCCAGACAACGGATTCCCAGTACCTGGACGAGCGGGAGCGTGCCATTTTGAATCACGCTCTCTGGAAGAACCAGCGCCACCCAAAGCTGGCGCTGGCTATCCTGAAGGCGCTGGAGCGGGTGGGAGATGGTTCGGCCTTGCCCGTTGTGCGGGAGCTCGCCCGTTCCGCCCAGCTTGCACCGGTCCAGGCTGCCGCGCAGGAGTGCCTGCCGTACCTGGAGCACAGATCCGAAGGGTATCGCCAGCGGAGCACCCTGCTCCGGCCATCCGAATCGGCACCGGAGGAAGCCTTGCTCAGGCCGGCTGGCCATCCGATCGTTGACCAGAGACTGCTGCTCCCGGCGGAACTCAACCTCCCCCAACCCCCTCCTTCGTAAGTAGGGGGCTCTCCGGCCCACCGTCCTTTCCTATGCTCATTCCGGCCGGTGGGATACAGGCTACTAAGGATTTGGAGCGCCAGTTTCCTCGGCGATGCGGGCCATAACTCCGTCCATATTGGTGCAAATATAAGTGTTGGTAAACCGAAGGATCCGGATCCCGAACCGCTCAATGAGCCGCTGCCGCTCTGAATCGTATGCTGCAGCTCCGGCTTCATAATGCGATCGGCCGTCAATCTCGATCGCAAGCTTCAACGCCGGGCAGTAGAAGTCGATGACGTAGTTCTCAACGCTGAATTGGCGGCGGAACTTGCAGCCGTTTACTTGCTTACCTTTTAGCCGCGACCACAGCCTGGTCTCCGCCGGCGGAGCCCCGTTCCGCAGTATTCTGCGGAGCGGCGTCAGGTGTCTCCGGTTGAAGAACTCCGTCATAGTCACACACCCATGGCCTGCTCAGGAGCCGGTCTACCCATCCAGTGCACGAATCCCACTGGTCACGTCCGCAAGCTCGGAACAACTCGCCCACGCCGGGTGTTGCATTGCGGAGAACAACTCCCCCTCCTTACGAAGGAGGGGGTTGGGGGGAGGTTTTCTCCACCACGTCCAGCATCGCCCGCAGGTACCCGATAGCGTAAGCCCTGCCGCGATGGCCGTACGAGGAGTCGTTCACGAAACGCGGGACGTGGTCGTCGATGATGAACCCGTGAAAGCCCACCTCCTTCAGCTTCGTCATGACCGCTAGCACGTCGCTGTTTCCTTCGTCGATGAAGCATTCCTGGAAATCCTCCGCCTCGCCCTGCACGTCCCGCAGGTGGACGTAGAAGAGCCGCCCCTCCCGACCGAAGAAATCCAGCGACTCCAATATGCCGGCCCCACCGCGCATCTCGGACCAGCATCCGTGGCAGTAGTCGAGGCCGTGCATGGGGCTGGAGTGCGCCTCCATCGCCCGACGGAACCCCTCGAAGCTCCCGAATATCCGCGCGATGCCGCCCAGCATCGGCACGGGCGGGTCGTCCGGGTGGAGCGCCATCCGCACGCCGGCCTCCTCGCAGACAGGCAGCATCCGCTCCAGATACCAGTGATAGTTGTCCCACATCTCCTCTGCGCTGTATTCACGGTCGTGGGTGTTGGCTATCTGCCGGGCATCCTCCAGCCGGAAGCTGTTTGAGATCGCGCCGCCTCGGATAGGCAGGGACCGTTCCGTGCGCCAGACGCCATTCGGCATCCAGTGGTAGCCCAGGATCGGGATGCCGGCGTGCCCCATGTTGCGGACAGTCGCCTGCATGTTCTCCAACTGACGCTCCCGGCCCGGCCCGCCCAACATGATCTGGTCGTAGAACCTCACCGGCACGTTCTCCAGGCAGATCAGCCGGACCCCGAAACTCTCCGCCCGCTCCCGCAGCCGGACAAGATCGTCGTACTCCCAGCGCTCCTCGCCAGGCAGGCGCGGGGTGTTCATGAGGATGTCCGCCAGCCCGCACTGGGCTGTGAAGGCGAGATGTTCGTCTGTCAGCTCGTTCACCTGGCCTACCGCCAGCCGCATCGGCAGCGAATCGAGGTCTATCATGTGTCCTCTCCTCTAATGCCTGACTCCTGAGCGCCTGACCGCCCAAATGCCTGAATGCCGTCGCAGCGACTCGCTGCTGGCGTCTCCGCCGGAATCGTCCTCCGGCGCAGTGTCCACGTTCACCGTCTCATCGCTTCCGTCCGGGTAGGTGATAGTGTCGTCCCCGCTGGAAGTCACCTCTCCCGTTCCATCGGTATTGCCCTGAGCGTCGGTATAGGTTTCGGAGGCGGTGCCGTCCGGATTCAGGTCAATGGTCTCGGTGCCGCCGTCCGGGAAGTTGATCTGGAAGACCATGTCGCCGCTGCCGCTGGTGGGTGTGCTCTCCTGGCAGTTGTAGGAGGTTCCGTCCGCCAGCGTGCAGGCGATGGTGCCGGTGATGGCCCCCCGCGAGAATGTAAAGTCCGCGGTACTGCTGTCCTTCTGCGCGTCTATCAGGATCAGGTGAATGTGGCCGCTGTTTCCATCCGGGTCGTCCGGCGTAACGTCCGCCTCACCGTGGTCTCCCGCGAACTCGCCCGCCGTGATGCGGTACTGGGCCTGGATGGTCGCGGGATAGGTGCCCGGCTGGCCGCTGTTCCAGAGTGGAACGCCCCAGGTGAAACTGCCGGCAGGCGACGAGTCCCCGCTGTCCAGGAACAGGTTCTGGCTGCCAGATCCGTCCTCCTGGACGTTCAGCGCGTAGTAGAGGCCCGTATCCTCGTCCTGGCCCTGCTCCACGTCCCGCTTCCTCTGGAGCGCGCGAAGCAGCACGGCGGCACGATGCCCCATGGCGGGGGAGTGGCTCCGGTTGATCCGCACCGCGAGGCCGGCCATGGCGACCTGTGCGCGGGTAACGCGAGTGGTGGCGATAAGGAGCGGTCTGGAGCGGTTTCCGCCGCTTTGGCCGGATCCGCCTCCGCAGCCGGCGGGGAGGGGGTAGAGCACCACGGCCGCGAGAAGAAGGGTTTTCCTGTGCGACATCCTGGTCGCCCTCCATTGGGCGGTACGACGGACAGGTCTCGGATTACCGTTCAGCGGAACGGCTCACGCCCCGCGCTGACTGTCCCATTCCTCACAAAACGCCCGCCCGCTCCAGCCGTGACGTTTTCGGCAGCTACGTTGAAGCCGATTTGATCAGCCGCAGGATCTCCCGAAACTCCGGTGTTCCGGCCTCCCCCAGCAGCTCGTAGATCGCCATCTCCGCCGAGGAGGGGATAGCTCCCGCCGCCTCCATCCGGCGCAGCCCCGCTCGCCGGTTCTCCTCCGAGCGGGACGAGACGGCATCCGAGGCGACGTGCACCTGGTATCCCTCGTTGAGCAGGTCCAGCGCCGTCTGGCACACGCAGATGTGCGTCTCCACGCCGCACAGCAGGATCTGCTTCCGCCCGGACCGGCGCACCTCCGCCAGGAACGGCTCGCTTCCGGCGCAGCTAAAGCAGAGCTTGTCCACGGTGCCGCATGCCGCCGGCAGGAGGCGTGCGATCTCCGATACCGGCGGCCCGAGCCGCTCCGCGTTCTGAACGGTGGGCAGCACCGGGACTCGCAGTACGGAGCAGCCCTCCACCAGAAGCTCGCAGCGCGCGAGCACGGACTCCCGGTCCGTCACACCCCGCAGGAACGGCTCTTGGAGGTCTATGGCCACCAGCAGCGTGTTATCCGGGCGCAGGATGGTGGGGTGGCGCTTGGACAGGCTCATGTTAGTATGCTCGTCGGGCAAACCTGTTTGCTACGCCCCGGGAATCTGGAGAGTTCCCGCGGACAGGAGAATCTCCTCCGGATCCCTTGACAGCCGGGAATGCATCTGTTACCATGAGTCCAGTCATAATCCCCGGTGCACTCAAAGGAGCGAGAGACCAGGAAGTCCGAAGCTGCCCTATTTGGCCCCGACCTCGTCAGAGAAGCAGCGCCAACCTGACCAAGGTAGCTCCCCTGAGTGAGTTGCCCCGACTAATTATGTTAAACCGTGCCCACGGTAGCCGCGGGCGCCTCCCGGCGCTCCGCGGCTTTCCTATGAGTCCTTGCTTCCTCGTCTCTCGTCTGGTACAATCGGGCGTTCGGGCCCGTAGCCTAGTGGTTAAGGCAGCCGGCTCATAACTGGCGGATCGTAGGTTCGAATCCTACCGGGCCCATCTACCCCCTGCGGCTGTGCACAATCCTCGGCAGCGGCGCGTTCGCGCCCTTGACACTGCGCCAGAGTATGCGGTTCAGCGCCTGCTCGTCCACCCGGTCGTAATCGCTCCAGTCCATCTGCGCCGACTCTTGCGCCCCGTAGGCGCGCGGGCCGTTTCGCTCATTCAGGCTGATTCGCGGTCCGATTACATTGAAAGGCGTAAGGTCCGCCTTGTCGGTGAAGCTTTCGTACATGGGCGTGGCGGCTGCATCGTACTGTGTCAGTGGCGGCAGCCCCAGGATCAGCTCCATGGTGCGGACCATGGATGCCGTACTGTACATGGTGCTGTCCACCGCGCCTCGCCGCGTAAAGGGGCTGATCACCAGCCCGGCCGTCCGGTGGCAGTCTATGTGGTCGGCCCCATTCTGCGCGTCATCCTCGATGATGAAGATGGCGAACTCCTTCCACAGCGGGCTATGCGAGACCGCCTCTACGATCTTCCCCACCGCCAGGTCGTTCGACGCCACGCATGCCTTCGGCGTGAACCAGCCCGGCGTAGCTCCCCGTGTATGGTTCTCCCCTAGGGACATCACCATGAACTGCGGCACGCTGTTAGTCTTCTCGAACTCGTGCAGCTCGTCGATGAACACGTCCGCCTTGTCCGTGTCCCGCATCTCCCTGCCCTTCGGCCAGCCGATGCCCACGTAGCGCGGGCTGCCGTGTCCGATGAGCCCCTCCGCCCCCGCCACGCGCTGCTCCGGCGCGGCGGCGCTGGAAGTAGCGTGCACGTATTCCCCGTATGAGCGGTAGGTCAGCCCCTTGCGACGGCATGCGTCCCATAGATAACCATTCTGAGGCACGCGCACCTTGTCCGAACCCGGGGGATCTCCCTTTCCGGAGTAGGAGAGCACCCACGCGCGCTGCGTGAAGTCGGTGGCGATGGCCGAATCGCACCACGGGTGTCCGTCTGCCGACACTTCGCCGCTGCAGTAGAGGTTGTCCAGGAGGACGAACTGGTCCGCCAGCGCATGCTGGTTGGGCGTGACGTCTTGGCCAAAGAGGCACAGGTCCGGGTCCCCATTGCCCTTCTTCATGTCCCCGTACACCTGGTCGTAGGTACGGTTCTCCTTGATGATGTAGAGCACGTGCTTGATGGAGCAGGGGTCGCCCACACGGGTCGGGATCACGGACCTGCGCGCCGATGCTACGCTCCGGAGCTCCGAGTCACGGTAGGGCGAGGCCGCGAGGGCCTGACGCGTGTACTCCGCCAGCGTCGCTGAATCCGGCGCATCCACAAAGGAGATGACGCCCCGGAACTGCTTTGCGATGTACTGGAACCCGGCCGGCACGTTCGGGTTAATGGGCGTCTTGGCCGGGTTCGGCTGCGAGCCTAGCCCCTTGCCGCTGCAGAGCATCAGTTTCTTGCCATCCGGCGCTACTGCGACCGCCGTCGGGTACCAGCCGGTGGGGACGAACCCCGTCACGTGGCAGCGCCCTTTGTGGGATAGGTCCACTACGCACACGTCGTTGTTATCCGCGTTCGCCACATAGAGCGTACGGCCATCCGGCGCCAGCGCCAGGGCGTTGGGCGTGCTGCCGGGCGGCGCCTTCGCGCTGATGGCGGTCTTCACGCTGTCGGTAACCTTGCCCGTCGTCGTGTCGATGCAGGTGACCTCGTCAGAGTTTCCGCAGGAGACAAAGAGCCGGCCATCGGACGAGAGCGCCAGGTCGTTCGGGTGCGCCCCGGTAGGGATGGTTCCGGTCACGCTTGGCGAGGCCGGATTGGAGAGATCCACCACGCGCACCGACCCATCGCCCCACGCGGCCACGTACAGCGTCCGCCCGTCCGGCGTGATCCGGCAGACCACGGGGTGGTCTCCCACATTGACGCTGGCGACGCCGGTCCCGTTCTCCGTGTCGATCACGTACAGCTTCTCGTCCGAGTTGTTCAGCGCGTACAGCCGGCGGCCGTCCGGGCTAAGCGCCAGTCCCGCGACGCACCTCTTCGGCGGCGCGCTCTCAGACAACATGATGCCGTGCGCCTGTTGCCACTGGCCGTATCGCAGCTCGAACACGTACACGTCATTGAGCGGATTGGCCATCCCTCCGGCCACATAGATCCGCCGACCGTCCGGCGCCCATGCAATACCATTCCAACATCGTGCCACCGGCAGCCGCGCGATCTCCTTCTCCGTCGCGATGTCTACCAGGTGTAGCGCGTGGGCGTTGTAGCCGCAGTTCGCGATGGCCAGCGTCTTCCCGTCCGGGCTGATGGCGCCGCCGAGCAGGAAGTCGCCGGTCTCCAGCGCCCGCCCCACGGGATGGATGTGCCAGCCGTTGAACAGCAGCGTGCTGTCGCCATCCTGCCCAGGAAGCATCACCACCCTTCCGGTTTTTGGGTTGACGCTCCGCGCATGGCGCGCGAACGGCCGCACTGCCCATGCACCAATCCCGACCGCCAGTGCCCCGCCAACTCCGGCCACAATTCGAATCGCCCGCATCGTTAAACTCCTTTGAACCACAGAGGACGCAGAGGACGCAGAGATTCCGCCTTACTCTGTGCTCTCCGTGTCCTCTGTGGTGAATTAGATCAGCCTCATCGCATAGTGTATCTGCCGCGCAACCTCCTGGAAACCCAGGCTGGGATAGAGCGACTGCCCGATGGGATTCTGCTCCAGTGTCTCTATCTTCGCGACTTCCATCCCGCTCTCGCGTAAGAATGAGATCGCCCGTTCAAGCAGAGCCCGCCCGAGACCCCGGCTCTGATGCTCCGGGTCCACCGCCAGGTTCGGGATCCAGCCTATACCGCTCACGGGATTGAGGCGCGTCGTAACGTATCCTACCACCGCACCGTCGCCGTCCTCGGCCACAAAGACGCCGTCCGGCTGGATCCGGCAGTCCTCCGCGATGGCGGCCACCTTGCGTGTGCGCCAATCTCCGGACCCGAACGGTCCGAACAACCCCTCCATATTCCGGTCGATGGAGACTGGCCCAAACGTTTCCGCGGTGATCTCCTGCAGTCGCGGCAAGTCCTCCGGCCGGTATACGCGCAAACTGTAATCAGGATGCATACCCGTCCTTATTCCGCCAGGATTGCTTCTACCTGCTGCCGGGTGGGCATAGACGCCTGGGCTCCGAGCCGCGTCACGGAGAGCGCCGCGGCCGCGTTGGCGAACTGGAGCGCTGAGCGCAGCTCGCGCCCCTCGCCCAGTGCCACCGCGAGGGCGCCCGTGAAACAGTCTCCCGCAGCCGTTGTGTCCACGGCATCTATTGCCCTCCCCGCCGCCAGATGCACTCCGCTCGTAGAGACCGCAACCGCTCCCGCCGCACCGAGCGTCACCACCGCCGTCCCAACCCCCAGTGCCAGCAGCCTCTGGCCTGCCTGTACGCCGTCGAATGCCACGTCCGGGTCATCGCCCAGGAGCATCGCCGCTTCCGTCTCATTCGGGATGAGGATGTCGACGCCGTCAAGGTAGCCGGATGGCAGAGCCAGGACCGGCGCGGGGTTCAGGATGACCATTACGTCCAATTCGCGTGCGAGCGCGATGGCGGCCGCGACGGTCTCGATAGGCACTTCGAACTGCAGCGTCACCACGTCCGCGCCCGCGAAGGCCGGCCGCGCCCGCTCGACGTCCTCCGGCGACAACCGCGCGTTTGCTCCAGGAGCTACAGCGATAGAGTTCTGGCCCTGCGCGTCCACGGCAATGAGTGCTACGCCGGACGGCGCATCCGGGTCTCGGGAGATGAAACGGGTGTCCACTCCCGCGGCGGCGATATTTCGCACCGCCTCGTCGCCGAAGACGTCCGCTCCTACCCGCGCTACGAGCGACACCATACCGCCCAGCCGCGCCGCGGCCACCGCCTGGTTGGCCCCCTTGCCTCCGGGCGTCATCACGAATGCACCGCCCAGCACGGTCTCGCCCGGCGCGGGGATCCGCTCCGCCTTCACTACCATGTCCGTATTGCTGCTGCCAACCACTACCACCCGCGCACTCATGACGCACTCCTGGGTGTTCAGGTGTTCGGGTGTTCAGGGATTCGGGACCGGAATCCTGAACACCTGAAGCCCTGAATACCTGAATACCCCTCCTACTGCCAGAACTGGTACGTCGGCACCTGCATCAGAATCCCGTAGATGTTCCAGAGACTGCCCACCACGAACTGCCCCAGCATCAGCCCGAAGAAGAATGGCATGGACCGCTGGAATCCCGTCCGGCCGCTATAGCGCAGGATCACCACCTTCAGCACCCAGGCTACGAAGAGGGGCAGCCACACCAGATTGATCTCCCAGCTCGACGTGATGGCGAACGCCAGCGGATGGAACGGCCACCAGGTGAACCGCACCCGCATGAACTGCAGGAAGAGCGATGCAAAAAAGCCTACCCCGATTGCGACCGTGGCCGGGTAGCTGCCCACCTTCGGCGTCTTCAGCCAGCCCTCCAGCCGCGTATACGCCTCCGGCCCAAAGGTGATCATCGACTTGGCCCTGGCGCCGTACACGTACATCAGGTGCAGCACGGCCCAAAATGCTACCATCGCTCCGACAAACCCGAACACTGCCAGCGCCCAGAACCATCTCCGGTAGTCCGACCTTGTCTGCTCCGCCAGCTTGAATGCCTCCAACTGGTGCGGCATGGGGTGGGAGCGGTACGCCCGGTTGAACCAGAAGAACATGGAGAACGCGGTCAGCTCGGCGGGCGAGAACGCCTTCTGGCCCATCGTTTCAGAGAGGATCCAGTCCGGTCCGGTGAAGTGGAGGTCGTGCACCGGCGTGCCGAGCTCCGCCCGCATCCGCGTGATGGCCACCGCGAGCGCGAAGTAGATGAGGAAGAACGCGATGGCGAGCCACGGCCCCATCCCCACCTGCACCGAGAACCAGACGAGGAAACCCATCCCCGCAATAATGCCCACCAGCGCCGTTCGGTACCGCACCGGCTCACCGGCGTCGCTCACCTCGGAGGACCGGCCCAATGCACAGCGGACCACCTGCATCAAGTATCCCCGGCTCAACCAGAGCGAGAAGAGGCAGAAGGAGACGTACGCGCCGAATGCCTGGTTGTTGTCGTACGGGAAGCGTGGGTCCTGGTCCCACGCCGCCGCTACCGTGATGACGTGCTCCGCCTTCCAGAACAGATAGAAGAACCAGACCGAGAAGAGGAAGTCCACCGGCATGAGCATCCCCAGCCCGATCATGAACGGATAGAAGGACAGCGGGGTCCACCCGATGGCGTTCCAGGGCTTCTCCGTCACCCACTGGGCCGCGTCGTAGAAACTCTGGCCCCGTCCGGGAGTGAGGATGGTGGGGATGCTGGGATAGTAGACGTTCAGGCTGTTGACGACGTCGATAAAGGCGGCGATGCAGAAGCCGATCCAGAAGAGCCGGTTGCGGAACAGTCCCGTCCGTGGTGCGAAGGACGCCTCATTGGTGATCTGCAGCGGAAGCTGGATGATGGGGTAGGAGAGCCGCTCGTTGTCCGTCCACTGCTTCCGCAATATGGCGTTGACGCAGAGCATCACAAACAGCAGGGCCGCCACGAATGCAGCCCACGTAAGCGCCACCGGCAGCCACGCCTGGAGGTAGGGGAGCTGGATAAAGGGGAAGTGGGCCAGCCACCGGTGCCGGTAAAGCGAGTCGTTGCCGATGTAGTAGCCCTGGATTATGTTCTTGTCACCCAGCGTGTATGGGTACTTGGGCAGGTAGTTATTAATGAAGAGGTTCTGCCACTGGTTGGAGCTGTCCGCGTACCGGTAGGGCCAAGAGAGCATCGGCACCAGGATCTGCATCATGTCGTGCCCGCAGAGACACGACCCTATGGCGAGCACGGAATAGATGAACAGCAGCTCGCCCCGATCCAGCGCCGCGATTGGGAAATACCGCGCCACGGCCCGGTTCAGCAGGGTGACCACCAGCAGGATGAAGATGAGATTGAAGAAGAGGGAGATGGTGGTGGGGTGGGCGGAGTAGCGCACCACCTCCATCTGGACCACCCAGTACGCGTTGACGGGGAGAAGAATGAGGGAGGCGGTTATGGACCGCCAGGTCACTGCCCGTGCTCGCGGGACGGGGGCTGCCGCCACATCAGGGTGGACGGACGGTGCGGGCTGCGCGGACCCTGCAGCACGCGGAAGAGTTGCCATACCCCCTTCATTCAAGGAGGCCGGGCTGGAATCCTATGTCAAGATGGAGGATGGCACCCGGATGGATTCCGTCAGCGGAAATGCCTCCTCCATCTCACCGATCCATGTCATCAAATCGCCAAATCGTGGACACTACGTCCGCTCCCCCACAACAGCACCCACGTTTGCATCGGATTTACGGGCCTATTACTGACGAACCTGTTGACTTGCGCCGTAACACTCGCTATACTTCCATGACACGAAGTCACGGAGAGTGATCCTCTTTCCTATGGACGCTCCGCCCGGAGTACGGCGTCTGCTTGTAAGCGGAAGCCTTCTTAGTTGTGCTTACGTCGATTTGCGCTTCTGAACCGGCAGGTAGAGAGGAGCGGATCATGAGCCGGCAATCACAGGACCCCGAGTAACCCACGCCAGAGGAGCTCTATGTACTGCGCGCAATTGCCGTTCACGGCACGGTTCCCGCAACCGCGACGGCGATGATCAAAGCCCCAGATACCGTCAACGCCCATCTGGACCACCTCCGCAAGAAGGCCTGCGTGCACACAACGGTGCAGCTCATCGCCTGGGCCGCCCGGAGGGGCTACCTGGACGAGCCCGATTGCGAGGGCCAAAAATAGCCTGATCAGGTAATAGCTAGGCCCCCAACCTGTCAGCTATAATGCGCGCGAGGAGCACCGGCGTAACAATCCGCTGGTGGTCGTTCAGATCCTATCGCATCTCCGCATAGATCCTTGGTGTAATGATCGCACATACCCTATCCATACTTGGGGCCGGCCATGCCTGCAAGCTTGACTCCGGGCCCACGGTCGTGGCAGCTCCCGGACGCAATCGTCACGTGGGGCGAAGGAGACGGACGCGATCGCCACCCTAGGTCAGCGCGTTGGTCGTCCGCCATTCCCTACCAACCCTTCTAGAGGAGGTCAAGGAGAGTCCCGTCATGCGCGCAACAACCTGCACCCTACCAACCATCGTCGTCGCGGCGCTCCTGTGCATTCCCGCCACGTCGCATGCCCAGTGGCTCGAGAGCGGCTACAGCGTGGATTCGGTCCTTTCGAGCATTGGCAATTACACATACTCGGCAGGAAGTAGTGGTGGCGATGTAGATGCTATCACGCCGACCTCCCCAGCACCTTCGTCAACCATAAAGGTCCAGTTCGTCCAGAAATATGACGCGCCTCCCGGCACGCCGGCCCTCACCATTACGCCTACGGGACACCTCACGGGTTCGCAGAGCGGCGGTGGAGGCACAGCGACCAGCAGAGTGTCGGACACCATCGGCCAGGACCAACTGGAGTCCTACGATTCCACTGTGGCGAACCCATATGACGTGGTCCGGACCCTGTCAAGTTACACCGTTTCTGCACCCGAGACGCCGGCATACATCATCGGTACAGCCATTGTCGCCTTGCCTTACACCGGAAGCTCGCACGCGCATTCGACTGTGTACTTTAACCCATAAGATCCGTTGCGCCGGCCGGCCCACAGGCCGCTACCCGTTGCGCCGGCCCGCCTCGGCGCCGCCTACGCCGAGCCCGACCCCAGAGATGGTGAGGAACCGTACCTCCATGTCTATGATCATTCGCTCCCGGATACATGCAGCGCCCGGCTGCTGCACCATCACTATCTTGCTGCTGGCTGCCTCTACTGCTCCCGCGATGTCACAGGGCGGGACCGTGTCCTCGCCGCCGCCCTCTGCGATCCGCATTGACGCGAAGCACGCCTCCCTTGGCGACATCCTCCAACAGTTGAACGCCCGCTACGGCGTCAACTCGGTGGTGGATGGCCGGCCCATTCCGGCCATGACAGACGTGCAGTTCCAGGGCACCCTCCATGACTGCCTGGATCGGCTCGCTACCGTTTTCGACTACACCTGGACCCGGTCCAAAGCCGGCGTAATCCTTTTCTCCAAGAGCTTCCGCAATCCAGAAGACCGCCCTCAGCTCATCCCTCAGGAACTGCGCGAGTCGGCAAAGGACATGCTCAGGGCGCTCCCTAACGTGGAGGAGGATACGACTCACCAGTTGTGGGGAGCCGTCCTGGTTCAGTTGTCCAGGACCTTTACTCCGGAACAGGTGGCGCTGCTCCGCGGAGGCAATCGGCTTCCATCCCCCACACTCTCCCCAGACCAGCAACAACTCGTGCATAGGGCCATCCTGATCCGTGCGTACGGAGTTCCGCGCGCCTATTGGGAGCGCATCTTCTTCCAGTTGGACAACCTGCCAACATCCAGGATCGTGTTACGGCCTCCCGGCGGGAAACCGGGCCCGCCTGACAAGTCGGCCGGATCATGGGACGTCCTGTATATTTCTCGTGGTAAAGGTGGGCAAACCTTTGAGGCGCGACTCGGCGCTATACGGATGGAGTAGCCGCCATGAAGAAGATCAGTTGGGGGAACCTTTACGTCCTGCGGACCATCACCGCCATGCTGCTTTGGGCTGTGGCCGCAATGACGTGCGCGCGGGCCCAGAATCCCCCCGGCAGCGCCGATGAGCTCCGGCTTCATCACCCAGTACGGCTGCTCATGGGCGAAACTAGCGCCGCAGCCCTGGTACAGGAGCTGTCCCGTCAGACCGGTCTCCGCATAGACGTAGCCGGCTACCTTGCCGATCGGAAGCTCATAGTCAACCTATCGGGACTCTCGGCTCGTCAGGCCTTGGACGCAGTAGCGGAGATGAACGATTGGGACTGGCGGGCCACCGGCCCAGGGAGCTATCTCGTTTCCCGCCCCACATTGCGCACACCGAGCTCGACCAATGAGATTCCCCGCGCGATGCAAGCGGCGCTGCCCAAGGACTTCAGAACCTTCCTTCACCTCCCTGACCTACGCAGCAAGACCATTTTCCAGTTTGCCGGCAGCGGCACGGGAGCGCACGCAGAGGCAGTGGATCGAGACCGGGCCGCGCTTCTCGATTCTTTGAAGCCAAGAATGGCTTCCGTCCAGGAGGTTCCATACTCTGAACTCACCGGTCCGCAGAAGGAGCGGCTGCTCTTCGTCCTGATGCTCCAGGGATATGACGAGAGTGAGCCAATTCTGAAGAACGATGCTGAAGTGCATTGCATCGACGTATCTCATGCAGACTTGGAGCTGGAGCACGGTGAGATACTGATGGTGAAGACCTACGTGACGCCGGACTTCCCTATCGGGTTCGGAAAGAACGTTGTGAACCGCCCGACGGTTATGCACCCTGTGAAGCAGCCGTAGCAGTTGATCCTTTGAGGGACGGCCGCCTCTCCTTGACTAGAGGTCTCGCTCCACGATAAAGCGCGCCATCGCCCGCAGCGGCTCAGCCGATTCGCCAAACGAACCCAATGCTTCCACCGCCCGCTGGACCTCCTCGTGCGCGCGGCGGCGGGACTCCTCCAGCCCGAACAGCTTCGGATAGGTCGCTTTGTCGGACTTCTGGTCGCTGCCCACAGGCTTCCCGATCTTCTCCTGGTCGCCCACTACGTCCAGGATATCGTCGGCTATCTGGAAGGCCAGGCCGGTGCTCGCGCCGTACCGCTCCAGCGCCTCCCGCTGCGCATCGTCCGCCCCGCACAGCAGCGCGCCTGCCATCACGCTGGCCGTCAGCAGCGCCCCGGTTTTGTGGGCGTGGATATACTGCAGCATCTCCGGCGAGACCGCCTTGCCCTCCGACTCTATGTCCACCACCTGGCCACCGACCATGCCGGCCGTCCCGGTCGCGCGCGAAATCATCTTGATGACCGGCACGATCCGTTCGGGCGGAACGATCTGTGCGTTGTCGGCGATAAGCTCGAAGGCTAGCGTAAGCAGCGCGTCGCCAGCCAGCATCGCCATGGCCTCGCCGTACACCATGTGGTTCGTAAGCCGCCCGCGGCGGTACTCGTCGTCGTCCATGCAGGGGAGGTCGTCATGTATAAGGGAGAAGGCATGGATGCATTCCAGCGCGCACGCCGTGGGCAGCACGTCCTCCACGCGCCCGCCCACCGCCTCCGCGCTGGCCAAGGCGAGGATGGGCCGGATACGCTTGCCGGGCGCGAGCACACTGTATCGCACCGCCTCGTGCAGCCGCTCCGGCCGCTCCGAGATGCGCGGAAGATAGGAATCCAGGGCGCGCTCGACCAGACCGCGTCGCGTCTCCAGGTATGCCTGCAGGTCCATGGCTGCTATTATAGGCGCATGACGCGGCCCGCGTCCACCGCGCACGCGGGTGGGAGGCTTTCGTGGAGCAGGACGAGAGAGACCGGCTGGCTGCCGGCGCTTTACAGCTTGGAATCCCGCTCACACCACACCAACTCGACCAGTTTGCGCGCTATGCAGAGCTGCTCGATGAGTGGAACGCGAGAATGAACCTGACCAGGGTACCGCGCGAGGAGTACGTGCCCCTCCACTTCCTGGACTCGCTCGCGGCGTGGACGGTGCGCCCGGTCCGCGCCGGGGACCGGTGCCTGGACGTAGGGACCGGGGCGGGTCTGCCCGGCATCCCCATCAAGATCGCAGCGCCCGAAGCCCCCATGACGCTGCTGGACTCCACCCGCAAGCGGCTCACCTTCCTGGAAGCGGTCATCGCGGAGCTGCAGCTCGCGGACGTGCGCACCGTCCACGGCCGCGCGGAGGACGCTGCCCGCCTGCCGGAGCACCGCGAACGGTACGACCTGGTCTATGCGCGCGCCGTGGCCCGCCTGGACACGCTCGCGTCGTGGCTGCTCCCTTTCGTCCGAGTAGGCGGCACCGCCATCGCTCTTAAGAGCCGTGACGTGGACCAGGAAGTGCGCGAATCGCGAGGAGCGATTCGCGGCCTGGGCGGGGGAGACGCGGTCATCCACACCCTTAGGATCCCCGGAACAGACATCCTGCGTGCCATTGTCGTCATCCCAAAGTTGCGCTCCAGCCCTCGCTCTCGCCGACCCGGACAGGGCTTCGCCGCTCCATCTGCTGCCCCGAATACCTGAACGCCTGAACGCACAAATGCCTGGTGCCTGGTTCCCGATTGACGCCCGCCCGCCTGCCTGCTATAATTGCGGGGTAGCAACCCAACCATAGTAACGCCACAGGACCGGGCAAACACCCTTCCCAGACGGAGGACGGGAGACCGAGTCTCGCATAACGCGGGGCTCCGTTTCCCGTCCTTCGCTGCATCTGGCGTAACCTGCATTCCGTCCAGGAGAAAGCGCGTGGACATTCAGATCGTCGAACTCGCCCAGATCGTAGAGGACCCGGATCAGCCGCGGAAGCACCACGACGAGGAGGGGCTCAAGGGTCTGGCGGACAGCATCCGCCAGCACGGCATGCTCCAGCCCATCACGGTCACCCCGCTGGCCAACGTCAACATGTACAAAATCGTCACCGGCGAGCGCCGCTGGCGGGCCGCCCAGCAGGCCGGGCTGGACGCCATCCCCTGCATCGTCAAGGCCGTGGAGGGGGACGACGTGCTCACCGAGCAGCTCATAGAGAACCTCCAGCGGGAGGACCTCCAGCCCGTGGAGAAGGCCCGCGCCCTCGACCACGTCAAGCGGACCATCGGCTCTACTAACCGGGAGCTCGGCGCTCGCCTTGGCCTGTCCGAGCGCACCGTGGGCTACTTGCTGGACCTACTGGACCTGCCGGAGCCCATCGCCAAAGAGGTGGTCTCCAGCCCCAACCGCCCGGCGGACGGCCAGCTTACGGAGAAACACGCCCGTTTCCTCAAGCAGCTCAATGACGACCCGGAGCTCCAGCACGCGGTTGTGGACAAGATCAAGGACGAGAAGATCAACTCGGACCAGACGAAGAATCTGATCAAGGCGCTCAAGAAGCATCCGGACCAGGCGGACGAGATCCTCCAGTCGCCCACGGACCACCTTGTGAAGTTCTTCCGCGACGCGGAGCCCCTGGAAGCCGTGGTGGAGGAGCCGAACGGGGCGCCGTCCCTCTCCCGGCACGCCCAGGCAATCATCCAGTTCCTGCCCACGCTGGACGCTATCCGACCCACGGAGCTTAAGCGCACGGAAGTGGAGCAAATCATGGATGTCCTCACTTCCCTTAAGCTCTCCGTAGATGGCCTCCTGCGGGAATGCAAGCTGGAGGTAGGGGAGGCGGTCTAGGTAGGTGTTCAGGTGTTCAGGTGTTCGGGTGTTCAGGTGGAGGAAGCACGGGCTGCGATTCAGGGGCGGGGGGCGGCGACACTAAAGATACTCCGGCCTTTGCCAATAATGATCGAGATTCGAGTTCACCTTCCTTCCTGGGGCGGCCGGGTTTCCTCTCCTTTACCGGCCGCCTATTTTTCTGCCTCTGCCCGGCCATCCGGAGGCGAGAGCTGCGGGCTTCAAAGCTGAGCGCCACCTACTGTGGAGCGGTGGAAGAAGCGCCGCTGCCCAGAGCGGCGGGCGCTGCCTCGGATGGTTGTGTCGGCCCGCCCATTTCCACGCTTTGCTGATTGACGGACGCGGGCCCGTTCTCGTGAGGCTTGTGGCACCCGGAAGCGCACGCTGCTAGTACCACAGCCGCCGGGAGTACCAGGATGCGGCGGGCGCGGTGCCGGGCCGGAGTCCGCAGAGCGGACTCCGGCCTTCTGCCCTTGAACTCCGGCCCAACAACCATCATTTATCCTCCCGGTGGCACGTTGTTCGGGTTCACAACCGGCCACTCGGGGAAGCCGCCGGTCTCCGCGTCTGTGCTCTTCGGGTCCGGGTTGTACGCGCCCCGGATCGAGCCGCCGGTTATCGTCTTGGCGTGCCCATCCGCGAAGATGCAGTTGGCGCTGTTGCCGATATGGCGCGGCCCGTTAGGATACCATGGATTGACCTTGGTGCCTCGAATGCCGCCGTTTGCGTACTTGATGCGCAGCAGTCCAAAGGAAGCAGGGTTCGGCTCTCCCACAATCCGGTAACCGTCGTAGTTGCTCCAGTCGTTGAAAATGCCGGGAAAACTGGAGTCCGCCATGATGCAGATCTGCGCCACCCCGGCCCGGGTGCTCGCCAGCGCGGCCTGGTTGTTCCAGACTCCGTAGTAGGGAGGCTGCGCCGGCCGGGCGCCACGCCCATGGTTGGTGTTGTAGAGATACTCGCTGTAGGCTAGGGAACAGGCGAACTTATCGTTCTTCGGTCCCCATAGCTTTCCATTGTTCTCGTCGATGAGTGGGTTGGCGCTCGGGCAGCTCCACAGCCTTCGGTTCGTCGTGTACGGATCCATGACCTTGACGATCATCTGCCAGCCGTAGCGTCGGAAGAGGGGATTGGCGCGGGGGTCGGGCCAGCCGGGGAAGTTCTCGTCATAGTCCTGGCAGTAGATGAGCACGGCTGTGGCGAGCTGCTTGTTATTGCTCAAGCAGGAGATCTCGCGGGCCTTTTCGCGGGCCTGGGCAAAGACGGGGAAGAGGATAGCAGCCAGTATCGCGATAATGGCGATCACTACGAGAAGCTCAATCAGAGTAAAACCAGAAAGTTTCGGCTTCATATTCTGCCTCCGGAGTCAGGGTTTTCATCTTGCGCAGCATGGTGCGCCGACGAATTCAATTAGGGCAGGGGTCTAGAACAGAGATTGTGCCGGGCGCACATCCGGCTTCGACCGGACGATCACCGGCACAGAATTATCTGGTGGCGATCACCTCCTCATGCAACACAGCGCTGTTCCATCCAGCTTATAGCAACAGATACGCCGCGTCAAGAGGTATTTTCAACTTTTGTGCAGGTTTTGTGTTGCCAGATCGGCTCTGCCGCAGTCTACACATGATTCGGACCGCGAATCTACTCGCTTCCGATTCTCCTTCGCCCCGACGCAAGGCCACAGGCGACTCGTTCCGGCATCCTTGCTCCGGTATAATACGCCGGAGCCTAGCATGCCTCGAATCCTGGCCCTAGACGTTGGTGAAAAGACCATCGGTGTCGCTGTCAGCGACGAGACGGAGACGTTTGCCTTCCCGGACAAGACCCTCCAGCGGCAGGAGGAGGGGTACCGCAAAGACATGGCCGCCGTGCGAGACCTGGTGGAGAACCGAGGCATCCACGAGATCGTGGTTGGGATGCCCCTGATGCTGGACGGCTCACGCGGCATACAGGCCGAAAAGGTGGCGAGCTTCATCGACGCCCTACGCCGCTACGTCCGGGTGCCCATCCACGTGCAGGACGAGCGCCTCAGCACGGCCGAAGTGGAACGCATTCTCATCGCCGCGGACCGCCGCCGCCAGCAGCGCAAGCAGGTGGTCGACTCCATGGCCGCCAGCGTCATCCTCCAGCGCTTCCTGGACACTCGCAACCGCGCAGCCACCTCCCACGTTCTTCAGGAAGCTCCCCCAGAATTGGGGCCGGGGGGGGCGGAGTGAGAAAGCTCAAGCTTGCCGGCTGCTGCCTCGCAGTGCCCCTCACCGTCATCGCGGTTGTCCTGGCGTGGTGGAACCTCTACGCCACCAGGCCCGCATCGAGCAGCTACCACCCGGTCAACGTGCGCGTCAAGCGCGGAGAGAGCCCGACGCAGGTGGCGAATATGCTCGAGGAGCGCGGGGTCATCCGCAGCCGTTGGGCCTTCCTCTGGACGCTCGGCCGGCGCGGAGGCTGGACCCGCATTCGCAGCGGCGCTTACCGCCTCTCGCCGGATATGCGGCTATCGGAGATCGCCGACCGGCTGGAGCAGGGACCACGCGAGACCGGCCAGATCAAAGTCACGATCCCGGAGGGATTCACCGCCCGCCAGATCGCGCAGACTCTGGCCGCCAGGCAGGTGGTCCCGAATCCGGAGACCTTCCTCACGGTCGCGGAAAGCGACGATCCGCCGGTTAGCGCCCCGTTCACCATCCCCTCCTCCGGCCTGGAAGGGTATCTGTATCCGGAGACCTACCTCTTCAAAGCCAACATGCGGCCGGAGAAGGTGGCGCAGGAGATGGTGGATACATTTGTCTCGCGCTTCTACCGGCCCAACAAGGCGGCCATTCAGGCGAGCCATCACTCGCTCAATCAGATCGTGACGATCGCATCCCTCATAGAGCGCGAAGCGGAGGTTCCGCAGGATCGGCCCCGCATCGCCGGCGTCATAGAGAACCGGCTGTCCCACAAGATGCGGCTTCAGATTGACGCGTCTGTGCTCTACGCCGAAGGTCACCATAAGAGCCGTGTCACCTACGCCGACCTGAACGTAGACTCACCCTACAACACCTACCGGCACGCCGGCCTGCCGCCGGGGCCCATTGCGTCCCCCGGACTCGACGCGCTCACGGCGGCGCTGAATCCGGAGCGCAACCCGTACCTGTTCTATGTAGCCGGGCCGGGCGGAGCGCACGTCTTCAGCCGTACGGAAGCCGAGCACCTACAGAACGTCGCCCGCTTTCGCGCCCTCCGGGCCAAGCAAACACTGCAATGAATCCCAACGCCGAACGCCTGAACGCCCGAACGCCTGAACAGGCGGCATCCACCTCTCACCTCTCGCCTCTCACCTCTCACCTTCCGCGAAAGGGCCTTTTCACTTTCTGCCCCCGGCGCTTTTGCCATAGCGGCGTGACGGAGGTGAGCGTTCAGGACCTCATCGCCGCCGGAATCCAGGCAGTGCTGCTGGACCTGGACAATACGCTGGTGGGCTGGCAGCGGCACGACGTTCCGGACGCCGTGCTGGCCTGGCTGGCGGACCTGAAAGCCGCCGGAATCAAGCTGTGCCTGGTCTCCAACACGCGCTTCGGTCGGCGTCTCAAGAAGCTGTCCGAGGAGCTGGACATCCCCTACGTCCGCCGCGCCTGGAAACCGCGCAAGCGGGGATTTCGGGCCGCCATGCAGGAACTGGCGGTGGACCCGGCGAACACGGTGATGGTGGGGGACCAGATGTTCACGGACGTCTGGGGCGCCAACCGCTCTGGCGTCTATAGCATCATGGTGAAGCCGATGGCGCGCAGGGAGTTCGTCGGCACCAAGGTGAGCCGCGTAGCGGAAAAGCTCCTCCTGGCCTACTTCCGGCGACGGGGAGAGATTGAGTAGTTCTCTGTCAGCCGTTAAGCGACGGGCAAGAATGGAGTAGCAGCGGAGCTGCATGCGTTCCTGCCCGGCTCTGGACGCAACCCGGGCACGGAGGCCCGGGGCTACTCGGGTGCTCGCGATGATGAGATTGTAGTTGTTCCGCTACTGTCTCCGGACTGGTCAAACTGCCTGGACTTGCTATATAATGGGTGTGGAACAATCCCCTTGAGGGAGTCGTCGGTAAACCAGGGGGATTGACTCTCATAGGCATCACGGGGCATACCAGGGTGCTGGGGGTGTTCGGCTGCCCGGTCGAGCACTCACTCTCCCCCGCGATGCACAATGCGGCAATTGCCGCATTGGGCCTTCATTACACTTATATTCCTTTCTCCGTCCGGCCGGACGACATCGGTCCGGCGATCCACAGCCTTACTACCCTTGGGATTGTAGGTATCAACCTCACGATCCCGCACAAAGAGCGCGTCCTTCCGTTTCTGGACGAGGTGGCTGCCGAGGCGAGGGCCATCGGCGCGGTGAACACGGTCCACAATGTGGATGGTCGACTGGTCGGATATAACACCGACGGCGACGGGTTTGCCGCCCCGCTGGCGCGCCTGGGCTGGATACCGTCCGGCGGCGTCGCGGTGCTCCTGGGCGCCGGGGGCGCGGCACGGTCGGTGGCCCACCGGCTGGCCCGAGAGGGCGCGTCTGTCGTGCTGGCAAACCGGACCCTGGAGCGTGCCCGGTGCCTGGCCGATGAGGTCAATGCCCTTGCCGGCAGGCAGGCGGCCAACGCTCTGGATGCGGGAGATCGAGAGGCACTCGGCGCGGCCGTCGCGCGCGCGGACCTGCTCGTGAACTGTACGTCCGTTGGTATGCACCCGCGAGAAGACGAGATGCCGGACGTCCCAGTCCAAGCGTTCAGGGCGGGGCTGCTGGTTTACGATCTTATCTACAACCCGCCGGAGACGGCACTGCTGCGAGCCGCCCGAGCGGCGGGGGCGGCCACGCTGAATGGGGTGCAGATGCTGGTTCACCAGGGCGCGGCGGCGTTCCGAATCTGGACGGGCATGGACCCACCGGTAGACGTGATGGAGCGGGCGGTGCTAGCGGGACTTGGCGGGAGGAACAATGGACTGAAGGAGTGATGGAGTGTTGGGATCCGGAATCGGGTACATCACTTCAGTACTCCACCACTCCATTACTCCAGCGGCAGGCGGGCATATCCCGCTTGCCCTGCTCAGGGCCGTATGTTATAATCCCGCAATTCTGCGGTACGCAACAAGACAGGCAATTAGCGCCACCGGCCAGGTGGCCGGACCATATCGAGACTATTACGAGAGGCAAGGTGCGCGACAATGGTGATGGCCAGGAGGAGCGTGGGCGAGTTTCTGGTGCAGGAGAAACTCATCACACCAGAACAGCTCCGGCAAGCGGAGGAAGCGGCGAAGACCACTCGCGGCGACCTGGGCAAGATCTTGGTCGAGCAGGGGCTCGCATCGGAACGGGACGTGACCAAGGCGAAGGCGCAGGAGCTGGGCATGCCTTTCGTGGATCTCTCCCGATTCGCCCCGGATCCCAGCGCGGTCAATGTGGTGCCGGAGCATATCGCCAAGCGCCACAACGTCATCCCCGTTAAGAAGGACAGCAACACCAATACGCTCCACGTCGCAATGGCAGACATCAACAACCCGTACGCCGCGGACGACCTGCGTATGGTCTCCCGCTGTACCGTCAAAGCGGTCCTGGCCGCCGCTGGCGACATAGAGGACGCCATCGCGCGCGTCTACGGCGGAACCACCGCGGATCTCGCGCCCGGCAACGGCAAGGGCGCGGCCTCCCCCGGCATGAACCCGCTCAAGGGTGGGGCGGGTGGCGGGGGAGGCGCCAGCGACCTCGTCAACCTCATGAAGGAGGACATCGCCAAGGTCGGCTCCTCCGGCGACTACGCTAAGATGGAGGACGATGAGGAGAGCGTCGCCGCCATGGCGGAGGAGGCGCCCATCATCCGGGTCGCCAACACCATCGTCCAGCAGGCCATCAAGGAGAGCGCATCGGACATCCACATCGAGCCGGATCGGCGCGGGCTGCGCATCCGCTACCGCGTGGACGGCGTGCTCCACGAGACGATGACGATGCCGAAGTACATTCAGCCGCCGCTCATCTCTCGCTTTAAGATCATGGCGGAGATGAACATTGCCGAGCGCCGCATCCCGCAGGACGGGCGTATCCCCATCCGCTACGAGAACAAGGACTACGACCTCCGCGTCTCCTGCCTGCCCACCATCTTCGGCGAGAAAATCGTCTGCAGAATCCTGGACAAGAGCAGCATCCTCATCGGCCTCAACAAGCTCGGCTTCTCCGCCGAGACCCAGGCCCAACTGGAGGACCTCGTTATCCAGCCGAACGGAATGGTGCTCTCAACGGGCCCGACAGGATCCGGCAAGACGACTACCCAGTACTCCGTGCTGCACAAGCTCAACTCCATTGAGAAGAACATCCTCACCATC
>CAYNFH010000032.1:32365-39521 GCA_964396385.1 uncultured Chthonomonadaceae bacterium | reverse complement strand
GGCCCTCGCCGCTGTCCGCTACCGAGGCCAAGGCGCGGCTCACCCGCCTTTGGCCGAGTGTCGGCCTTCGCCGACACGGGATGTAGGGGCAGAATCCAACGCTTATTAAGCTTGCTGACGGGCTGTTTGTGCGGGAATTGCCCGGTTGATCGGCAGGGGCTGTGGGGACTAGATGTAGTAGTAGACAAGTCCCTACATGCACTAGATATTGTGTCTCTGGCTCCGAGAATTCGCGAATCCTGACCGTTCGGTGTTGACAAAGGGGTTAGCGAGTTCTACAATAGTGGAGACACAGTGGTAACCACGTGGTGACGGGAGGGTGGTCAATGCCCAGTCGCCCGGACCCATCTATGGCCAATACCACGGAGTTCAGTTTCTGGGGAGAGTACGAGCACTCGGTCGACGACAAGGGCCGGGTGGTTATGCCGCAGGAGTTTCGCGGACCGCTGGGAGAGGAATTCGTTCTCACCCGCGGTCCGGACCGAGCCATCCTGGTTCTCCCCGTCCCGGTGTGGCAGCAGGTAGAAGAGAGCATCAGGAGCGCCGTGCTGCAGCGCCAAACAGGGTTCCTGCAGAGGATGCTGGGTGGACGCACCTTTGTTCGCCTCGATCCGCAGGCCCGGCTCGGTATCCCGAAGCACCTTCGGGACTGGGCCAATATAAACCAGAGCCAGTCCGCGGTTATCGTAGGTCAGGGGCCAAAGCTGGAGATCTGGAGCAAGAGTGTCTGGGATGACTTCGCCGGCCGGTTCACCTCGGAGAACCTGTACGATGCCGCGGAAGCCGTTGGCCTAGCGGATAAGATGGGTCTCGAGAGCTCCGCCCTGAGGTGACGGACGCCTACCACACGCCCGTACTTGCGGGCGAAGTGGTCCGGCTGCTCAATCCCCAACCCGGACACACGGTCGTAGATGCAACCGCTGGCGGAGGAGGCCACGCGCTCCTCCTCGGTCAGCGCCTCGCCCCGGACGGCGTACTGGTGGTTGTCGATCAGGACCGCGAGGCCCTTGAGGCTACCAGAGCCAGACTGCACGACCTATCCCCGACGATAATCCCAATTCAAGGCAACTTCCGCAATCTGCCGGCGCTGCTGGATCAACACGGCATCGGCATGGTCCACGGAGTCCTGCTGGATCTGGGAGTCTCGTCTCACCAGCTTGACGCTGGAGAGAGAGGCTTCTCTTTCCGGACAGACGCTCCCCTGGACATGCGGATGGATCCAACCCGCGGGGTCCCGGCGAGCGAGCTGCTCAACGAGACGGACGCGCGGGAGCTGACCCGGATCCTGAGCGAGTGGGGAGAAGAGCGCTGGGCGGCGAGGATCGCCCGGTTCATCGTGGAGGCACGGAATACCCAGCCCGTACGGACCACCGGCGAGTTGGCGGACCTGGTGAAGGCCGCCATTCCCCGGAAAGCCTGGCCGCCTGACATCCATCCGGCCACCAGGACCTTTCAGGCGATACGCATAGCGGTGAACGATGAGCTGGGGGCGCTAGAGGAGGGATTGGAAGGGGCCGTAAGCCGACTGCAGCCCGGGGGACGGATCGCCGTAATCGCATATCACAGCCTGGAGGACCGGATTGTGAAGCATGCGTTCCAGCGGTTCGCGGGGCGATGCCAGTGCCCGCCCGGTCTGCCGGTCTGCCGGTGCGGAGCGCGGCGCATCGTGGAGATCATTACGCGCAAGCCGGTCCTGCCGGACCAGATAGAGGTACGGCAGAACCCACGCGCCAGAAGCGCCCGGCTGCGCGCAGCCGAACGAGTCGAGGAGTTCTAACCAACACACCAGGTCGCCTGGAGGACCATCAGCGTGGCAATCGTACAGAGGGGAATTCCCCGCAACTTTGAGCGCCCTGCCGCGCGTTCAGTCGTTCTTCCCGATCTCCGGGAGCGGAAGCAGGTCTCGACCCGCTCCTCGGAACAGACCACCACCGGAAGCATGGTGGCCGGTCTTGTAGTAGCCGTCTGCCTGGTGATGTACGTATCCGGTTATGCTCGCATGACGGGGGTCAACTATCAGCGCGTGAAGATCAAGCGGGACATCTCGCTGCTGGAGACGCAGCGCGAGCTGCTCGCGACCGAGCTCATCCGCAAGGGCTCCAAGGAAACTGTCGAGTCTTGGGCGGCTTCCAACGAGATGACGCCCCCGAGCCTTCCCGCAGTGGTCCTGAACGCCGGGATTCCCGTGACCGCCACCCAGCTCGCTCGGGCCACCGGCAGCAGCGCCGATCCCGGTGCGACCGAGTGGGCCGACCCGACGGGAGGGAGATAGCCCAGATGGCTATTCGAGCCCGACAGTCCGACATTGTCAAGATCCGCATCGAGCGCTTCTTCTGGCTGATCGCGGCGTTCTATATCCTGCTTGTGGCCCGTCTGGTTTACCTCCAGGCCATTCACGGCGACTATTTCCGCGATAAAGCGCGGCACATGCGGGCGCAGAACATCCAGCAGCCCGCGCAGCGCGGCGCCATCCTGGACCGGGACGGCAAGCCCCTGGCCGTGACCGTCTACTCCAGCCAGCTTGTCTGTGACCCCACTCAGGTGAAGGATGCCACCAGGACCGCAGCAGCGGCTGCCGAGATCCTGGGAGTGAGCCCAGACCAGATCCTGCCGTTTGTCTCGCCCGGACAGCGCAGACCGAACGGTAAGCCGGTGCGCGCCGTCAAGATCCCCACGCCGGTCAGCCCGGACGCGGCGGAGCGGTTCCGCGAGTACCGCGGGCTCAAGAAGTGGGCGGACGCACTGGCGGGTCTCTCCATCACGGACAAGCCAGAGCGCAGCTACCCGGCCGGGCGGGACGCCGTCCACGTGGTGGGCTTCATGGTGCCGGACGACCACGGGAAGCTGTATGGCCAGATGGGACTGGAGCGCTCGCTCGATCCCATTCTGAGGGGCAGAGATGGGTTTGTGCAGGCGGAAGTAGACGCGCACCGCCGGGTGATCCCGGACACTCAGCTTCGCCGCCTCGATAAAGAGGACGGACCGGATGCCCGGCTCACGGTCGACTCTACCATCCAGCACATGGCGGAGACGGAGCTCGCAGCTACCTGTGAGCAGCACCATCCGGTGGGCGCGACGGCCATCGTGATGGACCCGAAGACCGGAGACGTGCTGGCCATGGTGAGCTATCCATCGTTCGACCCCGTCACCCGCGCGGAGCTGAAGAACGGCCCCGAACCGCTGCGTAACTACGGCCTCTCACTGTTCGAGCCGGGCTCGACCATGAAGGCGATCACCGCCTCTGCGGCGCTGCAGGAGCAGGTAATCACGCCCCAGACTACGTTCTACTGCTCCGGCCACTTGCAGATCGGCAACCGGGTTGTGAGCTGCGCCATGCATGGTCAGGCGGGCGGCCACGGCCAGGAGACCATCCGTGAGGTCCTGGCGCACTCCTGCAACGTGGCGACGGCGCAGATCGGCATGAAGCTGGGCATGGAGAAGCTTCACAAATACCTCGATGCTTTTGGCCTGCTCTCGCCGACGGGAGTTGGGCTACCGTACGACATGCGCGGTACGCTAGGGTATGGCGCGGAGGGCAGCTCCACCAGCATCGCCAAGGTGTCCCGCGTAGCATTCGGCCAGTCGGTCATGGTGTCTCCGCTTGCCATGGCGGCGGCCTACAGCGCCATCGCCAATGGCGGTCAGCTCATGCGGCCCCGGCTGGTGAAGTGCTTCCAGGATGCAACGGGCAAAGTGGTCAAGGACTGTCCGCCGGTCAAGGTCCGGCAGGCGGTCAGCCCCGCCACCGCGGAGCTGGTTCGGTCGCTGCTGGAGGGTGTAGTTATCGAAGGAACCGGCCGGTCCGCCAAGGTCCCCGGATACAGCGTGGCCGGCAAGACCGGCACGGCCCAGAAGGTGGTGCCAGGCCACAAGGGCTACGCCGCGGGCAAGTACGTGGCCTCGTTCATCGGGTTCATTCCGGCCCGCAGCCCCCGCGCGCTCATCTACGTGGTGGTGGATGAGCCCCAGGGCGGCTACTATGGCGCGGAGGTCGCGGCGCCGGTCTTCAAGGGGATCGCCCAGCGGCTCATGTGGTACTGGAAAGTGCCGCCGGACGATCCGGCGTCCCTGGACGCGCCCAAGGCACGGATCGCGGCCAGGTAGCGTCTTTCTGTAGAATCTTAGGAACGGGACGGGCCGTTGGCGCAATACGGGCCAATGGCCCAGTCCCGTTCTGGAAGTGTTTGGAATAGTACGGTTGTCGTAGCAAGGGTGCCCCTATGAAACTGAACGAGCTTCTGATCCGGCTGACGGATGCGCATTGCGAAGGGGAGTGCAAGGTACCCATTTCGGGCGTCCACCATGATTCCCGGGCGGTCCGACCCGGCGACCTCTTCGTGTGCCTGGTAGGGGAGAAGTTCGACGGGCACCGCTTCGCCGCCGATGCGCTCGCGCGCGGCGCGGCGGCGCTATGCGCCCGGCCGGCTCGGGCATCGGATTTGCCTTCCGCGCCTACGCTGATTGTGCCGGATACGCGCCGGGCGATGCCCGAGATCGCGGCAGCCGTCTACGGCGATCCGTCCCGCTCCATGAAGCTGGTCGGCGTCACGGGCACCAACGGCAAAACCACAACCACGTTTCTTACCGCCAGCATCCTTCGCGCGGCCGGGCTCAAGGCCGGCACCATTGGCACTCTCGGAGCCGAGCTGATGGGCGAAGAGCTGCCTTCAGAGCGAACGACGCCCGAGGCGGACCAGCTCCAGGCGCTGTTCGCGGAGATGCTGCGGCGCGGTGCCCAGGCGGTGGCAATGGAGGTCTCCTCCCATGCGCTGGCCCAATACCGGACGGACGGCAGCGCCTACGACGCCGCGGTGTTCACGAACCTGACGCAGGACCACCTGGACTACCACGGCGACATGGAGTCCTACCTTCAGGCCAAGCTGAGGCTTTTCCGCGAGTATCCCCAGATCTCGGGGAAGCCTTTCGTCGCGGCGGTGAACCTGGACGACGCGTACGGTGCGCAGGTGGCGGAGGCGACACGCGGGCGTGTGCTAGGGTACGGAGTCCGAGAGCGCGCCGACGTGCAGGGGCGCGACGTGCAGCTTACGCCCGGGAGCGTGAGGTTTGTGGCGGACACCCCGGCCGGCCGAGTGAACGCGCGGCTTAACATCGGCGGTGCGTTCCAGGTCTACAACGCCCTGGGCGCTATCGCGGTCGCGGTCGGGCTGGGCATCGCTCCAGCGGCGATAGAACAGGGGCTCGCCTCGCTCCCGGCGGTGCCTGGCCGCTTTGAGTCGGTCCCGACGGGCCGGGACTTCCACGTTGTGGTCGATTACGCGCATACCCCGGACGGCCTCGAAAACCTCCTGTCCTCCGCGAGAAGACTGGATCCGAAGCGGCTGCTGATCGTCTTCGGCTGCGGCGGAGACCGGGACAGGACCAAGCGGCCCATCATGGGCAAGATCGCGGGAGAGCGCGCGGACGTGGTGGTGGTGACGTCGGACAACCCCCGAACCGAGGATCCCGCGGCGATTATTCAGGACATCCTTCACGGTCTCCAGGGGGTCCCGGCGAGGATCGTGATAGAGCCCGACCGGAGGAGCGCCATCGGCATCGCGCTCTCCGAGGCCAGGCCGGGCGATATTGTGCTGGTGGCCGGAAAGGGCCACGAAGACTACCAGGAGGTGAACGGGGTCAAGCACCATTTCGACGACCGGGAAGTGGTACGCCAGATACTTACCGGCGTGTCATAGGCGTGCTGTCGACACCGATCACCGCGAACGCTATCATGGACATCTCACTCGCATTCGTCACCGCGTTTATCATCAGCCTGGCTATCGGCGGGCCCCTCATCGCGCTGCTCCGCCGCGTCGGGGCCCGGCAGACCGTCTCCGCCGATGCGCCCGCGCGGCACGCGGAGAAGCAGGGCACGCCCACCATGGGTGGGCTCATCATCCTGAGCGGGCTCACCGTTCCGGTGGTGCTGGACGTGGTGGTCCACCCGTCCCACGCCCCGGTCCTGGCGCTGCTGGGCCTCACGCTTGCGTTCGGCTTCATCGGTTTCGTGGACGACTACCTGATCGCGACTCGGGGCAAGAATCTGGGCCTCAAGGCGAGGCAGAAGTTCGGAATGCAGGTGCTCTTTTCGGTCTTGTTCGTCGTCTGGCTCAAGATGACCGCCGCTGCCGGTGTGACTACGGTGGTACGTGTCGGCAGCTACTTTGACCTCGGGATCGGCTACTACATGCTCGGCGTCTTACTCGTCGTCGGTATGTCGAACGCAGTCAACTTCATGGACGGGCTGGACGGTTTGGCCGGGGGGGTGTCAACGATGGTGGCCCTCGCGCTTGCCGCCACGGTTTTCGCGGTGACCGGCAACATAGCGATGGCGCTATTCGGGGGAGCCGTTGCCGGCGCGTGCGCCGGGTTTCTCTGGTTCAACTGCCACCCGGCGCAGGTGTTCATGGGGGACACCGGCTCGCTCGCGCTCGGGGCAGGACTGGCCGGTCTGGCGATGATGGGAAAGGTAGAGGTTCCGTTCCAGTTCTACTCCGTCATTCCGTGGGCGGCGCTGTTCTCGGTGATCGTTCAGGTCACCGTGTTCAAGTACCGGACGCGGAAGTACGGAATTGAGTATGCCAGGACGCACAGGGTGTTCCGGAGGACGCCAATCCACCACCACTTCGAGGAGCTGGGGTGGAAGGAGACCAGGATCGTTCAGCGGTTCTGGCTCGTCACTGCGGCGGCCGTAGCGGTAACGCTGGTCGCAATCGCCGGGCACTAGCGCGGCATACGGAACTAACGGAGCTAGGAAATGGTGATGACGCTCGAAAAGTCGGAGTTCGCGGGCAGGCGAATCGCAATCGCCGGAATGGCCCGCACCGGGCTTGCCGCCGCGCCCGTGCTGAAGGCGCTGGGTGCCGACGTCGCCCTGAGCGACTCCCAGAGCGCCGACGCGCTGGGAGCGCGACTGTCAGAAGCCGGCGGCCTCGGAGTAACGGTGCTTCCGGGGGCGAGCGCCGAGGTCGCGCTAGACTGCGCTGACATGCTGATCCCGTCACCGGGCATACGCCCCGACTCGCCGCTGCTGACCCTCGCACGGGAGCGCGGGATCCCGATCCTGTCGGAGATCGAGGTCGCGTACCGCATCAGCCGCGCGCCCATCCTGGCCGTCACCGGCACCAACGGCAAGACCACGACCACGATGCTGATCGGC
>CAYNFH010000032.1:0-32355 GCA_964396385.1 uncultured Chthonomonadaceae bacterium | reverse complement strand
AAACGTGGATCGCCGGTAACATAGCTGCGGACGAGATCAAACAGACCCTCATCTCAGCGGCGGCTGAAGCCGAGGCGGAGGACGTGATCGTCGCGGAGATCAGCTCCTTCCAATTGATGTGGGTCGAACGGTTCCGGCCGAAGGTGGGCGTGCTGACCAACATCACCCCGGACCACATGAACTGGCACAAGAGCTTCGCCGAGTACGCCGGTGCGAAGGCCCGGCTGTTCGCCACCCAGGAGCCGGACGACATTGCCGTAATCAACCGGCTGAATGCTCCCGCGCGCTCTATAGGAGACGGCGTGCCCTCCCGGCTGTTCTGGTTCGACCATGGCAACTGTTTGAAGGATGACTCCGCGTGCGTTCGGAGCGGCAACATCACGGTTCGCTGGAACGGGGAGGAGTTCACCCTGTGTCCGGTCTCCGCACTGCGGATTCCGGGTGGCCATAACGTGGAGAACGCGCTCGCGGCCTCCGGCGCGGCCATCGCTTTCGGCATCGAGCCGGAGCACGTGGAGGAAGCGCTCCGGCGCTTCACCGGGGTTGTCCACCGGATGGAGCCGGTGGCGCAGATCAACGGCATACAGTACGTCAACAACTCCATGTGTACCAACGTGGACGCAGGCGTGCGCTCGCTGGAAGCCATGGCGCGGCCGACGGTCGTAATCGCGGGCGGCGCCGACAAGAACACGGACTTCGCGCAGCTCGGCGTGGGCCTGGCGCTCTATGCCAAGCACGCGGTGCTCATCGGCACGGCGGCCCCCGCAATAGAGGCCGCGGCCAGGTCGGCAGGGTTCGACCGGATTACGCACGCGTCGACTATGGAGGAGGCGGTTGAGAAGGCGACGCAGCTAGCGGCACGCGGCGACGCTGTCATGCTTTCGCCGGCGTGCGCAAGCTTCGACATGTTTACGGACTTCGAAGCGCGTGGAGAGGCCTTCCGGCAGGCGGTCCGCCGGTTGGAGGGCGCGCGATAAGGTGGCAGCCATCGTGGAGAGGCGACGAGAGCCGCCGGACCATCTGCTCTTCAACGTAACACTCGCACTCCTGGTAGTCGGCGTCGTCGCCGTCTACGACGCCAGCTATGCCCGGTCCATGGACCTGCGCGGCATGGGCAATGACGGGTTCTACTTCCTGAAGCGCCAGGCGCTCTACGCAGGACTGGGAGTGCTCGGCATGCTGACCATGGCTCGCTTCGGCTACTGGCGGCTGCGGCGCTTCGCCGGGCCGATGCTCGTGGCGTCGCTAGTCAGCCTGATGCTGGTCTGGGCTCCCGTCATCGGCATAAGCAAGAACGGGGCTGCCCGGTGGATAGGGAAGGGGCTCTTCCAGGTCCAGCCGTCCGAGTTCGCCAAAATGGCGCTCATCATCTACCTGGCCGCGCTGCTGTCCCGGGCGGCGTACAACATCAAGAGCTTCTCGGACGGCATGGCGGTCCCGCTGACCATCGTCGCGATATTCGCGCTGCTGGTGGAGCGCGAGCCGGACCTTGGTACCGCGGCCATCATCTTCCTCTCCAGCATGACGCTGCTATACGTGGCCGGGGCGAAGAAGGTCCACCTCGCCGGAGTCTGCGGCATCGCCGCCTTCGCCTTTATGGCCGTTAGCCTCTTTGGCCACGGCTTCCGCGCCGGACGGCTAAAGACGTTCATGAACCCGGAAGCGGACTACTACGGCAAGGGGTATCAGATCACGCGGGGGCTGGTGGCGGTCGGTTCCGGGGGCGTGCGCGGCGTGGGGCTGGGCGCCGGCCGAGAGAAGTTCTACCTTCCCGAAGCCAACACGGACTTCATCTTCGCGACCATCGCGGAGGAGACGGGGCTGTGGGGCTCGGTACTTGTAGTCGGACTACTCTTTCTGGCGGGACGGCAGGGCTTCGTGATCGCGCGAAGGACGCGGGACCCGTTCGGCGCGATGCTGGCCGCGGGTATCGCGGCGATGATTAGCTGGCAGGCCGTCATCAACGTGGCGGTGGTTACGGGCTCCATCCCGGCGACGGGTGTGCCGCTGCCCTTCATCAGCTACGGCGGCACCTCCCTGTTCTTTCTGCTCACGGCCATCGGGGTGCTGCTGAACGTTTCGCAGCATCCGGATGCGCCCCTGCGGGAGTCGGGCAGAGACACCGTACGGCAATGAAGGTTGCCATCACCGGCGGCGGGACCGGGGGACACATCTATCCCGCGCTCGCGGTGGCGGAGGCGCTCCGGCGGGAGGTCCTCTCGACAGAGCTGCTGTACATCGGCGGGGAGAGAGGGCCGGAGGTGGATATTGTGCCGCAGACCGGAATCCGGTTTGAGGCGGTCCGGTCTCGCAAGCTACGGAAACTGGTGTCGCCCTCCACAGTGGGTGTACTTCTCGAGCTGTGGAAGGGGTATCGGGAGGCCGGAGCGCTCTTGAAGAGCTTCGGAGCGGACGTGGTGATCGGTACGGGCGGATACGTGGCGGCGGCTACCTCCATTGCGGCCACGCGGCAGGGCCGGCCGCTGATCATCCAGGCCTGTGACGCCGTCCCGGGCCGCACCAATCGCTGGCTCTCGCGACGGGCGAGCCGCGTCTGCATCTGGTTCGCGGAGACGGCGGAGCGTTTGCCGGGGGCGAAGACAGTGCAGACAGGGGTGCCGCTGCGGCCGGACATCGTCAGCCGAATCTGCCCGGAAGAGGCGCGCGTGTTGCTCGGCATGTCGCCCGACCAGTTTACCGTCCTGGTGGTCGGCGGGAGCCAGGGGGCGCAGCGGCTGAACGAGCTGGCAATCGGCATGGCGTCGTTACTGGATGGGCCCGTCCAGGTCCTGCACCAGACTGGCCCGCGGAACCATGAGGAGGCATTGAAGGTGGCGGAACGTACGGACCTTTCGCGCATCAATTATCTGCCGCGGCCGTATATCTCGGGCGAGCAGATGCCGCTGGCTTACCGGGCGGCGGACCTGGTGGTCTGCCGGTGCGGCATCTCGACGCTGGCGGAAATCACAGCGAACGGCGTCCCGGCCCTGATGGTCCCTCTGCCGACGGCGTACGCGGACCACCAGACGGCCAACGCAAGAGCGGTAGAGCGGGCAGGAGCGGGGATCCATCTGCGGCAGCCGGAGCTGACCCCGGAGCGGCTCGCGGAGCAGGTGCAGGCGCTGCGCGGGGACGAGGCGCGACGGGAGGCGATGGCCGCGGCGGGGCGTGCTCTGGGGAGGCCGGAAGCGGCGCGGCACGTAGCGGAGCTGGCGCGGGAATGCGCGGGATGACGGGCCGGTCCGACCGGCACTTCGTAGTTACAGAGTACGTGTTCGAGCCGTAAAGCAGATCCCTCCCCAGGGGCCGGCCCTCGCCGCTGTCCGCTATCGCGGCCAAAGCGCGGCTCACCCGTGCTCGGGATGACACTGTCGCTGTGTGCCTCTAGTTGCAGGGGCGGAGTACGCAAGTCGGTTTCATGAACATGAACCATCAACCATCAACCACTGACCGTCTCTCCCACGTCCACTTTATTGGCATCGGCGGGGTTGGCATGAGCGGGCTGGCGCACGTGCTGCTTGCGCGGGGAGTGAAGATCTCCGGGTCAGATCCCCATGAGAACGCGGCGACACGCCGGCTGGAGGCCATAGGGGCGCGGATATATCGCCGGCAGGAGGCCGAGAACATCGCCCGGGAGCAACCGGCGCTGATAGTGGCGACCGCCGCCATCCACGAGGACAATCCGGAGCTAGGCGCCGCCCGCGAGGCAGGGCTGCCGGTCCTCTCCCGCGCGGAGCTGCTCGGACGGGTGATGGCGGAACACGGCGGGCCGCGCATAGCCATCACCGGCACCCACGGCAAGACCACTACGACCGCGATGACCGCGGCCATCCTGCTGGAGGCGGGACTCGATCCCAGCATCCTGGTAGGGGGCGAGTATCCGGCCATTGGCGGCAACGTGCGGGTTGGGAAGGGGGAGGCCTTCCTCACGGAGGCGTGTGAGGCGTACGATTCCTTCCTCTCACTTGCGCCGGATATCGCAGTCGTCACGAATGTAGAGGCGGACCACCTGGACTACTTCGGCACGGAAGAGAACGTCTTTCGGAGCTTCGAACAGTTCCTGTCCAAGATCTCCGCGGGCGGAACGGTCATCTGGTGTACTGATGATCCGGGCGTTCGCAGGCTAAGAGATGGACTCGCCCAGACCGATCTTCGCGCAGTGGAATACGGGATTGAGTCCGGCGTGGTGCGCGCGGAGAACGTGCGGGATGACGGGGTGCCGCAGCGCTTTACGCTGGTCCGCATCGAGCAGGATGGGGAACCACGTTCGTTGGCCGAAATTGAGCTCCATGATGCGGGGAGGCATAAACTCCTGGATGCCGTTGCCGCGGCGGCGGTAGGGCTGGAGATTGGTGCCGCTCCGGAAGTGATCGCGCGGGCACTGACGAGCTTCCGAGGGACGGAGCGCCGCTTCGAGCGGCTGGGGGAGCGAGACGGGGTAGAGGTGATAGACGACTATGCTCACCATCCAACTGAGATCCGTACGACGCTGGCTGCCGCCCGCTCTGCATATCCGGGTAAGCGCCTGATAGCCGCCTTCCAGCCGCACCTCTATAGCCGCACGCGAGACTTCCTGCCGGAGTTCGCCGAGGCGCTCGGCGAGGCGGATGTCATCGTGGTCGCGGACATCTACGCGGCGCGGGAGGATCCCATTCCCGGCGTCCGAGCGGCGGACATTGTGCGGGAGCTGGCCCGGGTGGCTCCCGACAGGTCCGCCATGTTCCAATCCAAGCTGTCCGACGTTACCGACGCGCTGCGGTGTGTTGCCAGGTCCGGCGACGTAGTCATCACGCTCGGCGCCGGAAACATCCGCACCGCGGCCGAGAATTACCTCGAGGAGTGTGAGCCCGCATGTCGGTGAGAGGTGACGAGCCACCAGTCCCTGCGCGGAAGTCGCCGGTAAGGACCGTCCGCGTCAAGACAGTTGCGAAAGGGGTACGGCCCCGTTCGGAGCCGGTAGGCTACAAGGCACGGCAAAAGCCCGCCACGCGGCGAGTGGTCCGGCGCATGAACCCACGTGAGGTGCGGCGGCGGCTTCTCTGGCTATTCGGGGCGGTGGTAGCGGGCACCTTCGCGGGCGCGCTGCTGACCTCGCCCTGGCTCTATATCCGGACGGTCCGGGTGGAGGGACTCTCAGGGCTGGAGCCGCTGGAGGCCGCCGCCGTGCTAACCCAGTGCGACGTTCCGCCGCGCACGAACCTCATCCGCGCGCCCGCTCGCGCCCTGGCACACGCCATCGAGCGCGTTCCGGCCGTGGCGGAGGCCCGCATTGGGAGGCGCCCGCCCGGCACACTTGTCATCTCGATCGTTCCGCGTCGCCCGGAGTGTGTGCTGGTGGCGGGAGAGCAGCAGTGGGAGGTGGACAATGCGGGCACTCCCATCCGTTCAGCGCCCGCGGGGCTGGCGCTTCCGCGCGTGGAGGTGGATGGTCCCGTGGATGTCCGGCCCGGGAAGCGCATTGCAGACGGCATAGCCTCCGCGGGCATCGCAGCGCTCCGCTGGTCCAAGCGCGTCAAGACCCCGCCCGTAGACAAAATCGAGGTTGACCACGGGGGCGATGTGTGTTTAAATATGCGTGACGGCGTTGTGCTTCGGCTTGGCCAGGGCGAGCAGCTAGATGCCAAGTTTCGCCTGGCGCAGCGCATCTACGACGAGGCTCCTAATATCGCTTCGGAGGTAGAGGCTATCGACCTGCGGTGCCCCGAAGCCCCCGCATGTACGCCCCGCGGCTCAGGCGCGGAGAAGCCTGAGCAGAAGAAGACGGACGACGAGCATTCGACCGAGCAGAAACCTCGGCGCGAGCGCCGCTAACTGCCGGCCGCGCCGGGATCCCGACAGCAGGAAGCCAGACGGTCCAATTCCATGAACGTGTTTGCCTCGGGGCATCGGAACCAGCCATGGGTGTGGCAGGTGACGGGCCTCTGTTTCATTTTGGGGCTGTTGCTCGCCAGCTCGCTACAGACGGTGCGGAAGATCAGCCGGGCGGGGGGGCCCGTCCGCATCGGGATGTCTGGCGCGGCACCGCCTGCAGTGCGGACCGATGTGCTCCGGCAGCGCGATCAGGAGATCGAGCGGCTTCGAAGCCAGGTGTCTGACCTTGAGACCACGATGGGGAAGAACACAGGCCAGACGAAAGCCCTGAACGACGACCTGCAGAAGGCGAAGGTGCTGGCGGGGCTTACGCCCGTCCACGGTCCAGGAGTCGTGGTCACGCTCCAGGACAGCAAGAAGAAGGCGCCGTCGGCCCGGACGCTCGACGCGCTCACGGGCATCGTACACGATTCTGACCTGCAGATGGTGGTGAATGAACTGGGCCAGTCCGGCGCAGAAGCCATCGCCATTAACGACCAGCGGGTCGTCGCCCGAACGGCCATCCGCTGCGTGGGTCCCACGATCCAGGTGAACAGCGTCCCGCTCGCTCCGCCCTACGTCATCGAGGCAATCGGCGACCCTCAAACACTGTACGGTGGGCTGAACATGCCACTGGGCGCGCTGGACGGGATCCGCCGCTATGACCCAGACATGGCCAAGATTGAGAAACGAAACGACATGACATTGCCGGCCTACACCGGCAGCACCGAGGTGCGGTTCGCTCAACTGATGCGCGAGCACGACCGGCAGATGGAGGGGAGCAAGAACCGATGATCTGGCTTCCACTGCTAGGAATTGTGGCGGGATTCGTCGGCGGGCTGGTGGCCTTCACCGTCATCAAGGTGCCGGGCGACCTGGCGAATGCCTATGCGCCGTATCTCTCGTTGGCGACGCTTGCGGGACTGGACACGGTATTCGGCGGCATCCGCGCGGGCATCGAGGGACGGTTCCAGGACGACATCTTTGTGAGCGGGTTTGTGCTCAATACGCTGCTCGCGGCGGGCATGGCGTGGCTCGGCGACAAGATCGGCGTCGACCTCTTCCTGGCAGCCGTCGTGGCGCTCGGCACCCGCGTGTTCTTGAATCTCTCACTCATTAGGCGGTACTATCTAACCAAGGCTGCGCTTAACAGGCGCAAGGATGCCCAGCCCGTCAGCATGTAGGGGTCGTTGCAGCAAGGAGCTCCTGCCCACATAACGGGAGGGCCGTCGCGCGCTTCGCGCTCAAGCCGATACCCTGGGAAGCTTCACCTAGGCGTGAACCTGTGTGGGGGGCGGGGCCCTACCCGCCCCATTGTTATAGCCCGGCCGCACCACAGCCACCCCATTCATCAAAGCGTGCCCGCACGGAGAAATTGTTGGCGAGACACGATCTGATAGCCGGACTCGACATCGGCACCACCAAGATTTGCTGCGTGGTGGCGGAGATGGGAGACAACGGCGAGATCATCGTGAGCGGCGTCGGCCTCAGCCCCTCCACCGGGCTCAAGCGGGGAATCGTGGTCGACATCGACGCCACCGTCAAGGCGATCGAAGACGCCGTCACCAAGGCGGCCCGGCAGTCCGGCCGCGACATCCATACGGTTTACGTAGGTGTCACGGGAGAGCACATCTCCTCGCTCAATGCTCCGGGCGTCATCGCCATTACGCACCCGGACCGGGAGATCAACCAGGAGGACATGGACCGGGTGCTGGAAGCATCGCGGGTCATCGTCATTCCGCCGGACCGCATAATCCTCCACGCTATTCCCCGCTCGTACTCCATCGACGGCCAGAACGGCATTAAGCACCCGATCGGAATGTCCGGCACGCGGCTAGGCGTGGAAACTCATATTGTTACCGGGGCGCATACGTTCCTCCAGAACGTAGAGAAGTGTGTAACAAAGGCGGGGCTAGGCCTGGACGATCTGGTGCTGGAGCCGATCGCCACCGCCGAGGCGGTGCTGCTGCCGGCCGAAAGGACCCTGGGGGTCTGCATGCTGGACATCGGCGGTGGCACGAGCGACCTGGCAATCTACCAGGAGGGGGAGATATACTACTCCGCTGTGGTGCCGGTGGGCGGCCTGCACGTTACCAATGACATTGCGCAGCTCCTGCGGGTGACCACCGAAGAGGCGGAGCGCGCGAAGATCGAGCACGGGGCCGCGAGCGTATCGGAGATCCGGGACGAAGAGCGGTTCGCTATCCGGCAGATCGGCCGGGACGAGCCGCGCCCGCTGCGCAGGAGAGCGCTTGGAGAAATCATTGAGGCCCGCATGCAGGAGCTTTTCCAGCTTGTGCAGAAAGAGATAATGAAGTCCGGGTGCCACAACCTCCTGCCCGCCGGTCTCGTGCTCACCGGTGGTGGCTCCCAGCTCCAGGGCACTCTCGAATGCGCGGGGCGTATGCTAAATATGCCCGTAAGACTGGGTAAGCCGTCCCGCGTAGGGGGTCTGGGCGAATCCGTAGACAGTCCTGTCTACGCGACCGCTGTAGGCCTTGTCCTCTACGGTGTGCGAGAGCAGACCGTGCACCGTAAGAACTCCGCCGCCAGTAGTCCGCTGGGCGGTGTGATGCGGCAGCTATCCAGCTTGATCGCTAAGTTCCGCACAGACTGACACCCAACTGTATCGAGGCGCTCCGGATCTCCGGCGCCGACCATCTGCGTCCACGCACTATTAAGGGGGGCTTGTAACCATGGCAATGAGCAACGCGGGCCGGCATGAAGAGACCATTGGCGCCAACATCAAGGTCGTCGGCGTCGGTGGAGGCGGCACAAACTCCGTCAACCGCATGATTGAGGCAGGGCTCGGCGGCGTCGAGTTCATCGCGATGAACACGGACCGCCAAGTACTCCAGTGCTCGCTCGCGCCTGCGCGCATGCAGCTCGGCGAGAACCTCACCCGCGGGCTGGGGGCCGGGGGCAATCCCGAGATCGGCCGCAGCGCCGCCGAGGAGAGCAAGACCGAGATCAAGAAGGCGCTCGACGGCAGTGACATGGTCTTCATCACCGCCGGCATGGGCGGCGGCACCGGAACGGGCGCCGCTCCCGTTATCGCCGAGATCGCTCGGGAGTGCGGCGCCCTCACGGTCTCCGTGGTTACCAAGCCGTTCAACTTCGAGGGGCCGCGGCGGATGCGGCTGGCCGAGGAGGGGGTAGATAACCTCAAGGCCAAGGTGGACACGGTCATCGTGGTGCCCAACGACAAGCTCCTTGCAGTGGGCGACAAGAAGATGACGCTGGTAGACGCCTTCAAGGTGGCCGACGACGTGGTGCGGCAGGGCGTGCAGGGCATCTCCGACATCATTACCATCCCGGGCATGATCAACGTGGACTTCGCGGACGTGAAGGCGATTATGCAGAATGCGGGCTCCGCGCTCATGGGCATCGGCGTGGCGGCCGGAGATCACCGGGCGGTCGAGGCGGCCCAGATGGCTATCTCCAGTCCGCTTCTGGAGACCTCCATCGAGGGCGCGCTGCGGGTCCTGATCAATGTCACCTCCGGACCCGACCTGACGCTCGCGGAGGCCAACGAGGCGGCCCTGCTCATCAACAACCTGTGCGACCGCAAGGAAGCCAATATCATCTTCGGCTGGGTCGCGGATCCGAACATGGAGGGCCAGGTCCGCGTTACGGTGCTGGCCACCGGGTTCGCCGGCCAGGCGAGGACGCAGCCGCACACCTTCGTCATGCAGCAGCCGGAGCCGCAGCCGACCTCGCGGCAGCTCGAGATCCCGCCGTCGCAGCGGCAGCCTGCCGTGGTTGCCCCGGCGCCGCAGCCGCAGCCAGTAGCCACGGCCCCTGCCCCGGCGCCTGCTCCCGCCGCCGCGCCGCAGGGCCAGCAGCAGCCCGCGGAGCAGGCGCAGCAGGCGCCCAAGCCTGACCAGACGGTGCGGACGATCAACGAGAGCGACCTGGACATCCCGGCGTTCCTTCGCCGGCGGTAGCGCGAAGACGACGGACGACGGACGACGGATGACGGACGGAGGCTGAATCCAGCCGAGAGGAGTCGGCGGGGTTCCGTACGGTACCCGTTCGTAATCGCTGTAGGGGCCGGGCGCTGTCCCGGCCCTTTTTTATTCGCTCCCAGACGGCCGTCGGACCAAGGTCCTCGGCTGGGTGGCGTTCCGCCGAGTGTCCACCTCCGCGGACACGCCGGATGGCGACGCGGTTGCTTGAGCATAAAGCATGGCCTGGCAAGTATCCTCGGACCGGCGACTCGTGTATAGCGACCTGCTCGCCTCGGCAGGCGTACGGCACGGCGTTACCACCCGGATTGGGGAGCTGAATCTCTCCTTCCGCGTAGATGCTGATTCCCGGCGCGTGGCGGCAAACCGGGCAGATGCGTGTGCGATGCTCGGCGCCTTCCTCCGGGACCTTACGGTTCCGGAGATGGTCCACGGGACCGAGGTGGCACCGGTGGAGGAGGCAGACCGGGGAACGGGAGGGGCGCAACAGGAGAACGCGATAGCGGGGGCAGATGCGCTGGTGACGGACGTGCCCGGCCTGGTTCTGGGGGCAACCGTCGCTGACTGCCTGGCGGTATTCCTGGTGGATATGCGCCACAGGAGTGTCGGGCTGGCGCACTCCGGGTGGCGCGGAACGGCTGGTGGAATCGCCGGCAGGACGCTGGCGCTGATGCGCGAGCGATACGGCACCGATCCGGCCGATGTCGTGGCGGCGATTGGCCCTGGAATCGGCGGCGGCTGCTACGAGATAGGCGACGAGGTGCGAGACGCGTTCCCGCCGGGGCTGCGGGGTGTTGCGTTCGCCCGGTCCGGGGGCCGCTGGAAGCTGGACCTGTGCGCCGCGGTGGGTGCCCAGCTAGTGGCCGGCGGCGTCCGGGCGGACCGCATCGACGTCGCGCCGTGGTGCACGCACTGCGAGACAGACCTGCTCTTCAGCCACCGCCGCGAGGGCGGGACCGGCGGCCGAATGATTGCGCTGCTGTCCCTATAGGCGCGGCCCTGCGTGGCCGCCCGGGACCTGTCGTCGTGGGCGTACCCGTTATTGAGAAGAATCGCGCAGATTGTGGGAACCGGCTTGCCGGTTCGGCCGTCTAACGCGCGGACACGTCTACCCATTGCTTGCTTGCATGGCCCGGCCCCACCCTGGGACCGGGCCGCCTTTTTGTGGGTATCCGCGCTATCCCGGGCGACTGACGTCGCGGGTTACGAACTAGACGAAGTCCGCCTTCGCGGACTCCGGAAAGGAGAAAGAGCCTGCCGGATGAACCCCTAAGTACCGTCCGCCAACACCATCAGTTTAGGGTACCGTTCGGTGGCGCTGCATCTCCTCCGCGTTGGCGCGGGTGCCGTTCTTGTATCCCTCGACGCCGTCCTGTCGGTACGTGAGTTCAGTAGTAGGGTCCGGCTGCCCCTGGTCATCGATGTTCAGGTACTGAAGGCGGCCCTTTACGGCGACCGCGTCCATGAGCGTGCGCATGAGCAGGAACAGGTGGTAGGGGTCGCGCCGGGCGACGTTCAGCATTGCCGCCGGCACGCCGTTGTCCAGGTAGTCGGCCGACGTTGCACGGCAAGACGCATCCTGCACCGCCGCCATCGGGAGCCCCTCGAAGGACTTCAGGTCACCGCCGATGCCCGTCTTGGTGGGAAGGGTCAGGTCAGGACCCAGGTCGCTCCACCGCAGCAGCAGCACCAGCTTGTCGTGCGGACCGCGGAGGATGCCATTGAGGATGGAGTGGTTGCCGGTGGGGCCGCGCGTGCCGATGACGTTCAGGCCGCCGCCCCGCTCCTGGATGGACTCCTCGTAGAGCTGGGTGAACCAGTCCGCCAGCTTGACGTCGTCGGCATAGTTGCAGAAAACCAGGTCGGTCTTCTTCGCGAACTGCTCGCCCACGTGCCACCAGCGCGCGAGCTGGCATGCCATGTTCTCCGGTGCCTCGGGCGCCTGCAGAAACCGTCGGTGCGCCTCCGCGTAGCCATCCAGGCCCGCCTGTACGCGCTCGCGGGGCGACTGTTCCGTGGCCGTCACCGCGAACGGCAACAGCCCGACGGGAGACGGGAAGCTGAACCGGCCGCCGACCCCCTCCGGTACGGGGAGCATTCCGAAGAAGGGCGTGGTTCGGTTCATCTGGAACAGCACGCTCTGGTCATTCTGGCCCGTGGTAGTTACGAACCGCGCTTGCCAGTCGCGGATGCCTGCGCGCTCCATCCGCTCGCGGATAATCATCGCGGCCGCGATGGTCTCGCCGGTCTTGCCGGATTTGCTGACCACGTCCACGCAGGTACTGTCGAGCAGCCCGCGCACCTCCAGGAGGTCCAGCAGCGCATGCAGCCGCTTGGGATCGAAGGTGTCGCCGGTGAAGTAGATCTCCGGCGCCGCCTTCCTGGCCTCGCGTGAGAGCTGGTTGTGAAACGGCGCATCCAGCGTGTCGTGCAGGGTGCGCCCGCCCAAGTCGGAGCCGCCGATGCCCACGAGGATGAACACTCCGAACCGCTCGCGGATTCGCTCCGCTAGGCGGACGGTGTTCTCTACCTCCTCCTTCCGTTCGTGGCTCTGGGTCCACGCGCGGAGGTCTCGCTCCAGCGTAGCGTACCCGGCGCGCTGCTCCTCCACGAAGTCCCGGTGGATGGCGGCGATGCGCTCATCCAGCTCCTCCAGGTGGGCTTTGTCGACCCCCGCCTCCAGAATCTCCGTTGCTCGCCGCGCGTCCAGCGACAGCGCGCTCTCTGCAGATGTGCTCACTTGGCTTCTCCTAATCTGCTGCCTGCGCTGAGGGACAGGCCCACGTGAGTCCCGATGGCGAGCGCCGTCTCCAGGTCCGTGATCAGCTCGTTTACGGCACCGATGCGGATGGCGGTGGTGAGGATGTGCGCCTTCCAGCCGCCCACCGCAATGACCACGACCCCAAGTCCCGCCGTCTCGCCGTGCCGCGTGCGCTCCGCCACCCGGATGAAGTCCTGTGGCGAGGCCCCGACTATGAGGTCGTTAATCTCCTCTACGAGCCGACCATCCACGGAATCGGCATCGGCTGCGGAATCCGGATCGACGATCAAGTGGAGCGCCAGGTCGCCCACCACGCCGGCGCGCTGGAGCGCGGGAAGGTCCGCCGGAGTAATGAGGCCAGGCCGGTAGGTGGGGAGCGTCTGCACATCCAGGGACGTAAGGCCCGTAACCAGCGTGTCCACCTGGTCCAGGAACCCGGGCTCCCGCTCCCCGTTCTCTCCCATGCCGCCGAAGATGCGATGGTAGGAGACGTCGCTCTCGATGAAATCCCGGATGGCGCGCAGCCCGCGCGCGTCCTTGTGGAAGCGGCGGGGAATATAGGCGGGCGTGCTTAGGCGCGGGGAGCGCGGAGCGCCGAAGGCACCGGCGGCGAACTGGGCAAGCCGGTTGCTTGAGCACTCGATGGCCTCCTCGAAGTGCGGATCGTTCTCGTCCAGGCTGAGGTTGCCCACGAGCGGCACGAACCGCAGCTCCGGATTCGCGTGGGTTGGCCGCAGATTCATTACGCAGTGCCGCACGGACCAGCCCCAGTTCACACCCACCACATGGGAGCCGCGGCTGAGCGCCTCTGTGAGGCGGGAAGCGGCATAGAGGCCTGCGCGCTCCACATTCTCCGGCTTCGTCTCCCGCGCCTCATTGCCGCTTCGCACTATTCCCGGCAGCACCGTGATGCGGCCGAGAAGGTCGGAGCCAAAGTGAGCCTGGAGGGCGTTCTCCACCTCCGAGCAGGTCATCCGGCCCTTCAGCTCCTGCCAGATCTCCGGCGGCGGGCGGAACTCCGGATGGTCGCGTAGCCAGCCCGCCTGGCGCACTTCGTCCAGACGCCGCGTGATGGTGGCGGGACTCTTGCCCAGGATCTCTGCGATGGTTTTGAGGGGCATCTCCAGGACGCAGTGGTAGTAGGCGACCTGGAGCGCTTCCGAGAGGTAGGGGCTGTCCCCGATGCCGTTTCCGGCGTTACGGCGTCGCACGCGCACGCTGTTTCCCGCCTCCTGCCGCAACCGTGTCAAACGGTCACGCGAGATCGTGAAATCGATTGCACGCGGCTATTCTACCGAGCGGTCAGCCCGCCGTCAATGGTGAGGACCGCGCCGGTGACAAAGGCGGATTCGTCTGAAGCGAGATAGACCGCCATAGTGGCGATCTCGTCCGGGCGGCCCATGCGCCCGATGGGCTGGCGGGCGTGGAGCTTCGCCTTGGTCTCCTCAATCTCCTCTGCGTGGAATTTGCGCAGATAGCCATCTACAAACGGGGTGTAGACGGTACCCGGGCAGATGCAGTTGGCGCGGATGCCCCGTCCCACGTAGTCCATGGCAAGCTGGCGCGTCATCGCCACGACGGCGCCCTTGGTGGCGGAGTAGGCGAACCGGCGGTCAATGGCGACCAGCGCCGCCACACTGCCGATGTTGATGATGTTGCCGCGGCCCTGGCGCAGCATTATGGGAACGGCGTGTTTGCAGCCGTAGAAGACACCGTTGACGTTCACCGCTATGAGCCGGTCGAAGTCCTCTTCCGAGGTCTCCTCCACGTTGCCGACGAGTCCGATGCCCGCGTTGTTCACCAGAACGTCCAGCCCGCCGAACTGATCGACCGCCCACTCGAGCGCCGCCTGTACGTTGGCCGATTCCGTCACGTCCACGGCATGGTAGCGGGCGGCCCCGCCAACCGAGTCCGCGACCGTGTGTCCTGCCTCCTCGTCCATGTCCGCGATTACGACAGATGCTCCCTGCGCCGCGAACTGCCGCACAATCTGCTCGCCTATGCCCGAGGCGCCGCCCGTTACGAACGCAACTTTGCCGTCCAACCTGAACACCGTCGTTACCTCCGGTTCGTTATGTGGGGCAGATGAACCAGAATGCGCAGCGCGGACACTCCGAGCCATCCGGCCGCGCAGAGAACCGGCCGGCGCGGATTCCCGCCATCGCCGCGTCGTACTTCGCGACCCGATCCCGCTCGAATCGCTGCTGCTCCGGCGCTTCGCGGACATCGCCGGTTGCAAGGTACCGCAGCCGCACCGAGACATTTGAGTTTCTGCTACCAGCTTTCGCCGCGAGGCGTGCCAGGGCTAGCTGCGGGGCCGTGTGGTCCCCATCCCTGGCTCTCCCGGTCTTCCACTTTTCAATGCAGATGCCTTCCTCGGTTTGGAGCAGCGCGTCAGGGCGAATCCGCACGCGACCGTTCGGCAGCTCCGCGACGAGCTCGGCCTTGTCCGACGGGGGGCTCGAAGCCGCTGGCGCGTGGAGAGCGCCTCGCACCAACTGCTCGGCGCGCGCCAGGAGCGCGGGCTCGTGCGGGTGCCCGAAGGGTCCGTCGCGCTTCCACAACTCGGCCAGATACTCCAGCGCATCCGGCTCGCCGACGGTCCTCCCCGCGGCCTGCTCCGATTGCACCCAGCGAAGTGTGGACCAGACACAGCTCTGGAAAGAGACATAGGCGGACGGTGGGTCGGCGTCGCGCAGTCGCAGCACCCGCGCGTAGTAGTACCGCCTCGGGCAGCGCATGTAGGTCTCCAGATCGCGGGCGGGGAAGTCCGAAGGGAGGGATGAGGGATGAGAGATGAGGGATGAATGCAGATTATGCGATGAGGCGATGAGGCCATGAGGCGTGTCGGAATCCAGACTCGGTCCGTCTTCCGTCATCCGTCTTCCATCGGCGCTGGCCGACCATGTGACTGCGGTGATACCGGCCTCAGTGAGGGCGGGATGGATGAGGCGGAGGAGGGGTGATATCTGTACTTTCCTGCCCCCAATGGTGAGGGGCCGGCTAACGGTGAGGCGGTCCCGGGCGCGGCTCATGGCAACGAAGAACAGGGCCTCCTCCTCGTCGTACTCCTCCTCCTCCGGCGCGAGGCCCGGTGGCAGCCTGGTCATGGAGCCTTGGGCTCTGGGCGGGAACATCCCCTTCGCGAGGTTCGGGACGTAGGCGACCGGAAACTCCAGTCCCTTGGCGGCGTGGACCGTCATCACCCGCACCGCGTCCGCGCCCGCGGCCTCCGGGACGCGCGCCCGCGTGTCTTCGCCCCACGCCACCAGTCGCCGGACGTGGTCGAGGAATGCCCGGTGCGGGTGGTCCTCGTCATCCGCGGGCAGCCTGGCGGTGAATGAGCGCGCTGTGAGGAGAAGCTGCTGCAGCGCGAGCCGGCGCTGCTGGCCGGCTACCGTATAGTCCCGCACAATGTCTCGCAAATAGCGGGCCCGGCCGAAAAGGTAGCGTGAGAAGAAGCTGTACGCGTCCGCGCGGTAGGCAATCTCCTCCAGATGGGAGGAAAGGGGCTCGACCCCACGCAACGCGGGAGGGAAGGGCACATTCCGCTCGTGCGCGGTCTGGAGGATGTCCTGAACACGCTCAGGCGAAAGGCCATACTCCGGGAAGCCGCCCACGCGGTGAAGGGCGGAGCCTTCACCCTCACTTGCCAGCGAAAGCAGGGCGAGCATGTCCCTGACCTCGGGCCGGCTAAACAGGTCCCCTAGGTGGAGCACGGGGACGCCACGCTCTGTCAGGGCTTCTGCCAGGGAGTCGATCTGGGAGTTGGTGCGGCAGAGCACGGCCTGGCTGCCGAGCGGCACTCCCTCCGCCTGGGCGCTCCGGATTCCGGCGGCGATGCCGTCCGCCTGCGCCTCCCCGTCTGCCGCCTCCGCCAGGGTAACGCAGCAATCGCTGGGCTCCCGGCTAGGGGCCCATGCAGGTTCTGGCGGTACTCCGGTCATCTCGGCGGCGGCGAGGCTGAAGAGGCGCACCAGCTCCGGACGCGAGCGGTAGTTCACGCGCAGCGACATCCGGCGGCCGGAGGGGTAGTCCTGTTCGAACGAGGCCACGTTGGCGGGCGAAGCGCCCCGGAAGCGGTAGATCGCCTGCCGCAGGTCACCGACGGCCCACAGCCCCTCGCCGGCCCCGGCGATCATGCGGACGAGCACGGCGCTGGCGCGGTTGACATCCTGGTACTCATCTACCATGATCTGGCGGTACTGGGCCTGGACCGACGTCAGAACGTCCGGGCAGGACCTGAACAGCTCCACGGGGCGGGACACGAGATCCCCGAAGTCCAGCGCACCCTCTTCGGCCAGTATATGCTGCCAGGTCGCGTACACGCCCGCTACCTCCAGCGCACGAGCGCGGTCCCGCTCCGCGGCCTCGCGGTCCTTCGCCGGTTCTTCCGGCACGGGCATCCTTTCGGCGAGCGAGCGGTACTCCTCGGGCGAGACTAGCTCATCCTTGGCGCGGGAGATGGCGCGCAGGATGGCGGGAAAGGGGAGGGCCGGGTCGTGAAGGTACTCGTACTCGCTGAGCTCCAGCCGCGCCAGGTTGCGCTCCAGGAGCGTGACGGCGTCCAGCGGGTCCAGCAGCCGCGGCGCGGGCGGCAGACCGATACGAACTCCGTACCGACGCAGCATCTCCAGCCCGAAGGAGTGGAAGGTGCCGGTCCAGATCCGGCGCGCGTCTTCTGGTTGCGATGCCGCGAGCCGGTCCCGGATCTCTTCGGCGGCGCGATTGGAGAAGGTCAGGGCAAGTATGCTCTCCGGCGCTGTTCCGGACTCGAGCAGGAAGGCCATGCGCGCTATGAGGGTGCGCGTCTTGCCGGTACCCGGTCCCGCGGAGACCAGCACCGGCCCCGTCGCTACCTCCGCGGCGGCCCGCTGGCTCTCGTCCAGCGGCGGTGTGCCAGTCCCACCTGCCTCCGCTTGGCCGCCGTCGCCCGCCTCCAGTGAGAGCAGCGCTTCCGCCAACTGCCCGATCGCCACGGTCTCCGACAGTCCAGCCGAGGCGGAGATGGAGGCTGCCGACATGGGCGGATCGCCCATGAAGCAGTTTCGAAGCAGCGGGCACGGCAGCAGGAGCTCGGCCGCGAAGACGTTCGCCTCTACCTCTCGACGTTGCGCGGGGCTGTATCCGGAGACGTACGCTTCGCCGTAGGGAAGGGGATGGGTGACCGGGTCCGGCAGGATATCAGTGCCGCCGCAGGCTGATCTTCGGCTGAAAGGGTCTGCCTTCCCCTCTCCTGTTCTTGGGAGAGGGGGTTGGGGGGTGAGGGCGTGCAGCCACCAGTGGCCCAGCTCATGGGCCAGGTTGAACCAGGTTGTCTCCCGCGACAGCGCCTGGTCGTACCAGATGGCGCCCGCTTCGCGATCCAATACCGCGTGGGCGCCGGCCAGAAGCGAGTCCGTGGAGGGCAGCGGTTCCGCGCCAAGCCCGGCCATCTCCAACGCGGCAGAGACGATCTCCGATGCGGGCCGCAGCACAGGCTGGGCGTCATGGGAGCCCGTCAGCGCGGCTTCGACCTCCGTGCGCCGTGCGCGAGCGGCGCGACGGATCGCTGCCCAGTCCACCACGGGCTCAGCCGGCCCCGCCGAGCGGCCGCTCTGCCTCCGCGCGCCAGTATGCCCTGGTATCGTCGGTTATCCCGGGGCAGCTTTCCAGCGCATCCGAGAAGTCCTCTATACCCTCCACCCGGGGGGCGGCGTGCGCGCGGTAGCTGGCCTGCGCCGAGAGCCTGGGCGGCTGTCGCAGGTAGGCTGCCAGCTCCTCTCGGGAGCGGCCCAATGACTCCGCGAGGCGCTCGACGAGTGCGGACGGGATGGAGGCCGCGCGCACGAGCCGGCGGTCCAGCTTGGTGAGCAGCGCCAGGCCCAGTCCAAGGCTGCGGGACAGCGCCGCGGGGCTCAGTCCGCGCTGCTTTGCCAGCTCCAAGAGGCCTGGTATCGAGGCAGCGCGGAGGCGGTTTCGCACAGCCGCGGCACGCGCCAGGAGCATGGCTTCAATCTCAGTCTCCGGCGTGCACTCCGCTCCCTCCCGGACCAGGCAATCCTCCAGCGCGTACTCCACGATCTCGTGGGCGTGCTGCGGGTAGCGGGAGACAAGATTGCGGAGCTCCGCTCCGCCCGGCCGTTCGCTGGTGTCCTCGTATTCCGCCAGCGCTACGTAGAGGTCGTCGCTCATGGATCATTCCTTTCGCTGTCCCGCCAGGGGGACAGCAGTTGGTCTGCCCGGCGGAGATAGTTGCGTACGCTCCGGTCCGTCACGTGGAGGTGCACCGCGATCTCGCCCTCGCTCCATCCCGCGTAGTGCCGCAGGTAGAAGGCGGTTCGCTCTGGCTCACGGAGCGACCCCAGGGCGGTAGCTACCATGGTCATGGTGAGTGGATCCCGCCCGCAAGGCTCGGCCGCCTCCTCCAGGAGATTGCGCTCTTCGCCGTCGCTTCCTACCCGGACCGGATCGGTCTCCATCGCGTGAACGCGGCGGTGGCGCTTCAGCGCATCCAGCAGCTTGCGCTTGAGGCAGACCTGGAAGCGCACCTCCCAGAATGCCTGCGCCGGATCGAGGCTTAGCCACTCACCATACAGCCCCGTGACCAGGTCGTCCAAGACTTCCTCGATCTGGTCGCGAGACAGCCCGGGCTGCCGAGAGAGGGCGCGGGCGACGCAGCCGGAGACGCGCTTCACCAGCCCGTCCGCGATCTCCCAGGCCCGCTCGATATCGCCTCGCCGGACCAGGTCCCGAATGCAGTAGACCAGAGTCTCAAGTCTGGGTTGCTCCGGTCCGTCTGAGATGCGAGTCCAGACCACGGCGCCCTCGCGGGCGAGCCGCCGGATCTCCTCCTCCACCGCCGGCTCTCGCGTATACCCCCGAGGGAGCGGCGACAGCTCCTGGATAGACACCACGTTCACGGCAACCACCTCCGCCGGTCTCCGCATGGCCACTCGCGGATGCCACGCAAAACCGGAAAGAAAAATCTGTGTGCGGGCTTTCCGGTTTGTCGCGCGCGTCCAGAGTAACCGGGTGACGCAACAACAGACCGTCGCAGATTACGCCGGAGCGGACGCGAAACCCTGCCGGCATTCCGAGGAAGGAGCACACGATGAACGCTTTGTTGTGTAGAGAACCCTCAACCCGCGAGGACGACTGCGTCTCCACGCTTCACGATAGCATCGAGACGAACCTTTGGCTGGCGGAGGGGTACGCGTGGAAGGGCGACCACGATCTGGCCTGCGAGTGCCTGCGTTCTGCCTGGCACGAGTATGTCCGCTTTGGCGAGATCCTCCGGGCATACACCGGGGGCGACTCACTCCGGGACCGGCTTGTGGCCGCACTGGTGCGCTCCGGCGACGAGGCGCTGGCGGGGCTGGCGCTAAATCCCGACGGGCAGCCGCCGATCTGGGCGGCTGCCGCCCTCTAGGCGCAGGAGTCCCGCCTCTCGCACATGAACCTATCCGCGACAGCTCGACCGCTCCGGTCGCGGAGGATCCATGGGCCTTCTTCCGGCGGAGTACCGGCAGGCGCTCCGCGACCTGACAGACACATCCGACAACCCCTTCTTCTGGCGTGAGCTTCGGCGGGACCTGCGCCGGGCAGAGCCTTACCGCACCCTCCTGCGAGCCGTTCTGTGGCTCTCCAGCACGCTGCTTCTGGTGGGATGGGCAGTATGGGCCATCCTGGTGGCCATCGGCGGGACCGTGCATGCGCCAATCGGGTCCGTGGGGGCACGGATCGCGTTTTCGGTCACCGCGACCGTCCACGCCTTGCTCGTCTCGCACGCCGCGCGCAACCGAATCAACGGGCTCCTGGCGCGCGAAGCGGCGGGCGCCACGCTCCACCAACTCCTGCTGACCCTCATCGGCCCATTTGAGCTGCTCGGCTACCTGAGCGTTTACCCCTTTGCCTTCGGCCTGGCCGTGGCAGCGGCGGGGCTTCCGCTCTACATCGTGATGGTCCGCATCGGGCTTCTGACCTGGCACGAGCTCTTGGCACTCTATCTCATCCTGGCCTGGCTCGCCGCGGCGGCGCCCTCGTGGCGTACTCCGGCGTTTCAGGAGGCCTCTCCGGAAGAGCTCAGCGCCGCGGTGCAGTCTCAGATGCGAACCGACGGGGTAACGTCCGTCGTGCTGCCTATCATGGGGATTACCGCCGCTTGTATAGTGGGCAGCAGCGCACTGGGTATTCATGCGTTCAATCCGCACTGGCTCGATTCGGTACCGCCGGACGTCTGGACCTCGCTGCCGGTCCTGCCGTTCACTTTCATGTGGATGGCGGTCCGGTTCCTCACGACGCCGTTCACCTGGTTTGGGGTACCGCTGCCGCCCTGGATCTGGCTGATTCCGCTGCTGCTGCTCGGGCGGGTTAGCTCGCTGTGGCTCAGCAGCGCGTACCTCCGGGTGGCGCACTGGACCCATGTCCCGTACCTCCCGGACGCAGTGGCGCTCAACCAGTGGATAGGATGGGTGGGACGGCTCCGCTGGATCGCCGCGCTGGGGTACCTGTGGCAGCCGCTCCTTGCGAGCGACCTGCCCGGCGGGCTCCTCCGGAGCCGCACGCCGCTGACGCCGGCGGACAATCTTGCGGGCCTTGTGTATCTTGTTGGCGGAATCTGCCTTCTTACGGCCGTTCAGCGACTGCGGGCACGGTTGAATCCCAGGCTGCCTCAGGCGCCTGCCCCGCCCACGTTCCGTCAAATGGTCCTGTGGTTCTTTCCGGCAGCGGTCGTGCTGCTGGTGGGCGCGATCACCTCGCCTCGCGCCTGCTTCTCGGGGCAGGTCGCCCGAACGACGGCCCTGCTGGGCGGCGCATCGGCCACCGCGCTTGCGCTGGCTTGGAGTCTTGGCAGCGGCTCACGCAGGACCTGGGCGTCGATATTCGCCCTCTCGTTGTTCCTGCCGCTGGTACCGTTCGCGCCGGTGGACTGGCTCGGAGCGGCCAACCCGATGGTAGGGCTGCTGAGTCTCAGCCCGCAGCTCGTGGCGTCGCAGCAGGTTCTGGGGATTCCGTACCACATTCCTCCCTGGCAGGCTGCGCTCCTCATCCCTCTGGCATTCGCCGGCACTGCGCGAATTGCGTGGCGCAGGCAGATTCTGCCTGAGAAGGTCCGGCCGCCGAGGGAGCGGAGGGCCGGGGCCTGGGCACCTCCGGGCGCGCCCACCGCTCCAACGCAGGGCTCGCCGCCCCCGCAGAGCACGGCGCCCGGATGGGTCCCGCCGCAGCCCCAGACCGCCGAGGCGTGGACTCCCTCTCCGCCCGACCTGGCGTGGCGCACGCGCCGTCTAAGCGTTGCGGCGGCGGCGGCGCTGCGCGGCGTCTATCGGCATACGGACAACCCGGTCGCGCTCCTGAGCGCGCGCAGGCACCTTCCGGGAACAATGGGGATCGACTGGGCCATTCTCGGAACGGGGGCCTATCTCTGCTCCTTTATGGTCGCTATTGTGGTGCCGGAAATGTTCCTCGTAGGGCTGGTGTTCCCTGTTGTCGCGGATCTGCTCTATCCAGAGCAACTGCCCCGGTTTGCGTGGGGAATGAGCATGTTCGTGGCGGTGCTCGTGCTATTGACCCTGGCGCGCTCCACTTTTGTGTGCGGAGCGGTCGCTAAGTCGTATCGAAAAGAGCGCGAGCGCGCAACCCTCGGCTTCGTGCTGGCCACCCCGCTGCCGTCGCGATGGATCGCGGTAGGGCACCTGACCGGACCGGCGCTGCCGGCCGTGGTCCTGTGGGGGCTGTGCGGCGCGGGAGCGGCACTTCCCACGCTGCTCCTAGCCATCTATCATCCTGTAGCAGCGGTGTGGGGATGGGCGCTGGGCTTTGGCAGTGCTCTGCTCTACCTCGGCCTATCCGCCGCGTCCGGGGCGTGGTTCGGCGTCACGCTGGAGCGCGCCCGCGACCTCTCCCTCGCCGGTCTGGTCCCGCCGCTCTGGCTCATGGCGCTGGCCGCGCTCGGTGGATTTCTGACACTAAGGCTGGGGGTACCGTACCTGGTTTCGGCAGTCCTGTTCGTGGTGCTGCTCGCGGCGTCGGGCACAGCCGCGTGGGCGCTCGCGGTCAACAAGCTGGAGCGGCAGCGCCGCGGAGACCTGCCGTTTGAGGGGCGAACGGTCGGTGCGTAAGAAGATTCACTGCCGAGCACACGGAGAGCGCAGAGAAGGCCCCAGAGTTTGGATGGGATTGACGTCTCTGTGTCCTCTGTGCCCTCTGTGGTGTTCTCTTCTACGATGGCTGCCTTGCGCCGAGATACTTCACGAAGAAGGATCGGATGGTCGCCACGGCCTGCATCAGGCCGACCGGCGAGGCGTGGGTGCCCTCCACCCACAGGATCTGCTTGGGCTCCCCGGCAGCGTTGTAGAGCGCGTCCGTTGCCGCCTTGGGGATGAGCTCGTCCTTCTTGGCAGAGACCATCAGCAGCGGGTGCGGCGCGAAGCGCCCGATGAAGTAGATGGGGTCCGTGACGGCGGCGTTTAGCTCTATCTCGTGCGCATACTCCGGCCGCCATAGGTTCGCCAGCTTGCTCCACTCCACCAGCCCGCCCCCCGCGACCGCGAGGCAGGCGGCGGCGATGCGCGGCTCCACGCCCAGAAAGGTGCCACCCGCGATGCCCCCCTGGCTGAAGCCCATGTACCCGATGTGCTTGGCGTCGATGTCCGGCCGCGATTCGAGGTAGTCCACGGCCCGGCGCAGGTCGATCACGGTCTGGATCCATGCGTCGCGGTTTTCGGGGCTGTTGATGAGGTGGAAGTCGCCCGTATGGCCGGGCTTCGCCCGCTCGCCGTGGTACTGCGCGTCGATGGAAATTGTGGCGTAGCCCAGGTTGGAGAACAGGTCCGATGCGATGCGGACGTAGTCGGTATCCTTGTTGCCGCCAGACCCCGCCAGCAGGATCACGGCGGGGTAGGGAGGGGCGAAGTGGTTCGGCTTCGTGAAGATGGCCGTGACTCTTTGCGCATGCGCGCTGTCGTACGCCAGGTGATATCGGGTCCGCAGAGTGCCCGCCGTGGTGCCGGACTCGGCAAGCTCCTTGAGCTCGGGATTAAGCAGCAGAGTGCGGTCGTAGTCGTAGAAGGAGAGGCGGATGTCGTCCAGGGTGGGATCCGCGAGAACAAGTGAGGGCGCCTGGACGGCAACGGCGGCGAGCGCGCATGCGGCGGCTGCCAGCGAGTATTTCATGGTCTAGCGTTGCTCCTGAATCGTCTGTTCTGTGGCTTGGGCGGCGCTGGCGGCAAGGATGGGCCGGTCCCCCTCTGACGCTACGGGCCGGACAAGCGTGGTAGTTTCCGCGGGAGCCATTCCGGCGGGCCGCACGAGCGTATCTGCTTCCGGAAGAGGCTCCGCGGCGCGCAGCAGTGTTTGAGAGGCGCGCTGCGCTTCGACACGCGCATCAACAATCGGAATCGACTCTCGCGCCGCGTCCCGCACGCGTTGGTTAAGGCGCAGTGTTGATCTGCGAGGCGGTGCCCCAACCGCTTCTCCAAGGATATCGCCAGGTTCCGATGGTGGACCATCCGCGATGCGCCTGAGCGTTGGCATATCTCGCTCATCGCCGACCTGCCGTAACCCCTTTATCGCCCCAAGCACAAATGTCTCGCTCGCCGTCGCACTCAGCATAGCCCGGTGGAGACACTTGCGCTGCGTATCGTCCAGCAGGTGCGCGTCTGTCGCGTGCAGGCGGGGAAGCAGCCCGGCGAGGGCGTCCGTGGCGACAGCGCGGACCTCTTTGTCGCCGTATTCCAGCGCGTCCGCAAGGGGTCCTACCGCGCGAACGTCGTCGAACTTGGCCAGGATGGTTGCGGCGTTCTTCTGGAACCGCGAGGCCGCCGTGACGCTGGCGATGGCGCCGGTATAGCTGAACACGTTGAAGAAACCGAAGGGGAAGTGTCCGACATGACCGCCAACGAGCCCCGTAACTGCCCACCCAGCGAATGCAAGCACGACGATGGCCAGATAGCTCCCAACGATCCACGTGACAACGCGCTGCCGCTTCCTGCGCCGATGGGCTTCCGCCTTTAGGCGCTCCAGGAGCTCATCGGCCGCCTCCGGCCCCATCTTCTCCAGGGCCAGGGCCGCCGCCTTGCGCTCCTGCTCGTTCTTGCTGCCCAGCAGGTCCAGCGCCTGCTTGCGGTCCGTGATGCCGGCCAGGATGAGCTGTACGTCCTCGTCTTCAGTCATAATCTGTCCCTCGGAGGCGCGAGCCATGTGCCTACTATAGGTCCTTTCAGGTGCGGTTACCTGATCGATGAGACGCAGCGAATCGAGCGTACGCTTCGCGGGGAGACTTGAAGGAGCTATTCAGACGCAAGTGGCTTCTGGTATGCGTGACGAATGTGGAGGACGTGAACGGTGTCCTCTTGCACGGTAAATAGGATGCGAGACGCGTTGGCCCGCTTGCCGTAGATGAGCTGACGGAGCTCCTGCTGGAAGAACTCCGCCTCGGGTGCGAGGGGACACTGCATCGGCATCTCCTCTAGCGACTGAATAGCTTCGATGAGGCCCTGCATCCAGCGATCCGCCCGGCGAGGCGCGAAACGCAACATCTCCAGGAAAGCCTGCTCGGCGTCTATGAGCGCGGGAGGATGGATGTCAACCCGATAGGCCATGTTTTTGACGGATGGCCTCAAGCGCTTTTCGGGCCGGTACTCCCTCTCCACGGGACATGCTCTGCAAGCCGGCTCGGATACCCTGAATAGCTTCGGCCCTGTCGATTGCATCCAGCATGTCCTGGTACGTCTCTACGTCCATGAGAACAAGGTGGGCTCGTCCCCCCTCCGTCAGAACCATCGGCCGGCCACTCTCCTTAACCAGAGCGGCGATATGGTTCGGCTCCCTGGCAAGAGAATCCAGCGGCTGTATATCCGAGGTGAAGTCCATCAACAACGTGGTTCGCCTTTCCGCGCCAGGGTGGGCGACGACCCGCTGTGTCTCGGCGGCGTAGCCTGCGGCAACCCTGGCCTCCCTGATGAGCTCCGGCAGCTCATCGCTGCTCTCCGCGAATGCCGCGGCAATCATGTCGACGGTCTCCCGCCGCGGTTGCCGCCTAGATCGGTGCGGACTGAGGGAGGTGTCCCTCTCCAGAGAGGAGATGTATGGGCTGCTCTTTTTGGCACGTGCCGCAACCTGGGCCAGTGTCCACCGCTTACTGCTCCGCTTCTGCTTGATCCACTGACCTAATGTCTTGGGAGTTTCCATGCCGTTTGCTTTCTCCCTATCGCTATTAAGCGTTCCACGCGAGACAGTTTAACACTTCTATTACTGGATGTCAACTCAAGAGTTAATGACATGCAACCAAGACCGGAGGGTCACAAGAAAGCCCCGGTTCCGTAGTGGTCCCCGGGGCTGCTCAAGGCACGCTCGTGTAGATTACCAGCGCGCCTAATCGGAGCCGTTTGACCTGGCGCCCGTGGCGGATGGCACGGTGCCGGTGTCCTCGACATCCTCGGAGCGGGAGAGCCGCTCAATGCTCGCGATAGCGTCGCCGGGCTGCAGGTTGATGAGCTTCACGCCCTGCGTGCTGCGTCCGGCGGCGCGGATGCCAGCCACCTCCATGCGGATGGTGATCCCGTTCTTGGTGATGATCATTAGCCGGTCGTCCGGCTCAACCACCACGGCATCCACGATGTAGCCGGTCTTCTCCGTGATGGCCATGGTGATAACGCCCTTGCCGCCGCGGCCCTGCAGCGGGTAGCTGCCCACGTCGGTCCGCTTGCCGATGCCGTTGTCGCCGACCACCAGGAGTTGGCTCGTGGCGCGTACCACGTCCACCGCGACCACCTGGTCCTTGAGGTGACCGTCGTCGCCGCGCATCTCGATGCCGCGCACTCCTCCGGCTGGCCGTCCGCGCACCGGTACCGTCGCCTCCTTGAACCGGATGGACTTGCCGCCGTGCGTCACCATGAAGACTTCGGCGGTGCCGTCGGTCAGCTTTACCCAGTTCAGCGAGTCGTCCGGCTCCAGGTCGAAGCAGATGAGCCCGTTGGCGCGCAGGTTGGCGAACTCCTTCAGGTCCACCCGCTTCACCTCACCGTTACGAGTGGCGAGCAGCATGAACCCTTCGGCCTTCTGCAGGTCCTTCACCGGCACCGTGGCGGTCACTTTGTCGCCCGGCTCGATGTTGATCAGGTTCACAATGGCCGTGCCCATGGCGGTGCGGCTCGTCTCCGGCACCTCCCACGCCTTCAGCTTGTAGACGCGGCCCCGGTCGGTGAAGAAGAGGATGAAGTCGTGCGTGTTCGCCACGAACAGATGTTCGATGGTGTCCTCTTCCTTGGTGTTAGCTCCGATGATGCCCCGGCCTCCGCGCCGCTGGGTGCGGTAGGTGTCCATTGGGACGCGCTTCACGTACCCGTCACGCGTGACGGTGACGAGCATGTCCTCTTCCGGGATCAGGTCCTCTTCACCGATCTCCTCCGCCTCGGTCTTCTCGATGCGGGTGCGGCGGTCGTCCCCGTACTTGTCCTTGAGCGTCTTCAGCTCGGTCTTGATGATCGCGGTCACGCGGACCGGGTTCACCAGGATGTCCTCGTAGCCGGCGATCTCCCGGAGCTTGCCCTTGTACTCCTCCTCCAGGCGCGCCCGGTTGAGGCGGGTGAGCTGGCGGAGCTGCATGTCCAGAATGGCCGTCGCCTGGATCTGCGTGAGGCCGAACCGCGCCATCATCTGGGTCCGCGCGCTAATCTCGTCGTCGCTGTTGCGGATGATGCGGATGATCTCGTCCAGGAAGTCCAGCGCAATCTGGAGTCCTTCCAGGATGTGGGCGCGGGCCTTGGCGCGGCCCAGCTCATAGCGGGTCCGCCGGACGACAATCTGGCGCCGGTGCTCCAGGTAGTGCTGGATGACCTGCTTGAGCGTGAGCAGGCGCGGCTGGTTCTCCACCAGCGCCAGCATGATCACGCCGAAGGTGGTTCGGAGCGCCGTGTGCTTGAGCAGGTAGTTCAGGACCTTGCGCGGATAGGCGTCGCGCCGCAACTCTATGACAACGCGCATGCCGTGGCGGTCCGTGAAGTCGTTGATGGCCGTGATGCCGTCGATCTTCTTGGCCTTCACAAGCTCCGCGATGCTGGTGATCAAGTTCGCCTTGTTGACCTGGTAGGGCAGCTCCGTCACGATGATGGCGTTCTTGCCTGCGTCCATCGGCTCGATGTGGACCTGCGCCTGCATCACCACTTTGCCGCGGCCCGTACTGTACGCCTCCTTGATGCCCTTGGTCCCCAGGATGATCCCCGCGGTGGGGAAGTCCGGTCCCGGGAGGACCTTCATGATCTCTTCGAGGGTCACATCCGGGCGGTCCAGCACCATGGTGCAGGCGTCGCACACCTCGCGCAGGTTGTGGGGCGGGACCTTGGTCGTCATGCCCACCGCGATTCCCTCACCGCCGTTGCAGAGGAAGTTCGGGAACCGGGCCGGCAGGACCGTGGGCTCACGGTTGGTCTGGTCGTAGTTGGGCATCCAGTCCACCGTGTCGCGGTCTAGATCCGCCAGCATCTCGACAGCGAACGGGGACATGCGGGCCTCGGTGTACCGCATCGCTGCGGGCGGATCGCCGTCCACGCTGCCGAAGTTGCCCTGTCCATCCACCAGCGGGTAGCGCAGCGAGAAATCCTGCGCCATGCGCACCATGGTGGGGTAGACTACGGCCTCGCCGTGGGGGTGGTAGTTGCCTGAAGTGTCGCCACAGATCTTAGCGGATTTTCTATGCTGTGCGCCCGGGGTGAGGTTCAGGTCGTTCATCGCCATGAGGATGCGGCGCTGTACGGGCTTGAGGCCGTCTCGCACATCCGGCAGGGCGCGGGCGATCAGGGTGGAAACGGCGTACCCGAGGTACGACCGGCGCATCTCATCTTCGATGTCGACGAGCAGGAGATTGCCGTTGTCGTCCCCGCCTCCTCCGTTCAAATCTCGTATCTCAGTTGCCATGGATTCTCCTCAGAAAGCGCGCCGCAAAGGCTGCCTTTCCGACCGTTATTTTACCGGATTATGTATAGCTTTGTCAACTTCTCTGAGGCTCCGGTCGGCTCCATCCAGGCGACGAAAAGCCCGTGAATCCGGCCGGATTCACGGGCTGCATAATGAGCGATTTCAGGCTTCGGAAGGGCTTTACGGCACCGGCTCGAAAACCGAGAATCGCAAATCGAATGTGGACCTACTCCTGCTCCGCAATGCTCCTGGGAGTCTCGTCCACTTCCTCGGTCTGCCAGTTGTCACAGTCCAGCCGCTTGCAGTGCAGCATCCTGCGGCTCGAGCTGTCCGCCATCTCCACGGTCGCGATGGAGGCGAAGCGGCAAGTCAGGCAGAGAGCCGGCTCCATCAATCGCACTATCTTAAGCTTAGTATTCTCTTCGTGTTGCATCGGACTGTCCTCATCCGGCCTGACCGGCCCTCTTCGGCCGGTCGTTGGCCGCTCACGTGATCGGCCTAGCGGTACACCGCGGGCCGGCGGAAAGCACCGGCGTCCGCTTGATGCGCCCGATCGCCACCACTTCCGATGTGGCCAGCCGGAACAGCTTTTCTGCCTGCTCTCTCAGCAGGTGGTCCACCTGTTCCGCGGTCCCCACAACGTCGATATGGCCGCAGTGAAGCCTGACTGCCTGTGCGGCGCGGGCCAGGGAGTGCAGCCCGGCGATGCCGGTGGTCGCAGCGCGCTGGACATTCACCACTATTTCAAAGTGGCCAGCGTCCATGAGCGTATTGACCATCTCGGACAGAGCGCCGATGACGGCCGCTTCCCACTCTCCGAGGACGTCCACGATGGGTACGCCGCTGTTAACCCGCAGTTGGATCGTCTTCTCAGCAGACATCTCTCAGCCCGCCTCTCGGACCGTGTTGCCGTTGATTATCGGCAACTTGGTGGCGGCGTTGCAGGAGAATCCGCTTTACGCCCAACTAAAAACAGAAGCCGGGAGTGTTCCCGGCCTACTCCGATAGGTCTTCACTTGCCTATTTCAAAAGACCCCTGGCCTTTCCCGGATGTTCCGGCGGCCGGACTATGCACTCTCTCATACGGAGGATGTGCCGAGGTTCACACTGGAGAGGCGCAAAGCAGGGAACGCGAGGAACGGAGCATCGTCTTAACAGTTATGTGTCCGGCCGCCGCCGGTTGACCTGCGGTCAGGCGGCCTGTATAATGCTTGCGGCACAGTATCCTGAATTGGCCGCTTTGTTATCCGAGACGCCGCTTCATGCCGAGATTCGCAACGGCCGTCACGCTCCTGCTCGCGCTCCTGGGCGCGGGTGCCGCGGCCACGCCCTCTCCGCCGCCATCCGTCATCTCCCTTCAGGTTGAGCCGGCCCGCATCACCCTCGTCGGACCGCGCGCGGAGGGGCGCTTGGTGGTGACCGCCCGCCTCTCTTCCGGCGTGGCGGTCGACGTAACCCCGATGGCCCGGATCACCTCCTCCAACCCCCGAGTGGCCGATGTCGACCCCGGGCGAGTCTCACATCCAATTTCGGATGGCCAGGCAAGTCTGGTAGTCGCCTATGGGGGCCGGTCGGTGTCGGTCCCAGTTTCGGTCAAGGATGCCCGCAAGGCGGCGCCCATCGAGTTCACGCGCGAGGTGGTGCCAATCTTCACGCATGCCGGCTGCAACCAGGGCTCGTGCCACGGCTCCCAGTACGGCAAGGGCGGATTCAAACTTTCCCTCGCGGGCACGGAGCCGGACGTCGACTACGCTGCGCTGTTGAAGCAGGCCGGAGGCAGGCGCGCCTACCTCTTCGATCCGCCGCAGAGCCTTATGTTGCGCAAGCCCACGCTGGCCGTAGCCCACATGGGCGGCAAGCGGCTGGAGGTAGGCTCCATTGACTACCGTCTTCTGCTCCAGTGGCTGGCGGATGGTGCCCCGGGACCCACCCCGAAGGATCCGGAGGTGACGCGGCTGGATGTATTTCCCTCGCAGCGGGTGATGGGAAAGGGCGGCCGGCAGTCGCTTGCCATTTGGGCCACTTATTCCGACGGCGTTGTGCGGGACGTAACACGCTGGGCCAGGCTCAACGCGCTGAACGAGGCGGTGGCGTCGGTCTCAGCGGATGCCGTCGTGAGGGCCAATGGCTCTGGCGAGACGGGGGTGATGGTGCGGTTCGGAGGCCAGGCGGCCCTCGCGCGGGTCACGGTGCCATTTGCGCAGGTGGCCCGCTATCCGGCGTTCCCCTCCAGTAACTTTGTAGACGACCTGGTGCAGCGCAAGTGGCGTTCGCTTGGCCTGCTGCCATCCGGGCCGTGTGACGACGCGACTTTCATGCGCCGACTCTACCTGGACGTGATTGGAACGCCGCCGACCGCGGAGGAGGTGCGAGCGCTCCTCGCGGACACGTCTTCGGACAAGCGGACTCGGCTCATCGACCGGGTGCTGGACCGGCCGGAGTACGCCGACTACTGGACCGTCAAGTGGGCGGACCTGCTTCGGAGCGAGCGCGGCAAGCTCGGGCCCAAGGGGATGTGGAGCTTCACCAACTGGATCCGGGCGCAGCTCCGCGAGAACAGGCCAGCAGACCAGTTTTGCCGCGACCTCATCACCGCTCAGGGCAGCACTTTCACCAACGGGCCGGCCAACTACTATCGCGTGGTGAGCAGCCCGCCGGACCTCGCGGAGACCACCGCGCAGGTCTTCCTCGGCACGCGGCTCCAGTGCACGCGCTGCCACCACCATCCGTACGAGCGATGGAGCCAGCAGGACTACTACCAGTTCGCCGCCTTCTTCGCCCGCGTCGGCATAAAGGGCAGCAATGAGTTCGGCATCTTCGGTAACGAGCAGGTTGTGCGGCTAAACGATGGGGGCGAGGTAACGCACCCCAAGACAGGCAAGGTGATGAAGCCGACGCCGCTTGGCGGCTACCCGGACTCGATGAAGGTCCACGCCCCGAAGACGGCGGACCTGGTCGACCCGGACCCCGACGCGGGGGGCGACCGCCGCGCCCTCCTGGCTGACTGGATCACGCGAGACAACCCGCTCTTTGCGCGCAACATCGTCAACCGGTACTGGGGCTACCTCATGGGACGCGGGCTGGTCGAACCAATAGACGACCAGCGCGTGACGAACCCTCCGACGAATCCGGAGCTGCTGGACGCACTCGCGAAGGACTTTGCGGCGCATGGCTACGACATCAAGCGGCTCATCCGCACCATCTGCGCGTCCCGGGTCTATCAGCTCAGCGCCAGCGTCACAAAGCAGAATCAGGCGGATTCCACGTTCTACACGCACTACCTGGTAAAGCGGCTGCCCGCGGAGGTGCTGCTGGACGCAGTCAATGCGGCTACCGGAACACAGGAGAAGTTCGGCGGCCTTCCCGCCGGGTTCCGTGCCATCCAGCTACCGGATCCGCAGGTCGACTCCTACTTCCTGGACGCGTTCGGCCGCGCGCCCCGCGCCATCGCGTGCGAGTGTGAACGATCCGCCGAGCCTAACGTGGGCCAGGCGCTCGACCTGATGATGGGGGACGTAGTGAACCGGAAGGTGCAGGACCAGAACGGCCTGCTCGGCAAGCTGATTGCGGCGAAAAAGAGCGAGACGGAGATCCTGCAGACTCTTTATTTGGCCGCACTGGGCCGGCCTCCGCGCCAGGAGGAGACGGCCCGCGCGCTAGGCGCCATCCACGGCCAGATGGAGCGGCCGGCCTTTCTGCCCAAGCAGTCCGTGCGGTTCGTGCCGGTACAGCTTCGTGTCGGTCGTACTGCGGCGGCGAAGGCAGCGGACCGCACCGCGGTCTTGCAGGACATCCTCTGGGCGCTCCTGAACAGCAGAGAGTTCGTTTTCAATCATTAGCACATATCGGCAGCGGGTACCAGTGCGCGACGGGCGTGCC
>CAYNFH010000031.1:23022-39918 GCA_964396385.1 uncultured Chthonomonadaceae bacterium | reverse complement strand
GTGTGGTCCCGCGGCAGCCGTATCATGGTGAAGCGCGGCATGTTGCCGGACTGCACGTATCCGTCGAACTCGCGCTTCCACTCGGAGAAGCGGCTGGGCGCGTTATGCGAGCCATAGGACTTCCGCTGTTTGGGGAAGGTGAAGCCGTATTTCTGGAGCGCGTCGCTGTCCGGATAGGTCATGTCGAACTGGAGGAAGTCGAGATCGGTGTGGCCCACCAGGACGCGTTTGTTCGGCGTGTTGTTGATCTTCAGCGGCCGGCCCTCTGGTCCACGGTCCGCGGGTCCGGCGAAGCTCAGATAGAAGCCGTAGTTTCGGTAGGAGAGCCCCTTTCGGGCCACCTGGTCCCAGATGTATCCTCCCGGCGCGCGCGCCACGTCTGGAATCGCGAGCAGGTCCACCGGCATGTCGTTGTTGTCGCCCTCGAAGTCGTACTTCCGGCCGCGCCCGCTGTAGTAGTAGGGCGCGTTGCGGCCGGTGTACTCGGAGATCATGCCGGAAGTGGACCAGTCCCAGCCGTCCGCGGATACCTCCGCGCAGTCATAGAAGTTGTCCAGCAGGGCGAACCGTTCGGCCAGGGCATGCTGGTTGGGAGTGACCGTGCGGGGGAACATGCAGAGGCTGGGGTCGCCGTTCCCCTGCGGCAGATCGCCCAGCACCTGGTCGTACGTCCGGTTCTCTTTGATGATGTAGAGGACGTGCTGGATGAGAGGTGAGAGGTGAGAGGTGAGAGGTGAGGGATCGGAGGCTGAGCGGTGTTCAGGCCCGGATTCCGGAGCCTCCCCTTCTCTCCTTCTCCCCCTCTCCCCCGCTGCGTTCGCCACTACCTGCGCCGTGAGAGAGGGCAGGTCCGCGTCGGAGGGTAGGGTAATGACGGAGACGGTGCCCTCCAGGATGTTCTGGATGTACTGGCCCCAACCACGCACGTCCTTGCCGTTGGGATTCCGGGACTGCACCCCCTTGGCGTTCGCCACGAAGAGCCGCTTCCCGTCCGGCGAGGCGACCACAGACGTGGGATACCAGCCCGCGGGAATGTAGCCGAGGAGGACCGGAGACGGAGGACGGAGGACCGATCCGGATTCGGTCCGTCTATCGTCATCGGTCTTCCGTCCTTCTGCCGCGAGGTCTATGACGGCAACGGCGTTGAGATCGGCCAGGGTCACGTAGAGGCGCCGCCCGACCGGAGAGAGCGCAAGACCGGTAGGAGTGGCGCCCGGCAGCCCGCGCATGTCCGCCGGCCGGAGCGGGATCGTTCGGACCACTCGCTCCGTCCCTATGTCGATAACGCTAACCGTGTCGCTGCCGGCATTGGCGATGTAGACGCGCTGCCCGGCCGGGTCCGGGAGCACGGCCACCGGATGATCTCCCGTGGGGATGTTGCGAATAAGGCGGCCTGAGTCCCCGTCTACCACGGATACAACGCCGTCCCGCTCGCTACTGACGTAGAGGCTGCCGACGGGCAGGGGGCCCGCCTGGCCGCCGAGAGGAGGCGGGGGAGGTTGGTCTGATGGCAGACCCGCGATGGCGAACGGAAATCCGGGCAGCTCGACCTTCCGGATGACGGCGCTCTCACCCTGTCCCGGCTGCCCTCCCGCCCCCGGTCCGGCCCGCCCCATGTGCCGAGTAGTATCGGCCGTGTCCAGCACCAGGAGCGAGCCCTTCATATGCGTGAACGCGCCCGTGTGGTTGTTGACCGCGTAGAGGCGCGTGCCGTCAGAGCTCAGGGCGAGGCCGGCTATCTCCACCGGCGCCTTGCCATTCGGCACCGCCGACGGCGCTTCCAACGTCAACCCGGTGTCGGTGAGCTTGCCGGCGGGATCCAGATGGTAGACGGCCACACGCTGCTCCGAACCACGGGAGGCGTAGATCCTCGTGGCGTCTCCTTCCTCCCGCATCGCCAGCCCGTAGTAGAGCCCGATCTTGGGCTCGCCCTGCGCGGCGTTCACCCGAAGCTGGGAGACTATGTGCCCGTCGTCCGCGCTCAGCACGGTGAGATACTGGCGGAATCCGGTGTTGGTTACCACCACGTACCGCTTGTCCGGCGTAAGGGCCATGTTGGCGGGGAAGCTGCCCACCTCCACCTGTTCCCCCAGGGGCGTAATGAGTCTTCCGGTGACGAGCGGAACCGGATCCTGTGCCGGGGAGAATGTACCGAACAGGAAAAGGAGGAGTAAGACTAAGCGCATCAGGGGTCCCTCGAGATATAGTGGCTGAGCCTGATCTATTTTAGACGCTCCGGCGCGCGGAACGTCCTATGTGATCCTCTTCTCGAAGAAGATGCTGAGCGGATCCTCCCTGTACTCGCCGAAGGGCGGGATGCGCTGGAAGCCCCACCGCTCATACAGGCGGATGGCAGCGGTCTGGTGAATGCCCGTCTCCAGCCTAAGCAGGCCAACCCCGAGCCCGCCGGCATACTCCGCCAGGTGCTCCAGGACCCGCCTGCCATGGCCCAATCCGCGGAATGTCGGGCGCACGTACATCCGCTTGAGCTCTCCGTACTCCGTCCCGAAAAGCTGAATGCCGCCGCAGCCGGCCGGCACTCCGCCGGACCGGAGCACAAAGAACGCTACCTGCTGGGCGATGAGCTTCTCCACGCTGTACCCGTGCCGGCTCGCAGCCGGATACAGCGGATCCAGCTCCGTTTCCAGCTCGGTTATCAGTGCAACCGCGTCCGCGCTGTCCGGACGTTCTCGCGCGATGGTGACAGACATCCGGTTGGTAATGGAAGGGAGTGCAACGCAAAGGGCGGAACAGCCCTACTGTGGGATCGGGCGGCCCATCTGACGGTAGATCGCCTCGATCATGTTTTTCTCGCCCGCCGCCTGGGACTGCTTGGGGTTGTACTTGAGGGCGATGCGGAAGTTGGCAAGCGCCCCCCGGTACTTCACCTTGCGGTCCAGGATAGGCGACATCATCATGTCGTGGCCCAGCAGGTAGTACGCATCCGCCACCTTGTTGCGCAGAGCCGCGTCTTTGGGCTTCGCCTTGAGTTGTTTCTCCAGCTTGAGGGCGGCGGTACGGTCCTTTTCCACCTTGGGGTCCTTGGCGCCGGGCTTGCCCGTACCGCCGTGCGCGAAGGGCGCGTACGGTGCTCCTCCTCCATGCTGAGCGAGCGCGGGCACACCCAGTACGGCAGCTAGCGCCGCAACGGCAAGTCTCTGGCATATTCGCTTCATCCTATTTCTCCTCTCGTAGGGACTACGGCTCTTGCCCCGGAGTGGCGGAGCTATCCGCCAGGCTGGTGAGCTCCTCGTCGGACGGTGGCGGTTGGCTCAGTATCTGATCGGCGGCAGCGGCGTCCTCGGGTGCGACCAGCACCTCCAGCTCAGGCGGCTCGTCACCAGAGGGATCTACGTTGGGCACCAGGGATGCGGGCGCCTGCACATAGGCGTCGATTCCCTCCGCCTCCAGGGTGGCTTCCGCTACCTGCGCTTCGGTTACACTGTTGGCCTCCAGCACCACCACGGGGTCATCGGCTTCCTCCGGCGGCAGCGTATTGACCAGGGCGGCCCCGCAGTCCGCGCAAACGGTGCTGCCCGCCTCGTATTCCGTACGGCAATTAGGACAGTAAGGCATCGTGACCTCCAAAAAACTGACGGGGTGAGGGGTGAAAGGGTGAAGGGGTGAATCGAACTCATTCGGAAGCTATGCGCCACCCCAAACTCTTCCAACCTCCATTGGCCCCGCTGCGTCTAGAAGTATATCACCCCCTCACCATTCCCCCCTCAGTTTTTGAAACGCCCCGCCTGCTAGCGACGTAGGGTATAATGGCCTTATTGAGTGAACGTTTAATAAACAGAACGAGGCCAGCGCGCATGACAACCCCGCAGGCGCCGCGGCGGCAGCAGGCGGAAGAGCGGCGGGAGCAGATACTAGACGCCGCCATGAAGGTCTTCTCCGAGAAGGGCTTTGCGGGCGCGTCCGTACGGGACATCGCCGGATCCATTGGCGACACGGAAGGGCTGATCTACCACTACTTCGAGAGCAAAGATCAGCTCATGAACGCGTGCTGGAAGGAGCGGTCCTGGCACGCGCACCTGGGAAGGATCCTTACCGAGGCAAAGGGCGTCCCGCTGGAGAAGGTGCTGCGCGACATTGTCGTCGACTTCCTCCAGACGCTTCGCGAGCACGCGCCGTCTGTACGCATCTGTATGGCGGAAAGCCAGCGCAGCCCGGAGATTGCCGCGTGGCTGCTGGCCCGCTTTGCCGACAATCAGCGGCTGATAGTCGATTTTCTCGGCGCCCGCGCGGCCGCGGGCGAGATCCGGACAGACGTCCGGGGGGACACGGCCGCCGGCCTCTTGATGGGCTGCGCCCATAGCTGTTTCATGCTGTTCGGCGACTCGGATGACGCCACGTGGACTAGCGTCGTCCAGGACCTTGCGCAGCATGGAGTGGACATTGTCATGCGCGGCCTTCTGCCCCGTTAGCGCCCGAACCACGGGCGCGGAGAGCCAGCCGGTAACCTGTCGTCATGATACTGGCTCTTTGTAGCAACCAACGGGGCAATCTCACCGCCAGAAATCGACCGCGCTGGCGGGGTAGTAAAGTTTGAGCATTTTTTCACAAACACCGACGCGAAGCGAGACGAACCCATGCGTAAGGGGATAAGCCCCCGGCTCCTTGCGGCCCTCCTGGCGCTCCTAACGGCGCCGGCAGCCGCCCAGAACAACGCAAACGGCCAGCCCAGCCCGGCCAATCCGCCAGCACAGGGCAGCCAGAACCCTCAAACCGGCCAACCGGCCCCGGATAACCAGATCCATCAGAGCGGACCAAACCGGCCGATCCAGACGGCACCGACCACGGTGCCGGGGTCCAATCCGGCGCCCATCACACTGACGCTGGATCAGGCGGTGCAGGTGGGCCTCCAGAACAGCAAACAGCTCGCACTGGAGCAACAGGCCGTGAACCGCGCCCGCGGCCGGGTCCACGAGAACGAAGCCGGATTCTTGCCCACCGTGGGCGCGACAGGGACCTTCACTCACCTGGACCAGGGCTCCTCCATCACCCTGCCAGGGCCGAATGGCCAGCCTCAAACAATCACTATCGTAAAGCAGAACCAGAAGGCGGTGGTCGTAAACGCGAACCTGCCCATCGATATCGTGGGGCTCATCCGCACCGCCGTCCAGCAGACCCAATTTCAGGAGATTGCAGCACGGCTGGATTTCAACCGGACGCGCAACGAGACCGTCCTGAATATCAAGGACGCCTACTTCAACGTCCTGCGGGCCCGCGCGTTCGTAACCGTGGCGGAGACCGCCGTGAAGAACGCGCAGGACCAATTGACTACCGCGGAGGCGTATCTGCGGGCGGGTACCGGCACCCGGTTTGACGTCCTGAGCGCCCAAACGAACCTCGCCAACGCGGAGCAGAACCTGATCCACGCCCGCAACCAGGTGGACCTGGACACGGCCGCGCTCAACAACGTATTGGGGCTGGACCAGAACACTCCCACGCAGACGGTAGAGGCGAATGAGCCTACTACTCCTACTAAAGAGTTCAACGACTCGGTGGCCGAGGCGTACCAGACGCGGCCGGAGGCGCTGGAGGCGGACGCAAACATCCGAGCTGCAGAGAAGGGCGTACATCTCGCTGAGCGGAGTGCTCTTCCTTCCCTGGGCGCCGGAGTGACGTTCAACTATCAGCCGGACCAGGGAGGATTCGCGCCTCGGACCACCTCCTGGGCGGCGGTCGCGACGCTCAACGTGCCCATCTTCGACCAGGGGCTCGCGCGCGCCCGTGTTCAGGAGGCGCGAGCGGATGTGAACACCGCCCGGATCAACAAGCAGGTGACGCTGGACACCGTAGCGCTGGACGTGCGGCAGGCATACCTCGCGCTGCTGGAGGCGCGCGACCGGCTCAACGTCACCACAGCGGCGCTCACGCAGGCGCAGGAGCAGTACCGCCTGGCGCAGGTGCGGTTCCGGGCCGGAGTCACTCAGACGCCCGGTACTTCGCCCATCGTGGAGGTGAGCACGGCCCAGAACGCCCTCACGCAGGCCCAGAACAACCAGGTCAACGCACAGTACGACCTGCAGCAGGCCCGCGCGGCGCTGGACCGGGCAATAGGCCGCTACGGCTACGCGCCAAATGCCCAGCCCGGCTACACCGCGCCGAGGCCGGTGAGGTGATTTTCGATTTTCAATTCCGATTTTCAATTCGGGAGGCGGCAGATCGCTTGAGGAGAGCTCCATGGAATCGCGGATGAAATCCTTGCGGATAGACGGGGTGGGTAAAGGTCCAAAATTGAAAACTGAAAATGGAAAATTGAAAATCGTTCTCCTTGCTCTTCTCCTCCTCGCCGGGTGCAAGAGGCCGGACCAGGGGCCGGCGAAGCTGCGGTTGTCTCCCGTCGGCGGCGCGGCCGCTGGCGCGGCGGTGAACGTGGCCGCGGCGCGGACCGGCCCCATTTCCAAGTCCGTGGACGTGACCGGCAGCCTGGTGGCTCTGCGCGACGTGGTCGTGGGCGCCAAGAGCGCCGGCAAGCTGGCAGCCGTCTATCCACACGAAGGTGACCGGGTTTCCGCCGGCCAGACCGTCGCCGTGATGGACACGCCGGACCTGGTAGCAACGGTCCAGCAGCAACAGGCCAACGTGCAGGCCGCTGCCACCAAGGAGGACCAGGCGCGGGTAGCCCTCCAGCAAGCTCAGAATGCCTATCGCAACGCGCAGACCACGCTCAAGTGGACCGACAGCACCACCGCCGCCGCCGTGCAGACCGCGAAATCTGCGCTGGAGACGGCAAAGCAGCGGCTCATCGTGGTGCGGGAGGGAGCGCGGCCGCAGGAGCGGCAGCAGTCCGTAGAGCAGGTCGCCGCGGCCAAGTCCAACTATGAGAAGGCGAAGTCCGATCTGAAGCGATACCAGGATCTCTACCGGGAGCAGGCCGTTTCAGCCAGCCAGCTTGATCAGGCGCAGGCTGCCTTCGATTCGGCTCAGGCCAGCTACAACAGCGCGCAGCAGGCGCTCCAGCTCGTTCAGATCGGCGCCCGGCCGGAGGAGATCCGGCAAGCCGAGCTGGCGGTAGCCCAGGCGCAGGACGCCCTCAACCGTGCGCGGGCGGACAGGGATCAGGTCCAGATGCGGCGCGACGACGTGGCGAACGCCAAGGTCGCCATCGCCTCGGCCCAGGCCGGCGTCGCGGCGGCCAAGGCTGGCACCGACCAAGTGCGCGCGGCGCTCAAGATCGCGCAGGAGGCGCTGAACAACGCCTACATCAAGTCGCCCATCAACGGTATTGTGGCGGAGCGGCGCGCAGAGCCGGGTCAGCAGCTAGGCGCTGGCGGCGCGGTCATGCGGATCGTCGACCCCTCGTCTGTCTACTTCCAGGCGGTGCTCTCCGAGAGCCAGTACCAGGACGTGCGGCTGGAGATGCCGGCCAGCGTCACCGTGGACGCGCTGCCGGGCATGATGTTCCGGGGCCGCGTGAGCCGCATCCTGCCCGTGGCGTCCTCCGCCGCCCGCAGCTTCAGCGTGCGCATCGATATTCCGGCCGACATGCGGCTGCGGCCGCAGATGTTCGCCCGGGGCAGCATCCTGGTAGAGACGCACCGCGACGCGGTGCTCATCCCCAAGGATGCGGTAATCTTCGACCCGTCCACCAACCAGGCGCACGTCTTTATCGACCAGGACGGCCAGGCGCAGGAGCGCACCGTCCGACCCGGCATCTCCAACCCGAGGGACATCGAGGTTCTCTCCGGAGTCCGGCCTGGAGAGAAGGTCATTGTCGCCGGCCAGTCCACCCTGCAGAGCGGGGACAAGATTCGCGTGCAGTAGCACGCCGGTGTTCAGGTGTTCAGGTCTTCAGGTGTTTCGGACCCCGGATCCTGAATACCGCTCCAGAGGAGCCTTTCTATGTGGCTAACCAGCATCTCCATCCGCCGGCCGGTGTTCATCCTCATGGTGGTCTCAGCCTTCATCGTGCTGGGGCTCAACTCCATGTCCAAGATGCGGCTGGACCTGAATCCCAAGGTGGACTTCCCCTTCGTCTCGGTAGTCACCACCTATCCGGGCGCAGGACCCTCCGAAATCGAGACGCAGATCACCAAGAAGGTAGAGGACGCCGTCGCCAGCGTGAACGGCGTCAAGACCATCACGTCCAGCTCCCAGGAAGGTATCTCGGCGGTCAGCATTGAGTTCAACCTCGGGGTTTCCTCCGACGTGGCCGCTTCCGACGTGCGGGAGAAGGTGAGCGCCATCCGGGGCGCGCTGCCCATCGACGTGAAGGACCCGGTGGTCCAGAAGTTCGACGTCAACTCGCAGCCGATTCTCTACTACGGCCTCGTCGGCAAGCGGCCCAGCCGGGACATCCGTGACCTGGCTGACAATGTCATTCAGCCTCGCTTGAGCCAGGTGCCGGACGTGGCGGCCGTCTCCATCACCGGCGGCGACATCCGCGAGATCAGCGTGGGGGTCTTCAAGGACAAGTTGGAGGCCTACAACATCGGCATCGATCAGCTCGTCGCGCTGCTCAAGGCCAATAACCTCAACTTCCCGGTGGGCCACGTCATCGAGGGCAACCGCGAGTACTCCATCCGCGTGGTGGGTGAGTTCCCCAACGTGTCGACCATCGCCGACACCCGGCTGCACATGCCGAACGGGCAGACGGTACGGCTTGGCGACATCGCGAGCGTGCAGGACACTATCCAGGAGCGCCGGGACATCAGCAGGATCGACCGCAAGGACTCCATCGCCATCGTCATCCAGAAGACTTCCGAGGGCAACACGGTGGACGTGGCCAGGGGGGTGCGGAAAGAGGTAGCCAAGCTGCAGAAGGAGCTGCCCTCCGACATCCAGTTCGTGGTGAACCACGACCTCTCGCAGAACGTGGAAAACTCCGTGGACGACGTGAAGGCCAGCCTCTTCCTGGGCGCCTTCCTCGCCGTCATGGTGGTCTACCTGTTCCTGCACAACATCCGGGGCACGTTCATTTGCGCCATTGCTATCCCCACCTCGGTGATTGCCACCTTCATCCCCATGTACGCCTTCGGGTTTACGCTGAACGGGATGACGCTGCTGGCCCTCTCCCTCTCCGTGGGCATCCTGGTGGACGACTCCATCGTGGTGCTGGAGAACATTTACCGTCACCTCACCAAAGGTGAGGAGCCGATAGAGGCGGCAATCAACGGCCGCGGCGAAATCGGGCTGGCGGCCATCACCATCACCCTGGTGGACGTGGTGGTCTTCGTCCCCATCGCGTTCATGGGCGGCATCGTGGGACAGTTTTTCAAGTCCTACGGCATCACGGTGGCCTGCGCCACGCTCTTCTCGCTTTTCATGTCCTTCACGCTCACGCCGATGCTGGCCTCCCGCTGGTACAAGACGGGTGAGCACGTGGAGGCCAGCCGGGGCATCTTCGCGCTGTTCGACCGATTCTATAGCATGCTCGACCGCTTTTACCGGCACGTGCTGGCCACGGCGCTAAAGTATCGCGGCACGGTGGTCTACATCGGCTCCGGAATGCTGGTGCTGGTGTTCGTGGCCATCATCGGCTCCGTGATGAAGCAGGCGATGGCCCCCGCGCTCATGCCGCTGGCGGTCATCTTCCTGGTCTTCGGCCTGCTGCTCAACTGGCGGTACAAGCTGGTGGGGCTCGTCGCCGTGGCGGTGGGCGTGGCGGCCGTGTTCGTGGCATTCGGCATAGGCCTGGGCGCGGGCAAGCCTCTCCTGCTCTTCCGGTTTGCGCCGGACCAGGACCAGGGCCAGGTCTCTGTCATCGGGGAGCTGCCGGCGGGAACGGCCATCGACAAGACGACCCAGGTGACCAAGAACATCGAGAACGTGATCGCCCAGAATCCGGACGTGAAGGGCATCTTCACGGAGATCGGCGCCACCACCTCCGGCTCCCGCGGACTCGCCAGCGTGGGTACGCAGTACTTCACCATGAGCCTCGCGCTCCGGGACAAGATGAGCCTGCTGGACTCCATCAACCCGCTGGTAGATAAGCGCAACCTGCGCAAGGTCCCGGACACTGTGGTGGCCGACCAGATCCGGGCCGCAGTGGGCCAGATTCCGGACGTCAACCTCAAGATTGCCTCCGTCAGCGGCTTCGGCGGTGGCGCGGCCATGGAGGTGGATATCAAGGGGCAGGATATCAGCGAGCAGACGGCGCTTGCCCAGAAGGTGCTGAAGGTTTTTAAGGAGGAGCCCGGCATCCTCAATGCCGATGTCAGCAGTCGAATCGGCAAGCCGGAGCAGAAAATCACCATCGACCGGGACAAAGCCGCGTCCTACGGTCTCACTATCTCCCAGATCGCCAACGCGTTGCGCGTCTCGCTGGAGGGCGATAACACCAGCATCCTCTACCGCGAGAACGGCAACGAGTACCCGGTGAACGTCCACTTCGCGGACGTGGAGCGGCACGACGTCAACCAGGTGCCGGACATCGTAGTAGGCTCCGTAAGCGGCCCGGGCGGGACCTCCCAGCCCGTCCACCTGAGCGACGTGGCAGACTACAAGCCGTCGGAAGGGCCGACTAAGATCGACCGCATGGACCGGCAGAAGCTGGTCTCCGTCACCTCCAACGTAGCGCCGGGCTACGCGCCGGGCAACATGCAGCTCAACATCGACAAGAAGCTGAAGGGAATCAACTGGGGCCACAGCACCTACGCGTGGGGCGGGGAGAACAAGACGCAGGCGGAGGAGGGCGGCTATATGTTCGCCGCGCTCGGCCTGGCCATCATTCTGGTCTACATGTTGATGGCCGCGCTATTCGACAACCTGCTCTATCCGCTTGTGATCATGCTCTCGCTGCCGCAGGCCATGATCGGGGCGCTCATCGGCCTGATGGTCGCGGGCCAGGCGTTCAGCATTATCGCAATGATCGGGATCATTATGCTGGTGGGGCTGGTGACCAAGAACGCCATCCTGCTGGTGGACTACACCAACACGCTGCGCGGCCGCGGCTACTCCCGCACGGAGGCGATCCTGGAGGCCGGTCCCACGCGGCTGCGGCCCATCCTCATGACCACGGTGGCCATGGTGTTCGGGATGCTGCCGGTGGCGCTCTCGCTGGGGCGGGGCGGAGAATTCCGCGCGCCGGTGGCCACCGCCATCGTGGGCGGGCTCATCCTGTCAACGATGCTGACACTGCTGGTCATCCCGTGCGTCTACACCTACTTCGATGACTTCAGCCGCTTCATCAGCCGGCGCATCTTCCGCCGCCGCCTGGAGCCGGAGCCGATGGCCGTCGTCCCCGAGCGCGTTCCGGTGGACTAGCTCCGCATGATGGGTAGCTCCGGAGCCCCTGCGTCCGTCTCGACGTGGGGGCTCTTGTTTTGATGAACGGTCACCGTTCGCAAGGCTTCGGCCCAGCGGAGGAAGCAGGACGCGAAACAGGCGTCCGCTAGGCCGAGGAACGCGCCGGGCCAGTAGAGGTAGTGGTAGCCCACATACTGGAGCGTCGGCAGGAAGGCGCAGATCAGCGACAGCCCCGCCACCAGCCCGGGCTCCGTGCGGCGATACCGCACAAACAGTCCGGCTCCCAGGAGAAAGATAAGCGCGCCGGTTACCAGAAACCACGGACCGGGCATCAGGAGCAGCAACCAGGTGCCGTCGGGCACAAAGAGCTGGACGCAGATCAGTGGCGTCAAGGCGGCCAGCCCCAGCCGGACTTCGATGCGCCACCGCAGGCGCGAGCCGAGCGTCACTACTGCTAGCGCCGCGCAAGCCGCGATCACCACCCAGTACAGTCCTGCCATAGTCGGCTCGGCGATAGGCTCCGCACACCGGAAGACCAGGTGGTCCAGTACGCGCTTACGCGAGACCGACTGCTCCCACGCTCCCGGCACCACCGCTCGCCGGTACAACCACAGCGCCGCGCCGGTACACGCCACCAGGACCGCGGTTCGGTCCAGCTTCCGCCGCCGGTACAGGGCCAGCATCACGCCCATGGGCACGGCGGCGAAGCCCATCTCCTTCGCCCCGATAGAGCAGGCGAGGGCAATCAGCGAGAAGGGGAGAAGGGGAGAAGGGGAGACGCCGGAGTCGTGAGTCGTGAGTCGTGAGACCGGATTCCTGCCGACTGCCGACTGCCGACTGCCTCCTGGTGTCCCCTCTCCCCCTCTCCACCTCTTCCCCTCCGCAAGTACGCGTCCAGCAGCAAGAGGAAAGCGAGTCCGAAGGTGAGGCTCAGAAGGTCGTTCTGGGCAGGATACCAGTAGACGGAATGGCTGACGCTTGACCACAGACTGGCCGATTCCGAGGCGAAGTAGTAGACCGCCATAAATGCAAGGGGCCCGCGCAGCCTCCGCCGGTGGCCCAGCAGTCCCACGGCAAGGAGATAGAGCAGCGCGGCGTTGAGCCCATGAAGCAGCCAGGACACGCGGTTGTATGCCGTGAAGTCTCGCCCAAAGGCGCGGTTCTCCGCCAGAAACAGTATGCTGGTGAGCGGTCGGTAGTACTGGACGCCGGCATATATCCAGGACCCAGTCAGCCAATGCGGGACGTCCTCCCAGGTTGCCCGCGAGGCGGCGAGATAGAGGCTACGGGTATCACCCGGCCGGTTAAGCTGCTGGTCCAGATCTGTCGGGCTCAGGGTGACGGCAGGTGCCGCCTGCCAAAGCGCCAGCCATACGGCCGCGACGAGTCCAACCATCAAGGCCGCGCGGGTTCCGGTTAGACGGCCGAGACTGTCTCGAACCGCTGGAGTCCGCATTCGGACGACAGCGTACTCGTGAACGGCGGCTTGCATCAGGACGCCGTCCCGTCCGGGCTCGTTCGGAACCGCGCCGCAAGTGCCGGGGGCAAGCTCCAGTCCAGCACCCGGCGCAGGTCCACCGCCCATCGCCAGAGGCAGGCGCAGAACACCGCGTCCGCCAGGCCCAGGAAGGCGCCGGGCCAGTAAAAGTAGTGATGCCCGCCGTACTGGAGGATGGGCACGTAGCAGAGCAGCAGCGCCGCGGCCGCGAAAATGCCGGGCTCCTGCCGCCGGTACGTCCAGAACAGCGCTGCGCCCATCAGATAGAGGAGTGCGTCGTGCGGCGCATCGTCTATGAACCAGAGGATCCAGCTCTGGCCGTCCCACACTAGCTGGGACGCCAGGCATGCGGTGACCACACAGGCGATGCCTATCCAGAGAGCGCGCCAGCGAAGCCGGATCCCAAGCAGCCCCACCAGGAGGACCGCGATGGCGCTGAGCGGCGCCCACCAGACGCTGGACTGCATGAGGAAGGCGACAGGCCCCCCCCAGGCGGAGATCAACTTGTTAAGGATCACCCTGCGAAAGAAGACCGGCGCCCAGGGGTGCGGCAGCACGGCCTTCCGGTAGTACCACAGCCCCAGGGCCACGGCAGTAATGGGTACCATGGTGACGGTGAGCCGGCGCTTTCGGTGCAGCACCAGGGCCAGGGCAATGGGCATCACGATGAAGCCCATCTCTTTGCTGCAGATGGAGAGCGCCATGGATAGGATAGAAGCGACGATGAGCCAGCGGGGAGGGCGAGGGGGTGAAGGGGTGAGGGGGTGAAGGGGTGACTCCGGATGAGGCGTGCCGGATCCCGGAAGGTATTCAGATGTTCGGGCGTCCAGGTGTTCAGGATCGGAATCGGCCCCGCCTGCAACGGGCGTGGTCTGTGGTCTGAGGTCCGTGGTCTTACAGAGATACAGATCCAGAAGGAGCAGGGAGAGGAGGCCGAAGGTGAGGCTGAGGTCGTCGTTCTGGGCCGGCCACCATGAGATGACCTTGCAGAAGGCAAACGAGAGCGACGCATGGTCGGTGGCGAAGTAGCGGACGGCAACCAGCCCCAGGAGCGGGGCCGCGCGCCCATGGCGGCGGAACAGCGAGCCGGCAAACAGGTACAGGAGGACGGCGTTGATCCCGTGCAGGACCCAGCTCACCGCGTTCCAGTAGGTAAAGTTGGAGTGGAAAAGCCGGTACTCCGCCAGGTAGAGCATGCTGGTCACGGGCCGGTAGTAGTCCACGCCGGGCCACAGCCACGGGCCGGTCCACCATCGCAGCACGTCCCGCCATCCTGCGTGGGACGCGGCATTGTAGAGGTAGTAGATGTCCTCCTTCTTGAGGTAGAGCTCGCCGCGGGCGAATGCCGGGCTTGCCCCCACCGATCCAGCCGTGTTAGCAAGCGCCATCCAGAGGCTCAGAAACGCCCCCGCCAGGATCACCAGCCCGGGCCGGCGGGCCACGCCCTCACCGAGCGTACGAAGCACGGTCAAAGTGCGCTCCCTGGCATCTTGTGGTATCACGCTCATAACGGGGTGTTCACCGGCCACGCGCCGGTTTCCTAGAACCTTGCGTAAATAGGCAAAGGGGTAAACTGGTGTACTTTCCGGCTCCCGGCGTACACCTGTTTACATGTTTACTCATTTACCCACTTACCTCCCACAGTCATCTATGCCGGTCGTAGAGGTAGACAACCTGAAGGTCGTGCTGGGCGATGCCGTCCTCCTGGATGGGATTACGCTTGAGGTCGCTTCCGGAGAGATGGTTGCGCTCATCGGCCCCAACGGCGCGGGCAAGACCACTCTCCTCAAGGCTATACTCGGCCTTATCCCGATCCGTGCCGGCGCCATCCGACTGTTCGGCAAGCCGCTCCGAACATTGGGACCGGAGCGCGACCGGCTGGGCTACGTGCCACAGCGAATGGAGCTGGACCGAGCTATTCCCGTAACCGTAATGGAGCTGCTGGGTATCAACACACCGCGCCGTTATTTCAGTCCGGACCGCGTCAGGCAGGTGCTGGCCGAGGTGGATGCTGCTCACCTGCTGGAGCGGCAGGTGGGCCGTCTCTCGGGTGGCGAGCTCCAGCGGGTGCTGATCGCCATGAACCTGCTGCGCGATCCCGCGGTTCTTTTCTTGGATGAGCCTGCCACCGGCATCGACCGGGAGGGAGAGCGGCTGTTTTATGATGTGGTGGAGCACCTGCGCGCGGAGCGGGGCATGACAGTCCTGATGGTCTCCCACGATTTCTCGGTGGTCTACCGGTACGCGTCTCGCGTGCTCTGCATCAACCGCCGCATGATGTGCCAGGGCCCCCCTGGCGAAATCCTCAACGACGAGATGCTGGAGTCCCTGTACGGCCACGCCACTGCAGTGTATGAGCACCACGACGCCGGCCATGGGACTTGAGTATCCCTTCATGCAGCGGGCGCTGGCGGCAGGCCTCCTCATGGGGCTGCTCTGCCCGCTCCTGGGCGTGTTCGTGGTCATACGCCGGATGGCGTTCTTTGGGGACGCCATCGCACACTCGGCCTTCACGGGAATCGCGCTGGGACTCATGCTGGGCGTGGAGCCCTCCCTCTCGGCGGTAGCCTTCGCCGTCCTCATCGCGCTGGGGATGGGTTACCTCCAGTCGCGCTCGCGGATCCCGTCAGACACGATAATCGGCGTCTTCTTCTCCGGTTCGGCGGCGCTGGGCATCCTCCTCATCGGGCTGCTCCAGGGGTACCGGACGGACCTGTTCGCCTACCTGTTTGGGGACATCCTCACCATCGGCTGGGGGGACCTGCTGGCGACCACGCTGCTGCTGGCTGGTGTTGGCGCGGCAGTAACGGTCACCCGCCGCCCGCTGCTCCAGGTGGCGCTCAATCGGGATCTGGCAGCGGTTCAGGGCGTGCCGGTGGCGGCCATGGAGTACACCCTCATGGTGCTCCTGGCCATCACCGTCGCGGTGAGCATCAAGATCGTCGGAATCATCCTGGTGACGGCGCTGCTCATCATCCCGGCGGCGGCGGCCCGCAATGTGAGCCGGTCCATCCGGCAGATGTTCTTCCTGGCGGCGATATTCGGAGAGGTCGCGGCGCTGTTGGGTCTCCTTGGCTCGTACGCGCTCAACACCGCGTCCGGTCCCACAATCGTCATGGCGAGCATCGCCCTCTTCGTTGCCTCGCTCGTCCGCCCGGCAAATTGACCGGCGGCCCGCACTCTGCTATAATCCCCGTAGTTGTATGAGCCCCCGCCGGCCTTGTCCCCCTTTGAAGCAGACGTTCAGGTGTCCGACTCGTGAACCCCGAACCCTGAACCCTGAACCCATCTCCGAGGTACTGCCATGGTTAAGACGCGACGGATGCCGGAGGTAAGCTCGGGAAGCCGGCGCCTGAGCGACATGATAGGGCTGGCTCTCTTCTTCGTGGGCGCGGCCAGCCTGCTCGCGCTGGCCTGGGAGCAACGAGCGCCCGTGCCGGACGGGGTTACGTCCGCGCTGCGGCTGCTGGCGGGCTCCGGGTCCTTCGTAGTGCCCATCATCTGCATGTTCGTGGGCTCTATGTTCCTGCTGGGCTACGAGCGGCTCACATTCACGCACTCCTCCTACGGGTCGCTCCTGCTCTTTTTCTCCTATGTCACCTGGCGGCACCTGGGTGCGCTGCACCTGATGCACGGCGGGCTCGGAGACCCCGGGAATGAGGAGGCCATCAAGCACGCGGGCGGCTTCCTGGGCGCAATCATCGGCACCATTTTTGTGAGCCTGCTGGGGGCGGTGTGGAGCTACCTGTTCCTGGTGATGATGTTCTGTATGTCTGTGGTGCTGCTGGTGGAGAAGCCTTTCATAGAGATCCTGAACCACCTGTTCGGGCGTCCCGCGGTCGCCGGGCTGGCCGTGGTGCGCCAGGGAGCGGCGGTGGCGCGGGACAAAGGGATGTCCGCCCGCGAGCTCCGCGCCGCCAAGCTCGCCCAGAAGGCGATGGCCGCGGCGCCGGGCGCGCGTTCCGGCGAATCGCTGGTCGGGGCGGGCGCCCAGGTAGCCGAAGGCACCGCGCAGGAGACCCGGCGGGGCCTGCTCTCCTTCCGCGCCCGGCAGGACGACGAGCCGCCCACCGCGCCCGTCATGCCGTCTCCCCTCCCCGACCCTCCTCCAGCGAGGGGAAGGGCCGCGGAGAGCGTCGCGGGATCCGGGGTACGGAAGAAGGGCTCAACAGGCTCGGACCCCAACGCCGTGGCCACGC
>CAYNFH010000031.1:19491-23012 GCA_964396385.1 uncultured Chthonomonadaceae bacterium | reverse complement strand
CTGGACACCCATACCGGCGGGGACGGCGAATTCAAGCTTCCGCCTCTCTCGCTCCTCACCCCATCGCAGCCTGCACCCAAGAAGCAGCAGGGCGAGGTGGCCGAGAAGATCCGCGTGCTGGAGCAGACGCTGGAGGAGTTCAACATCCAGGCCACTGTGATGGAGGTCGCTACCGGGCCCACCGTCACCCGGTACGAGATCCAGCTCGCTCCGGGCATCAAAGTGAGCAAGATCGTCTCCCTGGCGGACAACCTGGCCATGGCGCTGGCGGCCATCGACGTGCGCGTGGAAGCCCCCATCCCCGGCAAGAGCGCCATCGGCGTGGAGGTGCCCAACTCCACCCCCGTCACCGTGACGCTGCGCGAGTGCCTGGAGACGCCGGAGTTCATCAACGCGCCGAGCAAGCTGACCTTCGCGCTGGGCAAGGACGTGGGCGGCGCCTACAAGTACGCGGACCTCACCAAGATGCCCCACCTGCTGGTGGCTGGTTCGACCAACTCCGGCAAGTCGGTATGTCTCAATACTCTCATCGCCTCCATGCTCTATCGTGCCACGCCGGCGGAACTCAAGTTCCTCATGATCGATCCCAAGCGCGTGGAGCTCTCGCTATGGGATGGCATCCCCCACCTGATGCACCCGGTGGTCAAAGAGGTGAAGCAGGCGCCCGGCATTTTCCGCGCCGCCATCAAGGAGATGGAGCGCCGTTACGATCTGTTCGCCAAGATGCAGACGCGCAATATCGAGGGGTACAACCAGCGTGTAGGGGCGGAGGAGCGGCTGCCGTTCATCGTACTGGTGGTGGACGAGCTGGCGGACCTGATGATGCAGGCCGGCGCGGAGATAGAGACCTCCATCTGCCGTCTGGCGCAGCTTGCCCGCGCCACCGGGATCCACCTGGTCATCGCCACTCAGCGACCGTCCGTGGACGTCATCACCGGCCTCATCAAGAACAACGTGCCGTCGCGTATCGCCTTCGCCGTCTCGTCGCAGGTAGACAGCCGCACTATCCTGGACATGAGCGGGGCGGAGCGGCTCATCGGCCGCGGCGACATGCTCTACATGCCCATCGACGCCTCCAAGCCGATGCGCTTGCAGTGCTGTTACCTCTCCGAGAACGAGACGAACTCGCTGGTGGAGTACCTGAAGGAGCAGGACTCTCCCAACTACACCATCGACCTGCCGGACGTGGCGGACTCGTCCTCCAGCGCTTCCGGCAACGGCTCCGAGGACGACGATGATGACGACCTCTTCGAGTCTGCCGTGAAGCTCGTGGTCACCACCGGTCACGCCTCCACCTCCATGCTCCAGCGCCGCTTCAAGATCGGCTACACGCGTGCCGCCCGGATCGTGGACATCATGCAGGAGCGCGGTATCGTGGGCCCTCCGGATGGAGCGAAGCCCCGCGAAATCCTGGTAACGCGCGACCAGGTGGACCAGATGTTCCGCACCGGCCCGTACGGCGTCCCGGAGGACCTGCTGAGCTGAGATTAGCCGCGAATGAACGCGAATGGACGGAAATGGAATCCAGACGGCCCTCCCGAGGTGGGAGGGCCGTCTGTTTCTCGGGCAGGATTGTCCGGTGGGTTGCGCATATTGTGGTGAATATGTGGCGGTTCCGATTCACCCCTTCACCCCTTCACCCCTTCACCCTTGCATTCGTTCTCCTGCTCTCCGGCTGTGTGCGGCATACGGCGCATGGGTCGGGAACCACTATCCGGTTCTGGAACGGCTTCACGGGACCGGATGGCAAGACCATGGAGGCCATGGTCGCGCGGTTCCAGCAGGAGAACCCGGACGTCCACGTGGAGATGCAGATCATCCCGTGGGCACAGTACTACGATAAGCTCACCCTGAGCTTAGCCATCCACGACGCGCCAGAGCTCTTCATCTGCCACATCTACCGCATGCCGGAGTTCGCCACGTACCGGGCCTTCCGTCCACTGGACGACCTCCAAACAGGCCGGCATGGCCTGCCGGCGGCGGACTTCCTGCCCCGCCCATGGGCCGCGGCGCACTTCCAGGGCCATCTTTACGGCGTGCCGCTGGACTGTCATCCGCTGGGCCTCTACTACAACCGGGCCCTATTCCGCCGCGCCGGCATCGTGGACGCGCAGGGGCAGGCGCGTCCGCCCACCACCTGGCAGGAGTTCCTGGACGATGCAGCCAGGCTCACTCATCCGCCGGACCAGTGGGGATTTGCCATCACCAACCGGGATACCAACTGGTACACATTCGCCGAGCAGCACGGCGGAGGTGTGCTCGGGCCGGACCTCCGCCAGGTCCTCATCAACTCACCGCAAACGATTGAGGCCACCCAGCAGATTCGGGATCTCGTATCCCGCTACCACATCGCCCCGGACCCGGAGGGGACGGACGCATGGATGGGCTTCCGCCAGGGCCGCGTCGCCATGGCCATGGAGGGGATTTACATGCTGGATGACCTGCGCAAGACGGTGGGGCTTGACTACGGCGGCGCTCCAGTCCCTTCGTTCGGCCCGATTCGCGCCACGTGGGCCGGCTCACACCTGATGTGCATGCCGGGCACCCTGGGCGCGCGGGAGACGCGAGCGGCCTGGCGGCTGGTGAAGTACCTTTCCGACCACAGCCTGGACTGGGCGAGCGGCGGCCAAGTGCCCGTGCGCCGCTCCCTGCAGGACACCGCCCGTTTCCGAACGATGCAGGTGCAGAGCGAGTTCGCCAAGCAGCTTCCCTATATCTGCTATGACGCGCCCTCACCCAAAGCGACGGAGATCGGGCCGTTCGTCTCCGCGGCCGTAGAGGCGGCCCTCCTGGGCATCCAGTCACCCCGTGCGGCTATGGAGGATGCGGCTGCCCGGATCAACCGCGCCCTGGCACGACCGTAAGTTGGTTGAAGGTTGTCCCAGCCCCTCGGACCAGTGGCGGGGCTGGGCACCCCGGTTTATGGTTGATGGTCGGAGACGCCCGCTCTCCCGCTCTCGACTGACTACTGCCAACTGCTGACTGCCGATTGTCCTTTCAGGAGGTATCCGGGCCGGCCGCGGCAAATCGTTTTCCTATGGCAATGAGACCATCTTCCTATCCTCTCTTCATAGCGCTCTGCGGCATTCTGACCCAGGCATTAGGGGCTGGCTGCGGGAACCGCGCGGCATCCATGCCGGCCGGCAACGGGGCCACCACTCCCGCGAAGCCGGTGAACGGCCCCTCCTTCCCGGATGTGGCGGACGCCGCGGGCCTGCACTATCAGTGGCAGGTGCAGGGCAAGCGTCCGCTCACCATCCTCCAGACCATCGGCAACGGGTGCGCGCTGTTCGACTACGACAACGACGGCAACCTCGATATCCTGTTCGTTGGGCCAAAGCTCGCGCTCTACAAGGGAGACGGCAAGGGCCACTTCACGGAAGTAACGCACGATGCTGGACTGGACAAGCTCTCCGGCCACTTCCTCGGCTGCGCCGTGGGAGACTACGACAACGACGGTTACGAGGACATCTACATCACCGCATACAGGGGCGGCGTCCTGCTGCACAACGAGCGGAGCC
>CAYNFH010000031.1:0-19481 GCA_964396385.1 uncultured Chthonomonadaceae bacterium | reverse complement strand
TGAACTGCCGGCCGCTGCCGAGCGGGCCGCCCAGCCCCAGGCGGAAGATGGGAAGCAAACGGGTCAGCGCCCCTCCGCTCGCGCTCAGCACGACCCCGGTCCGCAGGTGGACCACACGGATCCCCGCATCCCGGGGCGGCGTCCTGCTGCACCACGAGCGGAGCCCCCTAATCCCCAAGGCTGGGGGAAGTTTCGCGCAAACTGGGAGTGGCGTTGCCCCAAGAAGCTCCCCCAGAATTGGGGGCGGGGGGGGCAGGGCCTTCCACGACATAACGAAGCAGGCGGGCATAGCGCCGCAGCCATGGACAACTTCGGCCGCGTTCGTGGACATCGACGGGGATGGGAAGCTGGACCTCTACCTGGGCAACTACGTGAAGTTCGGGCCCAACGAGCAGCAGCTCTGCGATAACAGCGGCCACATGACCTCCTGCGGCCCCCGCTTCTACCAGGCTATCCCGCCGGTGCTGTACCGTAACCTGGGCGGCGGCAAGTTCCAGGACGTGACAAAGGCTTGGGGCGCCCTGGTGGCCACCGGCAAGGCGCTGGGTATCGCCTGCACGGACTACAATGCATCCGGCCGACAGAGCATCGCCCTGGCCAACGACGAGGTAGCCGGAGACCTGCTCCGGAACGTGGGGCACGCGTTCAAGAACGACGCGGCGGTGGCGGGTACGGCCTACGACGCCAATGGCAACGTACACGGCGGCATGGGCGAGGACTGGGGCGACTACGACAACGACGGCAAGCTGGACCTGGCGGTCGCCACCTTCCAGCACGAGACCAAGTGCGTTTACCACAACGATGGCAATGGGTTGTTCACGGAGCGCTCGGGGGCACTGGCGCTCACGGAGCCTACCTCGCCCAACGTGGGCTTCGGCACGAAGTGGCTGGACTACGACAACGACGGTTGGCTGGACCTGATGATCACCAACGGCCACGTTCAGGACAACATTGCGGACATAGACAAGAGCACCACCTATCGGCAGGCTACCCAGCTCTTCCACAATCAGGCAGGCAAGCTCTTTGAGGACATGAGCCAGAGAGCAGGTCCCGCTCTCCAGAAGCCGATTGTGGGCAGAGGGCTCGCGATAGGAGACTACGACAATGACGGCAGAGTGGACGTGCTGGTGGTGGACAGCGAAGGCGCACCTCTGCTCCTGCACAATGAGACGCAGCCGGCAGGGCAATGGCTCTCCCTCCAGCTCCAAGGCACAAAGAGTAACCGAGACGGAATAGGCGCTCTGGTCACAGTGGAAGCGGGAGGAATGAAGCTTCTGAGGCGGTGCGCCACGGATGGTAGCTACATGTCCGCTTCCGACCGGAGAGTGCACGTGGGGCTGGGCTCCGCCACATCCGCAAACGTAACCGTAAAGTGGCCCAGCGGCGCCACAACCTCCTACAGGAACCTGCAGGCGGATACAACCGTCACGCTCAAGGAGTAGTCGGTAGCCAGTAGTCAGTAGTCAGTAGTCAGGAGGCCTTAGGCAGTAGTCAGTAGAACGGCGGTAGACAGGGAGCAGTCGAGCCCGGGAGCAGGCGCTTCCGAATCTTCTAACCTTCAACATTCAACCGGATTCCCCACCATCAACCATCAACCATCAACCAAGAGCCGCGCCCTCAACCCTCAACCCTCAACCCTCAACCGCTCCCGGCGTGGATGGTCTATCGCCCTCCCGTTCCTGCTGCCTTACCTCGTCCTGTTCGCCGTCTTTCTGCTCTGGCCGCTCCTGTACGGCTTCTTCCTGAGCCTGCACGACTGGCACCTGCTCGCACCTCGGATGCGGTTCGTTGGCTTCGCGAACTACGCAGGCGTATTCCACGACGACCTCTTCTGGAAAGCAGTCGTCAACACCGCCTGGTTCATCCTGCTGACGGTGCCGGCGATGAACGCGCTCTCCCTGCTCGTGGCATTGGGGCTCAACACGCGGCTCAAGGGCGAGACGGTCTTCAAGGTCCTCTACTATCTTCCTACGGTGCTCAGCGTAGCCGTGGTCGCCACGTTGTGGCGGTGGCTATACAGCGTGGACTTCGGGCTCATCAACCACTACCTGGGCGCGGGCCATGCTCTCCTCCACCGCATGGGCCTCGCATCCGCGGAGTGGAAGCCGGTCCCCTGGCTCACCAACGACCATATGGCCATGCCGTCTCTCGCCATTACCAGCATCTGGTGGGGTCTGGGCGGTGCCATGCTCATCTACCTGGCGGGACTGAGAGGGATTCCGGACGTGTACTACGAGGCGGCGATGCTGGACGGCGCCTCCGGCTGGGCGCGGTTCCGGTCCGTCACCTGGCCGCTGCTCAAGCCGACCACGCTGTTCAACGTGGTGGTGGGCATTATCGGCGCGTCCCAGATGTTCGGGCAGGCCTTCATGATGCCTGCGGCACCCAGCGCCCCGCACTGGAGCACCCTCACCGTGGTGGTGTATATGTATCAAACCGGGTTCAGTCTGTTCAAAATGGGCTACGGCTGCGCGGTGGGCTACGCGGTATTCGTCCTGGTGCTGGGGCTGGCGCTGGTGCAGTTCCGCCTGTTCGCGTTCCGGGACGAGCTGGCGTGAGGCAGGTCCCCACCCGGCAATTGGTAGAATGGATGTGAGCTACTGAGGGGAGGGCAACTCCGATGCAGAAGGTTAAATATGTCTACTGGCAAGAGGACGGCGCCTGGATCGGCCACCTGGAGGATTACCCCGATTACTGGACACAGGGCGAGACGTTAGAGGATTTGGAGGAGCACCTGAAGGACCTTCTTCATGAGTTGACGGATGGCAAGCTGCCGGGGGTCCGCAAGCGCGGTGAGCTGATCGTCTCGTGAAGCGGGCGGACCTGGTAAAGACCATCGAGGGGTTTGGTTGCGAGCTTGTGCGGCATGGCGGCAAGCACGACTGGTACCGGAATCCCAATACCGGCGTTCTGCAACCGGTGCCACGGCACCGCGAAGTCAAAGAGGGGCTTGCGAAGCACATCATAAGGATGCTGCAGAACCCCTGACTGGTGTGCCATGAGCGAACGGAGGCGGGCGGCGTGGACGGCGGGGGCGCTGCTGGCGCTCGGGCTGGTATTGGTGCTGGCACCGCTGGTGTGGATGGTATCTACCGCGTTTAAGCCGGAGCCGCAGATCTTGCAGACGACGGCTGAGTGGATTCCGCGTCCCATCACCACGATTCACTTCCGCGAGCTGCTATCGAAGGGACAGGAGGCTCCGGTCCTCCGGTGGCTGCTGAACAGCGCTGTGGTCACCACCTGCATCACGCTCCTGACGTTGCTGGTGTGCTCCCTCGCAGCCTATCCGCTGGCGCGTATGCGATTCCGCGGGCGGGAGGCGCTGTTCTACGTGATCCTGGCGGCCATGGTTATCCCCAGCCAGGTCACCATGATTCCGAACTTCCTGCTGGTCCAGCGGCTTGGCTGGTTCGACACCTACGCGGCGCTCATCATCCCCGGCCTCGCAGGCCCTTTCGGGGTCTTCCTGCTCCGGCAGTTCATGGCGACGGTTCCCCGGGACTTGGAAGAGGCGGCGGCCATAGACGGCTGCGGGCCCTGGCGCTCCTGGGCACAGGTGGTGCTGCCGCTGACCAAGCCCGCGCTGGCCACGCTGGCCATTCTGACGGTGCTCGGCGCCTGGAACGAGTTCCTATGGCCGCTCATCGTGACTAACAGCAACGAGATGCGTACTATCCCGGTGGGGATTAGCATCTTCCAGGGCCGGTACGCCACGGAGTACGGCCTGATGATGGCCACGGCGCTTGTCGCCTCCGCGCCGGTGGTGGCGGCCTTCCTGCTGGGCCAGCGGTTCATCCTCCGTGGTATCGTGCTGACGGGACTCAAGGGATAGCTGCGTGATGCGGCAACTCGGATCAGTGCAGCCAGTCCATTTCCCGGATGAGGATAAAAAAGCCTAAGAATCCGCTTGACAGCCGGTTGGGCACCGTGTTATATTGGCGCGAGAATACGTATTCCCACTCTGCAGCCTTGTCCAATCTCACCCAAACACAGGTCGCGGAGCTTTGCCAGGTATCGCAGGCAACCGTATCCCGCGTGCTCAAGGGCGACCCGCGCGTGGACACGGAGCTGCGGGACCGCGTGCTGGCCATTGTGGAGGCGCACGACTATGCCCCCGATGTGCGTGCCCAGTCGCTCCGCTCGCAGCGGACGCAGACCATTGGCCTGGTTGCTCACCGTTCTCCGGCACAACTGGCCGGCGATCCTTTCTTCGGCGCACTCGTCGCATCCATTATCGAGGTAACGCAGAAGAACGGTTACCATCTCTGCCTGGACACTGCGCGTTCCGGCTCCGGGCGCTGGTCCATCTATGAAGAGCTGCTGCGCACCAGGCGCGTGGACGGGTTGATCCTCGTAGAGCCGAGGACGGAAGATGAGTGCATTACGCGCCTATCCGAAGCGGGATTCCCGTTCGTATTGATCGGGCGCTGCGAATCGGACAAAGATCTCTGTTCGGTAGATAACGACAACCGTCACGCAGGATACCTGGCAACCCGCCATCTCCTCGACCGAGGCTACCGGCACATCGCTTATGTTGGTGGACCAAAGGGGGTGGTAGTCTCCGAAGACCGCCGGATCGGCTACCTCCGCGCGCTCGCAGAGGAGGGTCTGGCACCCGAGCCGACCTTTTGTTTGGCAGGTGACTTTACGGAGGCGGGTGGCAGGCGCGCAATCGGGCGCTTGCTGCAAATAGCCGGCCAGCCAACGGCCGTGGTCGCCGTAGACGATGTTACCGCCGTGGGGATAGCCCGGGGAGCGCGTGAGGCGGGTCTTCGCATTCCGGAGCAGCTTGGAGTGGTGGGCTTCAACGATTCCTGGTTCTGTCCCTTTGTGGAGCCGCCGATCACCTCCGTTTCAGTCAACATTCGAAAGCTCGGTCAAGCGGCCACGGGGATGCTCGTCGGGCTGCTGCAGGATCAACCGCCGCCCAGCCGCCGCCAGATCGTCCCGTGCACGCTTGTCGTGCGTGACAGCTCCTAGCTGGGCAGAAGGGCCTTGTGGGTACCTGGCCGGGAGGAGTTAAGAGGCTACTTTCATATGCGGATCAGGAGGGCCGGTACAAGAGAGAGCAAGCTGGCACTGGCAGGGTTGACGGCGGTCGTCGCAGTAATGCTTGCCATCGGCAGCGGGTCTGCGCCGAAGGCGGGGCCGCAACAAATGATGCGGCCCGGGTATCACGGCCTGCCGGACCCTTACGTGGATGCAGAGGCGACCGCCCAGGAGATCAAGAAGCTGGCGCTGCGCACGCACGGCCAGTACGACCAGCTCAGTACTGATGAAGTGAACTGGGTGGAGGGAGTGAGCGCAAATCACGGCCGCCAGATGCTAAAGCAGATGGCCGACCGCTTTGAGAAAGAAGCAAGAGAGCAAAACGCGCGCAAGAAAGACCCACACAGAAAGGGGGAAAAGCACCATGCGGAGGTTCCAAGGTTTCACCCTCATTGAGCTGCTCGTGGTGATAGCTATCATCGCAATCCTCGCAGCCATTCTCTTCCCAGTGTTTGCCCAGGCACGTGAGAAAGCCCGGGCGATCACATGCGTCTCGAACCTGAAGGAGATCGGCCTGGCCGAGAACATGTACATTCAGGACTACGACGAGACGTTCACGTGTGGCTGGGGCGGACCCGGCCTGGATGCCCAGCACTGTATGTGGCGCTATTCGCTCTATCCCTACGTCAAAATGGGCGGCGGCAGCCTGACGAAAAGTCCCTACGACTCGACGGGCTGGGGAAACCAGGGCATCTTTGTCTGTCCGGACCAGCCGGCCTCCCAGCAGAGCTACGGTCCGACCGGCTACGGAATGAACTCCTATTCGCTTACGCAGGGCTACCAGGTCCTGCCGGGCGGAAATGACGGGTTCCCGGGAGTGGCCCTGGCCACCATCATCCAGCCCGCCAACCTGGCGGCGTTCGCCGACACTGGCGGAGGAATGGGATCGCCTCAGTTGGATCCGCACTTTTCCGACGGGGACGATTCCTGCCCCGGCAATCCCGGACCGTGCGCCGGATCGGCCAAAGTTCCCACTGGCCCCTGGCAGTTCAATCCGACGGTCTGGGTTGAGACGTGGAGTCCGGACTGGGAGTTCAGCGTACCCGGCAACGGCGGCCGTGACTGGGCATACGGCTTCGCGCACCGCCCGATTCCGCGCCATTCCGGCCACACGCAGGTCAATGTGACGTTTGCGGACGGCCACACCAAGGCGCTGAACGGGTCATTCATGAACGCGGCCCGCGGCTCGCAGGGCGATATTCTGACCAACCACAACTAAGCAGTTGAAGGTTGAAGGTCGAAACTGGGCACTACAAAGCGGGGCTGTTTACCTCTTGGGTCACTCCAGAGGCAGAACATACTGCAACGATTCCGACCTTCAACCTTCAACCTTCAACCACGTCTCCTTTTGGAATGCACGGAACGGTTACACGAGCGACGGCCCCTGAGCAGAGAAGCAAGGATAGGGAAGCGCGCCGCCAGGTGCCGCGCGCGATGGTGACACCTGGGCGTGTGTTGTTCCTTGCCGTGGCGCTCATCATCGCCGCGTGGGGGTTGGCGCACAATCCGTGGGTTCGGAATCGGCGCCTGGCGGCAATGTCTCTTGGTGAGCTAGAGAAGGCAGCCGGCCCCCGGACGGAAGATGCGGATCTGCTCTACTATTTGGGTTTGCGGTACGACGAGCGGGGAGAGTTTGGAAGCGCGGCGCCGGTCTTGAAGCGGGCGGCGGAGCTCTCGCCAGACCAGGCACGTATCCGCGAAGAGTGGATGCGCGCGCTGCTGGGCACCGGCGACGCCGCGGATGCATACGCTGAGCTGAAGCAGTTTGCAGACTTCTACCCGCAGCGCGCGAGCGCGCACCGTATGCTGGGGCAGTTCCTCGTGACCCAACATTCGATGCGGAAGGCTCACGATGAGCTGAGCCAGGCGGTTAAGCTGGATGCCACTGACCGGGTGGCGTGGCTATTACTCGCGGCAGCCCGGGACGACGTGGCCGATCCGCAAGGAGCGATCCAGGCGGAGGAGCGCGCCATCGCTCTCGACCGCACGCATTCCGGCGACCATTTGTACCTCGGAACGCTGTATGAGAGGAGCCAGCGCGCGCAGGATGCTCTTCGGGAATTCCAGGCTGCGGTCCGGCTCGACCCCAAGAGTGGCGCCGCACACCGTGAGGTCGCCCAGTGGCACCTGGCACACGGGGGACCCGCCGGTCTGAGCGGTGCTGAGAAGGAGGCACGGCTCGCCGTGGCGCTTGATGCGCGGGACGCACTGGCGCAGCGGACACTTGGCGACACGCTTGTACGCGAGAACAACGCTCCAGCCGCGGTGACCCCGCTTGCCGAGGCCGCGCGCCTGGACCCGGGAGATCCCGCACCGGCGCTGAGCCTCTGGCAGGTCGAGAGGTCGCAGGGAGATCGCAGCCAAGCGGATAGGTGGCGCCGGGAGTACCTGTCTCGCGCAAGCTACGGCAACCGGGTGCGCGAGCTGACCGAGTCTATCGAGATGCACCCGCAAGTCGTCGCGACGCATGTTAAACTGGCGGATCTGCTTGCGCGTCACGGCGATATAGACGGCTGCGTGCAGCAGTACGCGGCAGCCATGCACGCTTCTATAGATTCACCCCGGGTCCTCTCGGCCGCGGCAGAGGCACTGCGCGCCGGAGGGCATGCTGCCGCCGCGGAGGCCCTCGACCGGCGCAATCTGTCGCTCCATCCGGCGGAGCAGGCATACCGCGATGCCCTCCGGATTGAGCTGACGACCGTGGGACCTAACCGCGTCACGCTCCAGGTGGAGGCGCTTGCGGAGCGAGCGGCAGCGCTGGAGCCTTCCGACCCTACCTATCTGGGCTATCTTCTCCACGTCCAAGTGGCACGCCACACAAACGAACGGGCCATGGAGACGGCACGAAAGCTGCTGGCGGTCTCCCCCTCCGATGCACAGGCGCACGTAATGCTGGGCATACTGCTGCTGAGCAAGGCCGGCACGAGAGAAGATCTCGACAGCGCAGAGAAAGAGCTTCGCGCGGTTGCGCCTCCCACGCAAGCGATCGCGGCGACGCAGCACTATGGCCTCGGGCTACTGGCCTGGCGGCGGCATGATCCCGTGGCGGCTGTGGGCGAGTTCAAGAGGGCGCTCACGCTGGATCCGGAAGCGGACCTCACCTACTACCATCTGGCGCTGGCGGAGACGGCGGCGGGAGACCGCGCAGCCGGGGCCCGATACATGTCGCAGTACCGCGCGCGCCAGGAGTTCAAAAGGACGGAAGCCGATCTGCTGGGCGATATCGCCCAGCATCCGGATCAGCCCGCACGGTATGAGCGTGCCATTGCATTCCTGTATCAGCACGGCCTGAGCGGGCAGGCAGAGGCGGTGCGCCGGTCGGAGGAAGAACACGCGTCGGCAATGGCCGCGAAGGGAGGTTCTCGTGAAAGATAAGGTAGGCCCAGGGACGATCGCCGTCGCAGCGGTTGCCCTGATCGTGGTACTCTTCGCGATCTATCACTTCGCGTTCCGCGGCAATCCGGCTCAGCCGGCGGTGACGCCGGATAACCGCCCGGACTACGTGAAGCAGCTTCAGGCCGGCGGACGCCCTAGCTGGCCGGCATCAGGGCCTCAGGAGGGACAGCCCCAGGCAGGCGCGGCCGCTGGCCGGTAGAGCTATGCGGCGATGGGGTGAGTCCCTATCTGGACTCTCGACTCGGATCCGCATTACCGCCGTATCACCACGTTAGGGCTTCCACAAAGGTTGGTTTGCCCTGGCGGGGTCCGTTCGGGTCCCATCGATGGCCATGCTCGCGATCTTCACGGAGATGGAGCCGAACTTCCAGCCCTGGGGTGTCCTGACAAGGTTATCGGTCATTGAGCCGACGACGTCGATCTTGTGGAGGCTGCCGGGCGTAGCCGGTTTCAGACTCGCGCCGAGGCGCGTGTTACCCTCGAAGTACCAATCGCAGGTGCTGTTCATGGTATTACCGCGTACGGCAAGAGTGCGCGGGTTGATCCGCATGTATCGCACTCCGTCCTCGGTGGCGAACTGCTGCTGTACGACTGTCTCAAACTGAGTTCGAGTGAGTCTGCGGCCGCTTGCGGTCGTGTAGGTGAACTCAGGCGTTATGGCCGCGCGAAGACCCGCCATGTCCTTGCGTGTCATGGCGGCGCAGAGGCGGTCGCAAGCGGCGCGGTGGGCCTTCACGTCGGCATCCTTCGGGGCGTTCTGCGGGCTCAGAAGAGCGGCCATCAGGGCGTACGGTAGTAGGGCGAGCGGCGCAAAGCGCATGGAATCCTCCTTGTGCGGTTCTGGATACATCTTCGGACTGATCTCCTTACCACTCCTGCTTTCCGCCACGCGCATGGGCGCCGCGGCCATGCAGCCGGATTCTGCGGCGGACGGGAGCGGCGGCAAGCAGACCGTCACGCTGCGTTACCGGCCTGCGGGCTCTCCGCAGATGGTCTACGTGGTGGGAACCTTCAACCACTGGGACAAGACGGCCAACCCGCTGACGAAGCAGCCGGACGGCAAGACGTGGACAGGTTCCATCGCCGTCGAGCCCGGCATCTACCAGTACCTCTTCGTGGTCGACGGCAAGCAGTGGCTCCCCGATCCGGCTGCGCCGAGAGTACTCGATCCCAACGCCAACGCCAACTCGATCCTGACCGTCCCGCCCGCTGAGTTCCTGCGCGTACCGGGCCGCGTTGGTGATGGCCGGATTACCCTCACCGCCATCCGCCACCGTACCACCCGCGCCGACATAGGGCGAATTGATGACGCGAGGATCTGGCTGGCTCTGCGCACGCGGCGGAACGATGTGCAGCGGTGTGAGCTGGTAGTACGCGGCGCGCATCGCGCAGTTCCCCTCCGCCGGTACGACTCGGACGCGTTCTACGACTACTGGCGCGCGCCGGTCGCGGCTCGGCATCTCTTGCAGTACGTCTTCCACATCGTGGATGGCCCGACACGGGTCGTATACGGTCCGCGGGGGGTGGAGAAGGCTCGCCGGACGGCCGCCTGGTTCACGCTCAATCCGGCCAGCTATCCGGTCCTGAAGACACCGGACTGGCTGCGCGACTCCGTGTTCTACCAGATATTCCCGGACCGATTTGCCAACGGCAACCCCAGGAACGACGGCGCATACACGCTGCCCTGGGGAGCGAAGCCGGACCACATCCACCGCTTTGGCGGCGATCTGGCCGGGGTCGCGCAGCATCTGGCCTACCTCCGCGCGTTGGGGGTTAACGCCATCTACTTCAACCCGATCTTCGCCACCGAGAGCAATCACGGCTACGACACCACCGATTACGCCCGGATCGACGCGCGGCTCGGCACCAACCGACAGTTCAAGGAGCTCGTCAGGAGCCTCCACGGTCTCGGATGGCATGTTATTCTGGACGGCGTTTTCCACTCGACCAGCGTTCAGTTTGGTCCGTTCCGGGACCTGCGGGAAAAGGGACCTGCCTCGCGCTACGCCGCCTGGTACTTTCCCAAGCGCTTTCCCCTGGAGGTGAGAGAGGGGCAGACCACCTACGGCTGCTGGTTCGGCGTATACACGCTGCCCAGGCTGAACACCGGTAATCCGCAAGTCCGGCGGTTTCTGCTTGGAGTGGCACAGGGCTGGATCCGCAGCGCACACATCGACGGCTGGCGTCTGGATTCCGCGGACGAGCTGGACCATGGCTTCTGGAAAGAGCTGCGCGGGGCGGTAAAGGCAGAGAATCCGCAAGCCTACCTGCTCGGTGAGATCTGGACTGACGCCCACGAATGGCTCCAGGGCGACGAGTTCGACTCCGTGATGAACTACCGGTGGCGCACGGCCGCGCTCGACTTCTTCGTACACCGGAAGACCTCGCCCACGCAGTTTGCCACTGCGATCGAACGCATTAGGGACGACTATCCCTCCTCGGCAAACCGCATCATGTTCAATCTGCTCGGCAGTCACGACACCGAGCGTCTCCGCACGCTCTGCCGGGGCGATCGCGGCGCGCACCACCAGGCGGTGCTGTTTCAGATCACCTATCCTGGAGTTCCCTGCATCTACTACGGCGATGAGGTCGGCCTGGAGGGCGGGCGCGATCCCGATGACCGGCGGTGCATGCCGTGGGACCCTGCGAAGTGGGATCGCAAGACCCTGGCGTTCTACCGGAAGGCGATCGCACTGCGCAAGTCGCATCCTGCCCTGCGGCGCGGCAGCTTCCATGTTGTCCTAACGGACGATGCGCAGGGCGTCTTCGGGTTCCAGCGAACGCTGGGCTCTGATCGTCTACTGGTGCTGTTCAATCGCTCCGGCGAGCCCGCGCGAATCAGACTTCCGGGGGCCTGGGGAACCGCCGGCCGAATCACGGAGCTAATGAACGGGGACCAGACTTCCGTATCGCCTCGTCACCCTTACCGTCTGCCCCCGTACAGCGTAGCCGTGCTAAGCCGCACGCGCTCGAAAGAAGCTACAGTAGCTCCTTGACACGGGGTATAAGTGCAGCTATGATTGTCAGTGGCCGGGCTGCCCTCCGGCCTCAAAGTCCACGGCCTTTCCACCGAGCAAGCAACCACATGGCAGGAAACCGATTCCACACCGCGAGTTCCCACGAACTCAAGCTCTTCGCCGCCGCCTTTGTAGCCGTTCTGGGCTGCGCAGCGCTGGTGAATTCGAGCACGCGGAGCGCTGTTGCGCCGCCGCAGAAACCATCACCCACCGCCCCAACGGAGTTCGAGAAGCAGATCGGCAAGCCCGATCCCGGCTTCCACCCGGACAAGGCAACGGAGTATATCGACAAGCTCGCTCTCGTTTCGGGCGGAGACTGGAACAAACTGTCGGCTACGGACCAGCGGTACGTAGACAGCGTTACAAGCGGGCACGGAGCAATCTATCTCCATGATCACGCAATCTTCCTTCGGAAGCAGCTGGCGGCAAAGAGCAACAGGGCCGACAAGCGGGCCTCCAGGGTCGCTGCTCCAGCAGGCTTGTAATGGCTTAATCGGTTAAGGGCTAAAAGAAGCATGAAAAGTGCTTGACATGTCCGCCCGTCCTCTGTTATAGTGGCGGCACGCTGGGTTAACCTGTTTTAACGTTCTTCCCGCAACACGCATTTCCGCTCCCGCCGGACCGTGGGCAGTCATGCGGGGGCCTGCAATACCCGCACTACTCGTCACCGATTCATTCGGCAAAACGTAGAAAGGAAACCGCCATGAACTTGCGGACTCCGCGAAGGCGCGGATTCACTCTGATCGAGCTTCTTGTAGTCATCGCCATTATCGCGATCCTCGCAGCCATCCTTTTCCCGGTGTTTGCCCAGGCCCGGGAGAAAGCCCGCGCAATCTCATGCATGAGCAACTGTAAGCAGATCGGGCTGGCTACCATGCAGTACGTCCAGGACTTCGACGAGACCTACCCGTGCGGCTGGCACCCGGCCCCGGGTGGGGACCCGTGGCGCAGCATGTGGCGCATCTGCCTGCAACCCTACATCCAGAAGCTGGCCAATCCCAACGATGCATACGACTCCTCCGGTTTCGGAGCCATGAGCGTCCTGTCGTGTCCCAGCCAGCCTACCAGCTCCTCGTTTGGTCCCACCAGTTACGGATACAACACCGCGGCCTCCGGACTCACGAACGGTTGGGCCAACGGCAACAACAACCAGGACGGCAACAGTCCGTTCCACTACATTGGCAAGGCGATGGCAGCCGTTCGCCGGCCGGCCAATGTGATCGCCTATGCGGATGCGGCTCAGATCTACGACCAAGGGCGCATCGCCCAGCGCGACCCGAACTGGCACCAGGGCGATGAGTACCCGAACATGTGCGTTGGCTACGAGACGAACGATGGGCAGAACGCCACCGGTCCCTGCGGACCGTTCACGTTCAACCCGCATGCCTGGATCGCGGAGGCCCCGTGGGGCAGCGTAGATTGGGACTTTGGCGTTCCGGGTCTGGCCGGCGACGGTGACTGGACCGTTAATGACGCTCGCCGCGTGGTTGCCCGCCATACGGGCAAGTCCAACGCGGTCTTCGCCGATGGCCACGCCAAGTCCATCGACAACGATGCCTACAAGGCCAAGCTCGGCACCCAGGGCGACATCTTCCACGATCACGACTGAGAGCAAGGATAAGGGATGAAGGATGAATCCGGACCCTCAAACCTCGTCCCTCAAACCTCAACCACAACGACATGCAGCACGAACCGGGGGCGGCACATGCCGCCCCTCTTCCTCTGAGTAGTCCACAAGACCCCGCCTCACCCCGATCCAGGATCAGGTCCCTCCTCTGGCGGAGGCTTCCCATTGCGCTGGCTGCCCTTGTGGGCGTGACGGCGCTAGTCTATTGGGACGTGAGCCACACCGGCTGGTACAAGGAGCGGCAGTACACTCTCATGTCACTGGCCGCGCTCAGGCGCGAGCGGGATGCACATAACAGCTTTGACCCCCTGCTGCTCTACTACATCGGGCTGCGGCTCAACGAGCAGGGTAAATACTCCGAAGCGGACGGCTTTCTCCGCGAGGCCGTGGTCCGCGAACCGGAATCGACGCGGTTCCGGGACGAGTGGACTCGAGCCTTGGTGGGGGCCGGTCTGACGACGGCCGCCTTTGGGCAGCTCAAGGAGTACGCCGGGACCCATCCGGGTTCGGCGGAAGCGCACCTCCTTCTGGGCAAGTTCTACGCCACACAGAACTCCATGAAGCGGGCGGCGGAAGAGCTAGAGACGGCAGTACGACTCGACCCCGGCCTGGGAGAAGCGTGGTCCTACCTCGCCGCCGCCCAGCAGGGATTGAATCAGCTTGGGCGGGCCAGAGAGGCTGCGGAAAACGCGGTACATGTCCGGCCTCGCAGCTCCGGGGACCACCTAATGCTGGCTGGACTCCGCGCCAACACGGGCGACCAGAACGGCGCCCGCAAGGCATTCGCAGAGACCCTGGCCCTGAGCCCGAACATGGCCGTGGCGCATCGAGAGTATGCACGGTGGCTTTTGGATCATGGCAGTGGCCCCGCTGACAATGTCCTGGCCGTGGAGGAGGCGAGGCATGCCGTGATGCTGGACGGTGTGGACGGGGCGACGCAACTCGTACTCGGCCGCGCGCTCCTGGCGCAGGGGGACCTCGCGGCAGCCGTCGAGGCGCTAAGGCTGGCGGCGGAACGGCTAGTCCAGGATCCCGCCGCGGCTCTCGCACTGGCGCAGACGCTGCGCAGAGTGGGGCAGGACGCGGAGGCCCGGCAATGGGCGGACCAATACAGTGCACGCCAGCGACGTTTGGCGGAGAGGCAGAAGCTGGAGGCCGCGCTGGAGCTGAACTCGAGAGATCCAACGGCCAATCGCGCCCTGGCGAAGCTGCTGGCGCAGGAAGGAGACGTGGTAGGCTGCGTCCGCCATGAGGCGCAGGCTCTGCGCAAGCCGATGGACTCGCCTGTGACGCTGACCTCTGCTACCAGGGATCTGGTGACAGAGGGCCATGCGCAGGAAGCACTCCCGCTGATAAACAGGGCGTCTATTCTCGCGAGGGCCAATCCGGACGCGAACGAGACCATGGGCGATACCCTGCTGGCGCTGAATCGGCCGGACGAAGCGGCCAAGTACTACGCCAATGTCCTCAACTGGAGGCCGGAGCGAAAGCCCATACTCCAGCAAAAGCTTGCGCGTCACGAGCGCGAGCGCGAGGCCGCACTGACCGGTTCGCAGGCTGAAGTGGCGTACCGCCAGTCCAGGGCGCTGGTGAGCGGACAGGTTCGCATCTTCCGAGTACCGGCGGCAGCAGAGAGCCTTGCGCGGGAGGCCGTGCGTTTGGATCCGAACAACCCCAGGTACCTGCGCAACCTTCTCGCCCTCCAGTTTCGCGCCAACCGTCGGCGGGAGGGTATCGATACCGCCCGTAAACTGGTCCAGCTCGTTTCGGAGGATGCCAGGGCGCGCGCCCTGCTCGCCATCATGCTCACTGAGCGCGACGGAAGCGCCGCCGACCTTGTGGAGGCGCAGCAGAATCTGGATGCCGCTGCAAGCGATCCTTCCTGCGCCCCAACGCGTATGTATGGATTAGGGCTGCTCGCATTGCAGCGGGGGCGGGCGGAAGAGGCCGTGCGAGCGCTGCGCGAAGCGGCCAGACTGGATCCTGGACCGGACGTGACATTCTACAAGCTATCCCTGGCGGAGGCCCGCGCGGGCCACCCCGAAGAGGCCGCGAAGGCCATGGCGGAATACAAGCGACGTCAAATGGAGTCGGACGCGGAAGCTACTGCGCTTATCACGCTCGGTATGCGGTCCAAGGATCCGCGGAGCTACATCCATGCAGCCGCAGTGTTCGACTCCTTCGGCCGGCACTGGGATGCGGAGGCGATTCGTGCCGCCGCGAAGTCACTTCAGAGCGGTAACATAACCCAGAAGGGAATACGATGAAGCAGAAGATTGGACCCGTTGCTATTGTCATCGCGGTTATCGTGCTGATTGGCTTCTGCTACTTCATGTACCAGAAGAGCCAGCCCGTAGTGTCTGCACCGCCGGATCCGCGGAACGGCCCGCCTGCGTACGTAAAGTCTATGCAGCAGGGGGGCGGTGGTGCCCCTCAGGGAGGATATCAACATCCGGGCCAGGCGCCTGGTGCCGCCGGCAAATAGGTTACGCCAGCCGCACGGTACTGAACCCGTGGGCGGGTACCGGTACGCGGAGCACGCCGCCTTTCCACGCGGCCTCCCCGGATGGCCGCTCCAGAACGTCTACCCGCTCCGCAGAGGAGATGCCGGCCGCGAGCGCCGGGGCCAGCCGCACCTCCGCCTCCGTCGCCTCGCCATTCAGCTCCACCAGCCGCAAGATGAGGCCGTTCCCGTCCAGCGCCTGCTTGAGGCAGGTGAGCACCACGTTGTCCGGCGACACCTGCACGAATCCGTCCCGGGCCGGCGTGTCGCCCCGCTGGAGGTTGGTAGGTATCAGCATCAGAGGGTGATTCCATGCCGCGCCAAGCCGGACCAGGTCCGCCGGGGTAGGTGGTTTGTCATGCAGGTAGAGGGAGTAGCGTACCGTGGACTTACCCACCTCCGGCGCGTGGTCTGGATCGAAGGACGAGCGGAGAATGCGCAGTCGCAGCTCTGAGAAGTTGAGTTGATGCCCGTACTTGCAGTCCTGAACTAGCGTCACGCCGGCGTACACTTTCGAATCGCCCCCGGCAGACGCCTGCCCACCGAGGTGGGCGTACCGGAGCGTTGGCACCTCTTCCTGGAGAAAGCAATCCCGCTCCACGCTGCCGAACGGCGCCTCATACTGGGCCATCACACTATCAAGGCGGAACGGGAAGGAGAGGACCAAACCGGGGATCCCCCGCTGCGGGTCTCCTATTTCCCGCCAGTCTACCTCGGCCGAGAAGTCGAGCCGCGGCTCCAGGCCATGGATCAGCAGGGAGACCCGTATGGTACTCTGCGTGCCGAGTACCACCAGATGCCAATCCGCGCGGAAGCCGAAGGCGTCCTGCTCCAGCGAGACTGCCGTGCCCTGGTTCCGCTCCGCGCCCATGACGTGGAATCCGGTGGAGGTGAGCGTAAGCGGCGGCTCTAGCTCGCGGCCCAGCACCCACGCCGTCATGCCCCGGGGCCGCTCCGTAACGTACTCCCACGAACCTATGGGAGCGGAGCCAAGGGCCAGATGTGCGCCGGTTCGCTTGTCGATGAGCTGGATCAGCCCGCAACGGTACCGGTCTAGCTGGAACCGGAGGAACGGAGTCTCGATCCACTCCTTCGGGAGCAGCCGGAGGGGGGACTCGTACCCGGAGGGCGCGCCCTCGCACAGCAGGTAGGTGCGGTAGCCGAGCGCGGGCACGTCCTGGGCGTCGAAGGCTACACTCAGCTTGTCGTGTCCCCAGTCGCTGCTCTTCCCGAGGAACTGCGTGGGGTGCGCCCGCCCCTCTTCGTCCAGCGCCACGATGTCGCCCGGCCGGAAGTCGGTGTCGTACAGCGCGGCGGTGACGCGCTCGGAGCGCGGCCACGCGCAGGGATTATAGACGACGAACGGCCGAAACCGCCTCCCGCCGCCGCTCGCCTGGGAGTAGCCGCTCAGCATCGCCCCAATGCCGGAGCCCGCCACAAAGGGCGTGTTGGCCTTCCCCTCCTCCGCAAGCGCGCGCTCGTGCCGCCCTTCCGGCGTATTTGGCAGGAGCGCAAGGGTGTCGATCCGCCCGGCGAGCGCGCCGCCGGCCGACCGCTTGATGGCTCCCGCCACCGCGCCGGCCTCCTGGAACAGCCCCTCCGCGTGGGCGCGTGTCTCCCGCACGCCGGACCCCGGCAGAATGTCGTGGAACTGATTGAACAGAACGCCGATCCAGGCTTCGCGCAGCAGGTCGGCGGGATACGGCTGGTCCGCTAGCCGCGAGGCGAGCGCGCCCAGTGTCTCGGCCTCCGCCAGGTAGCTCTCGCCCAGCCGGTTGGCCCGCTTGATGGCGCTCTGGGACGTGTAGCAGCCCGTGAACTCGAAGTTCAGCTCATGGGCCAGGACCGGAAGCTCCCGGCCGCTCCGCGCCATCTCCTGCTCCACCGCCGTGAAGTAGCGGGTCGCGGTGCTGAAGAGGACCTGGGGATAGATGGGCCATTCGCGCATCTCGGAGAGGTACTCTACCTCCGTGCGCGTGGGGCCGCCGCCGTGGTTTCCGATGCCGAAGACGTTGAGCCAGTCGTGCAGACCGGTCTCGCGGACGAAGTCCACCAGGGGCAGGGCAATGTTGTCGCCGATGTTAACGTAGCTGTTGTACCAGGTGCTCTCCCGGTTCACCAGCACGCGCGAGCCGTCCGGTCCCTGCCACCAGAAGAGGCGCGGACGCGGACCGCCGACGCGGGCGTGGTCGAACCCGCCTCCGGTGCGGCAGCTATAGTAGTACTTGACGGCCGCCTGCGCCAGGATGGTGGGGATAGTCGCGGCGTGGCCGAAGGTGTCCGGCTCCCAGTCCACCGGCAAGTCCTCCGGCGCGAGGCCGAACCGCTGGCGGAAGTAGTCCCGCGTGTAGAGCAGGTGCCGGCAGAGCGATTCGCCGCTGGCCAGGTTCTTGTCGCCCTCTACCCAGTGGACGGCGGTGACCTCCCAGCGCCCCTCCTTCACCCGCTCGCGGATCCGCTCGAACATGGCGGGGAAGTGCCGCTCCACGAGGGCATAGACGGAAGCCTGGCTCTGGGAGTAGGTAAGCTCCGGAAACTGCTCCATCAGGCTGAGGACGGAGGCGAAGGTGTCATGGGTGGTGGCGACCGTCTCCGGCCAACTCCACATCCAGTTCATGTCGATGTGGCCGTGGCCCACGCAGTGGATCCGGTACTCCCTGGCGGCGCGGCCGATGGCCTCCATTTGACCTTCCGCTGCCTGCACCGTCTTGCGCAGACCCGCTAGGCCGGAATCCGGCTCGTGTGTTTCCAGCCTGGCCGCCGCGGTGTCGATGGCTTCCGCCCACCCTGCTGTCTCTTCCGCGGGCAGCGCGGATGCAAAGGCACGCGCGAACTCCATCTGTAGCTGTGCCCGCCGGAGCCATCGGCGCGTCTCCTCACGAGGCTCGTCGTGCATCTCGCGCAAGATGCGGCTCACCGTCTGTCCGTTCATTCCCTTCGTCCTGTCGAAAATCCGAAATCCAAAATCGGAAATCGCCGATCCGGCCTGTCCCCGATTCGTTCCGGCGGGCACGGTTCCTGCCGCGACCAGATCCGAGCTGCAGGAGGTGGAGTTCGCGCGGAGAATGGGACGCTGTGGAACGCACAACACGAAGCGCAAAAGTAAGAGGTGCTTGAATGGCTGTCGAAGTCTCTCCTGAGCAGGCGGAAGAGTTTCAGCGCGCGGCCGTGGGACGGCCTTGGATATCCGGTCCGATCTGGACCGCCCTGTGGGCGGGATTCGGCGCGGCGGTGGCCTACGGCGTCCTGTACGTCGGCCAGGTAGAGCCGCTTCAGGCCCGGTTGAGCAAGGAGTCCAGACGCGTTCAGACACTGGAGGCGGCCAACGCCGCGATGGGGGAGACCGGCGCGCGACAGGCCAAGCAGTTGGAACAGATTCCCCACATGCAGGCCGAGATCTACACCCTACGCCACGCGCATGAGCTGCTGGAATCGGAGAACGAGCGGCTGAAGTGGCTTGTGAAGCAAGACGCCAGGCTGAAGGCGCAACTGCCTGCTATAACGCAGCCTGTACAATCCTTCGCGCCTCCTCCAGTATTTGCTCGAGGTGCGACTGGTCCTTGAAGGTCTCCGCGTAGATCTTGTAGACGTCCTCCGTGCCGGAGGGGCGTGCCGCGAACCACCCGCTCTCCGCCACCACCTTGGGGCCGCCTATCTCTGCCCCGTTTGCCGGGGCGCGAGTGAGCTTGGCAGTAATCGGCTCCCCGGCCAGGGTGGACGCCTTTACGTCTTCCGGCGAGAGGGCCTTGAGGCGGGCCTTCTGCTCCGGCGTGGCCGGCTGGTCTACCCGTACGTAGAGGGGGTCTCCCAGCTTGTCGCACAGCGCCTGGTACTGCTCGCCTGGGTCCTTACCGGTGCGCGCCGTGATCTCCGCGGCCAGCAGGTCCAT
>CAYNFH010000030.1:10183-40041 GCA_964396385.1 uncultured Chthonomonadaceae bacterium | reverse complement strand
CAGGTCCGCGTTGACGTTGGAGGTTGCCAGTGCCAGACCCGGCTTGCCCCAGAACATCCCGTCACTACCGTCCGGCTTGGCGCCGAACGCGAGGTGAGAGGCGGGGTGGCAGTGAAGGTCCGCCCAGCCCCAGAGTGCGGGCGGCGCCACGTTGCGAATGGGCGGCGGCGCCTGTACGCCCGGAGCCGGCCTGGTGACCGGCGGCCGCTGCACGGGAGTGGCCCGTGGCGCGGCGCCGGGTGGGGCCGTCTTCTGAGACTGAGCAGGTACGTCAACCAGGAGGAGCAAAGCGCACAGCGCGCTCAGGAGGCGAGGGAGCTTCATCGACAATTCTCCTGTACTTGGAAGCAGAGCTTGGAGTAAGACTGGCCCAGGATAGCGCGACCTTCCACATCCGCACAGTGACGGGTGTCACAGCGCGCGTGAGAACTGTTTACACCTGCTTCCGCCCAATTGCGCGGCGGGCGGCTACAGACCGCTATTCAGCCTGCGGGTTGCCGGCCACTGGCAGAGGCCCGGATGAGCCGACCCAGCCTGGCAGGCGTCGATTGCTGCAGGAGTTCGCGCCGCAGGCGAGTAATACCTTGCGCGACGCCGGAGACGCTGCTATGTCCCCATCCGAGGGTCCGTCGCTCATAATCGATCAGCCGCCCCATTCCATTCGCGCCCGTATCCCGGACTTTTCCGGGGAGCAGGACGGCCTCCGCCTGGCTGCCGCCAGCGATATCGGGCCGGATGGCCGGTTTGGAAAGCGCTGGCTAGTGGTGGCCCGGGACCGGCTCTACGTCCTCTCCTCCAACGGGTCCGGCCCGGAGCTGGATTCCGACATTCCGCTTGCGGAGCTGCGCGGCCCCAAGGCGGAGGCGATGGTGGGCAACGGTGAGCTCACCGTCCGCCGGAACGGGCAGCCCCTGGAGCTTCTCCGCTACTCCAACGCCTGCTCCGCCAAGTTCAACCGGGTGGCACACTGGCTGGAGGCCGCACTGAAGGAGGCCGACCATTATCCAGGCGACCCGGATCTACCCACCCACTGCGGCCAGTGCGGCCGGCGCTACCCGGAAGGCACCCAGGTCTGCCCGGCGTGCATGAGCAAGGCGCGCGCCGTCTTCCGCATCTTCCGGTACGCGCGCCCGTACCGTGGCCTCCTGGTCATAGCCGCCGGGCTCATGCTGGCCAGCACCATCCTGGCGCTGGCGCCGCCCTACCTCACACGCATTCTGGTGGATCGCGTGCTGGACCAGCGGCCCGGCCTCCGCCCGCCCTCCGGCCTGGAAGCGCTGCTGGCCTCCGGCGGTCCGCGCACCACGCTCGGACTGGTGGTGCTCTCCCTCGTAATCACGCAGGCCGCCAATACCGCGCTCCAGGTCTTCCGCCGCCGGCTGGCCGGCATCCTGGGCGCGGCTATCGGCCGGGATGTGCGCGCCGATATGTTCCAGCACCTCCAGCGGCTGAGCCTGGGCTTCTACGACAAGCGGCAGGTGGGGCAGGTGATGTCTCGCGTGCAGGGCGACTCGCAGCAGCTCCAGATATTCCTGGTGGACGGCGCCCAGTTCATCCTGGTCAACGCGCTCCAGCTTATCGCCATCAGCGTCGCGCTCTTCCTTATGAACTGGCGGCTCGCGCTGCTGGTGGTGATCCCCGCACCGTTTGTGCTCTGGGCCAGCGCGGTGCTATGGCGGCGGCTCTTCTCCATGTTCCACCGGTTCTGGCAGCGTAGCCAGCAGCTCAGCGCCATGCTGAACGACTCGCTCTCCGGCATCCGCGTGGTGCGCGCCTTCGCGCAGGAGACCCGGGAGGTGGAGCGATTTGGCGTGCGCAACCAGGAGGTCTTTGAGGGTCTGCGCGGCACGGAGACCGCCATCGCCACCACGTTTCCCATCCTGGCCTTTCTCACCACCTCCGGCAGCTTCCTGGTCTGGTACGTGGGTGGGCAGCAGATAGTGGGGCACCAGGGGATCACGCTGGGCACGCTCATGGCCTTCCTCGGCTACCTGGCCATGTTCTACGGTCCCATGGAGGTGCTAAGCCGCGTCTCCGACTGGGCGTCCCGCTCCCTGAGCGCCGCCGAGCGCATCTTCGAGATACTGGACTCGGAGCCGGAGGTGCCGGAGCCCACGGAGCCCGTGGCGCTGGACTGCATCCAGGGCCGGGTAGAGTTCCGGGACGTCACCTTTGGATACGACCGCTATAAGCCAGTGCTGAAGGACGTGAACCTGGCGGTCGAGCCGGGCGAGATGATCGCGCTGGTCGGCCACACCGGCGCCGGCAAGTCCACCACCATCAACCTGATCTGCCGCTTCTACGACGTGAACGAGGGCGCGATCCTGATCGATGGCGTGGACGTGCGGAAGCTCCGCTCGCATGACATCCGTTCGCAGATAGGCATCGTGCCGCAGGAGCCGTTCCTCTTTAGCGGGAGCATCGCGGAGAACATCGCCTACTCCCGCACGGACGCCACTATCGAGGAGATCATGGCGGCGGCCTGCGCGGCCAACTGCCACGACTTCATCATGCGAATGCCGGATGGCTACGACACGCAGGTGGGTGAGCGGGGCCAGAGCCTTTCCGGCGGCGAGCGCCAGCGCATCATGATCGCGCGGGCGATCCTGCGGGATCCACGCATCCTGATCCTGGACGAGGCGACCTCCTCCGTGGACACCGAGACGGAGACTCAGATCCAGGAGGCCCTGGCGCGACTGGTAAAGGGCCGCACCACCTTCGCCATCGCCCATCGCCTGAGCACGCTCCGCCACGCCGACCGGCTGGTGGTGCTGGACAAGGGCTGCGTGGCGGAGATCGGAACGCACGACGAGCTGATGGAGAAGCGCGGCCCCTATCAGCGGTTGGTGGAGATGCAGACGGAGCTAAGCCGGATAAGAGCGGTTGATGGATGAAGTAGCCAGTAGTCATTAGCCAGTAGAACGGCGCTGCTCGGCCCTACTGACTACTGACTACTGGCTACTCAGGAGAGTTTCTTGAGCGAATACCAGGCGGGGCCGCGGTTCTTTGAGCCGGGCGATTTAGAGGTGCTGGACGACGTGGGCGCGCGGGTACGGCTCATTCTAGACGGCCGGCTCTGCTACCCGCGCGTGGAGCTTTCGCTCGCATTCCCCCTCACCCTGCGGGACAGGTACGTGGGCTTCCGCGACGCGAACGGCAAGCAGATCGGCATGGTCGCGGACCTGGCGAAGCTGCCTCCGGAGACCCGGGCGCTGTTGGAGAAGAAGCTCGCGCGCGTCTACTTCGTGCCCAGCATCCGCGCCGTCAACGCCATCCGCCCGGAGTTCGGCATGATGCGCTGGGAAGTGGATACGGACCAGGGGCCGGCGTGCTTCGAGGTGCAGGGCCGCCGGGACCACGTGACCGCAGTAGGGCAGGGGCCGCTCGGCGCTCCTTCGGACCGCGCGCTCCTCATCCAGGACGTGGAGGGCAACCGCTACCGCATCCCGGATGTAGAGGCCCTCGATCCCCGCAGCCGCGCCATCCTCCGGGATCGGATTCTGTAGCTCCGCAACTACTGTTCGGCGTCGAACTCCCGGACGAGTCGCTCAGGGGCGAGCTGGCGCCAGACCTCCAGCAGCAGGTCCTGAATCAGCTCCGGGTCGGCGACGGGCAGGCGGACCAGGACTCCCGGCCAGCCGCGGTAGTGGTCGGTGATGTAGAAGACATCTGGTTGCTCCTTCAGGAGGTGGTCCTTCCAGAGGTTGCCGGTGCAGAGCACCAGCGTCTCCCCGTCCTCCTTGAGGCGGCACATCGCCTTGCCCTTCACCTTAAGCGCCGCGGTGCCGTACCAGGTGCTGTCCTCGACTCCCGGGAGGGCGAGCCCCAGCTCCCGTACGTCGTCATATGTCACGTGGGACCTCCCGACGTGGTTTATTCAGGCTGCGAGGTCGACCGGCTCCATGGTCTCCAGGTCCACCGCGCCTACCAGCTTGGCCAACCGCTTCAGCCCCTGGTCCGCTTCGTCCTTGCTGTGGTAGGTGCCGATAACCAACTGGCTGGCCGCCTGGGGATACCTCGCGGAAACGGACCAGTGATCTCCGCCGCCCGCGATGCGGATCGTCGCGCCGCCGTTCAGCTCTACCAGGGCGGCCCCTCCGCCCGATGCGTCCTCGTGCGATAGATGAAAGAGCGTCCATGTTGCTCCCTGGGATTGTCCGTTCATCGCCGGGCTCCTGCTTGTTTGCGACGCCCGGCCCGCCAGACCTGCCAACAGCGGCGGGGCGGCCGAGAATCGCTCCTCACTACGGTTATCGGGCGGATCGGCCGCAACTTGTAATCTGCCGTCACCGGCGGCGCGCCTACTTCTTCTTTTCGCTCCATTCCACGGTCGCCTGGGTCAGCCCCTGGTTCTTCAGGTCTCCCTCGAAGGATTGGGAACGGTACCTGGCGTTCTGGCCCGACCGGTTGAACTTGTAGAAGGGGTCATTCAACTCTACTTCGACAATCCGGGCCTTTGGGCGCTGACCGCGCCACGTTAGACCGTAGCAGAGCGTCGCGTGCCCATCGTAGCCATAGATGAACGGCTTCTCCTTGATGATGGAGTCGATGAGCGCCTCCTGTTTCTCCAGCTTCGCGAGGCCCTCTTTCTCCGTGATGACCCCCTCAACCACAATGTCCAGCCTCTTCCGCTGAGGCAGCTCGTTCACGAGGTTCAGGGCGGTGGCGAAGTTCTTCAGCGGGCCGGAGGGCATGGGCCCCGCCAGCGTCGTCTTGAGCCAGTAGTCGCGGTCCTTTAGCCGCAAGTACTCCACGAAGTTCTCCTGCGGAATCTCCACGTCGTGCGCCAGGCACAGCATGGAAAGGGATGCCGCCCAGCACCACACCTTCGTCTTCTGATCCATCGCCAGGGGCGTATCTTTCTTCACCTCCGCGTATCCGGCGTAACTGTAGTTGCAGGACCGCCTCTTGCCTGCAAAGACGGCAACGCGGTACTCCCACTTGGTACCGAGCCCGGTATCGTCCTTGTCGTCGTAAGCCTGGACCGGCCTCTTCGTCAGCGGCTGCGTGGCGATGCGCTGCGTCGATGGGTCCTCGTCATCCCATTCTTCGTCCAGCCTCTTGCGGTAGACCTCAAACGTGCCGGCGGACTGGCTGTTGTTGGTGAAGTTGAGCCGGGCCGCATTGGGTGTCGCGTCGCGCTTGGGGAAGAGACGGTAGACCCGCAGACCGCTTGGCGAGGCGGGCGGCACCTCCACGGGCTTGGCCGTAGCCGCCCACGGGGATCGCGAGCCGTCCGAGAGGCCGGCGGAGACGCGATAGTAACAGTCGCGGCCCTCCTCGTCTGCCAGTCTTTCATGGGAGTAGGACGTTCCGGAGACCGGGTTCGGGGTCAGAGGCTTCCACGGGGCGCCTACCTTGTCCGGATCTTCGCTTGCCTTCACGCACCGGTACTCCAAAAAGAACTGAAGCTTCTTACCCGCGCACTCTTTCGGAAGCTCGCCGTACGCCCACGAGAGGCGGACGGTATCGTCCGCGCACCGGAAGCTCCCCGTCAACTCTGTCGGGGCAGGCAGTGCGCAGCCACTCGTGGTGAAACAGACCCGGTTGGACCACGCGGAGTAGCACCGCTCATCTCCCATCTTCTGGTACACGCGCAGGCGGTAGCAGTATTTCGTCCCCGACAGTAGCCCGGAGTCTACGGTCGGCCGTCTTCTCCCGGCCGCCGACCTGTTAAACGCGACCTCCCGGTCAGCCGTCTCGCCTTCTGGTTCCACCTGCTCCCGTTCATACTCGTATCCATCGATCTGGGTTTTTGGGTCTGAGCTCCAGACGAATGTTATGCTCGACGCTCCGAGGGAGTCCGCCTTCTCCTCTATTTTTGGCGTGGGCGGCGCGGGCCACTTTGGCTTCACAGCCAGCAGAACGGCCGCCATGCAGCCGTTGCGGGTGTCTCGTGCCGCGATGGTTACGCGGTCCGCCGCTCCCATACCCGTCACCACGCCGGTGTAGCGGTCTACAGGCGCGTTGACCGTATCGCTGGAAGTCCACTCGTAAGGCGAGGGGCCGGGCGGAAGAGATGGCCCGCCGCCTTCGTCGGTCAGCGCCGTGAAGCGGCCGGTCGCCCCGACCAGAATCTCGGCCGGTCCGGCAATGACCACTCGGACGATATTGACGCGCAGAGTCCGGCTGCACCCCGTCGGGTCCGTAGCCGTTACGGCCACTCCACGCGCCGGGGCCAGGGCGGTGATCTGGGCCGTCGCGCCCATCCCCGCCACGCCAATACGTGGATCGCCGGCCGGAGTCCAGGAATAGCTCCCACCAGGTCCCGGCGTAGTAGATGCCGCCACGAGCGCGGTATCGCCCACGCAGAGCGTTATGTCGCCTGTCGGGCCCGGCGCGCGTCCCGGTGGCAGAGAGACCGCATGGATATCGATCCGCACCACCGTGATCTTAACGACGCCGCTGACCTGATTCCCCGCATGATCATGCGCCATCCACGTGATTGTGGTCACTCCCACGTGATACGGAGCACGCAACCGCCGGCCGTCGCTGCGCACGCCCGCGCCCTGAATGGGTGGGCAGTTCCCGATAGCCTTGGCCCGGCCGGGATCCACTATGGCGCTCTGGTAGTCGGGCGCTTCCGCGCAGACGGTAACATCCGGCGGCAGCTCAATCTTCAGAGTGCAGCGCGGCTTCAGGCCGCCGCCATCCGGCGGGTCGATGATAATGTCGGTGAGATCCGTCGAGTCCGTCTGGGGCCACGCGACCGGCGCCGCGAGGACCAGGAGCAGCAGCCCCAGGACCACTCCGAATGCGAGACGGACTATTCGCTGCGCGCGAACCATCGACAGTTCTCCCATTCAGACCGGTTAGTAGGAGAGCGGGAGAGCTACTCCCAGCAGGAAGCGAGGACCTCCGGGGGCGCGGCCGGTCAGGTCCGCCAGGGCCGGCGTCACTACTATGCCAAGGCTGCGGAACGGGATCACGGAGAAGCCGATGTCCAGGTCCTGGCCCGTCCACTCGGTGAAAACGCTCGCCTGTTCGGCCACCCGAATCGCGATACTGGCGATGCCGGTGAGCGGCCCGTACTTGTGCGCCACGTAATCCGCGGTTGAGCGATAGCTGGAGTTGCCCTGGGCGGCGAAGAGGTAGCCGATACCGGCCGTCGCGTAGAGTGTTCCAACCGTTCCAGAGGCGCCCGGCTTCAGCCTGAGCCGCTTGCTGGCCACCGCGTACGCTTCCGAAGGCGCGTCGCTCCCCGGCCCGATGATCAAGGTATTGCGCAGGCCCACTGCCGCCGATAGATCCTCCGAGAACGTCCGGTGGACCTTGAAGTTGAAGGAGTCGCGCCGGGCAAACGGCTCGTAGATGCCCACGGAGAGGATGTTGATGCCCGCTTCCAGCGCCAGCTTGCGCCGGTCGCCAAACCCTACCGCCATGCCCGCGACTCCGTCCGGATTGGAGCCGGTACGCGTGCTGCTCTCGAACCCAAATCCAGCGGCCATGTGGCCACTGTCGCGGCCGTACGCCGTGGGAGCAAGCAGCGAGACGGCCGGCGCGATGCGGCCCGCTGGCGCGTTGGGCAAGATCACCACCTGGATGGCGCTATCGGGATCTGTCTCAGGCTGTGCTGGCGGGGCCGTTTGGGCTGCGATGCGCGGGCCAGCTAGAAGTGCAAATAGCAGAAGGAGCGAGGAACTTACTGTGCGCAGCATGAGACCTTCCCTTCCGCCTAGCTCCGGCCCCGGTACTGCTGGTATAGGCTGGTATGGCGGCTCTCGAGGGGGACGGGCTTGCCCGCGATGAACAGGTAGTGTAGGCTGGTGGTCACCTCCAGCGGGTCGCCGTCCGTCACAATGAGGTCCCCACGCTTGCCCGGCTCCAGCGATCCTACCTCACGCTCCACGCCCAGCACTTCCGCCGCTCCCAGCGTCAGCGCGCGCAGCGCCTCCGCCTTCGGCAGCCCGAACGCCGCGGCCTGGGAGCCGCAGAACCGCAGGTTCTTCGCCATGGCCGCGGCGCCGGACGCGAAGCAGAACCGCACGCCCGCGCGGTGCAGCAGTGCCGGCAGGGCGAACGGGGCATCGTATGGATCATAGTCCTGTACGGGCGCACCGCCGCCGGTGACCGAGATGACCGGGACGGTGCAGATGACCGGCACGTGCCGCTGTGCCAGCCGGTCCGTCAGGCGCCACGCGCCCTCACCGCCTTCGATTACCGGCTTGAGCCCCAGCGCCTCCGCCATGTCCAGGGCCTTCTTGATCCCGCTCACTGTATTCACGGCAAACACCACCGGGGCGCTGCCCTCCACGTATGGGATCATCGCCTCGAGCCGCGCGTCGAAGAAAGCGCGCTCCGGGGCTTCGCGCTTGGTGGCGGCGTACCGTTTGGCTTTCTCGAAGTACTCCCGGATCTGCCGGATCTGGTCCTTCGCCACATCCTGCTGCCGCTTGATCTCCTCCGGCGGGAACATCTGGCGGAAGAACTCCGGCAGCGCCGCCGGGCCTTCCGGCCATGACACGTGGAGCGCCACCGGGCTCCGCACCTTCATCTCCTCCGGCGTCCATCCGGCCAGGTCGATCAACGCGCTCTGTCCGGCGACCAGGTTGCCGCCGCCGAAGAAGCCGGCTCCTTCGGGGCGGCTCAACGCGCTGGTGATGCCCTCGCACCGCGCGACCGCCAGGTGCTCACTGGCCGGATTCACGGCAGTGAGCGCCAGCATGTCCGGCTGGAACATCCCGCCTTCGCCGGTGTCCACCGTTGCGTTAACCTGGTCGATCTCCTTCAGTCCCAGCACGGATCCCGCGTCCACGAGGCCGGGGTATACGCGTAGCCCCTTTGCGTGGACCACCACCGCGTCTCGCGGTATCGCCACGCGCGGGCCGACGGCGGTGATGCGTCCGTCTCGCACCACCACCACACCGTCCGGCAGGTCCGGTCCGGAAACCGGATGGATGGCCGCGCCGACGATGGCGTAGCAGCGGGCGGCCGGAGGAATGGACAGGCGCAAGTGGTCCGCCTGGCAGGCGGCCGGAGCCGCGCCCGCGGCGCATTGGGGATCGAGGCTGAAGGCGTCCCACCGCTCAAAGAAGACGGTCCCCTCTATGAGCGTCATGCTGCAGTGCGAGTAGGCGCTCAGCGGATGGCCGCTCCAGATGGCGACGTCGCCGTCCTTGCCCACTTCCAGGCTGCCGCAGCGATGGGCTATCCCGAGCTGGATAGCCGGATTGATGGTGATGAGCTTCAGCGCCTCCGTCTCCGTAAGGCCGCCGAACTTCATGGCCTTGGCCGCCTCCAGGTTGAGCGGGGTCACGCCGTCCGATGTATCCGTGTTCACGGAGGTGACGATTCCGGCGCGCAGGCACACGGCGGCGTTGTACGGGATGGCGTCGAACGCCTCCACCTTGTAGGCCCAGTCGTCCGCGAAGGTGGAGACGCCCACGCCGGCGGCCCGGATCTCCGGTGCGATCTTGTACGCCTCCAGCGCGTGCTGGAGCGCCGCCAGGTGGAACCCGTACTCTTTGGCCAGCCGGAGCATCATCAGCATCTCGTCCGCTCGGTAGCAGTGGCAGTGCACCCACATCCGGCCCCGCAGGATGTCCGCCAGCGCCTCCAGCCGCAGGTCTTTCCGCGGCGGCGCTGCGTGGTGCGGTCCGCCGCCTGCCGCCCGGTACTTCTCCCACTCCGCCATGTACCGCCGCGCCTCGCCGAACGCCCGCCGGTAGACCGCCTCCACACCCATGCGGGTCCGCGGGAACCGGGAATCGGGACCGGGTCGCCCAAAGGAGCGCTTCACGTTCTCGCCGAGGGCAAACTTCACCACGCGCGGCGCATCCGGGATGGGCAGCTCCTCCACCGGCCGCTTCCACTTGAGCTTGATGATGACGCTCTCGCCGCCGATGGGGTTGGCGCTCCCGTGCAGCACCAGCGAGGTAGTAAACCCACTGGCCAGCTTCTGGTAGATTGAGGGACTGTCCGGGTCCAGCACTTCCCGGATCCGCACCTCCGGGGTTACGGAGTCCGTGCCCTCGTTGGTTTCCTCCTCTGAGATGTGGGAGTGCGCATCGACGATGCCGGGTGTCACGTACTTGCCGGCCGCTTCGATGACCGGCACGCCGGGCGGGGGCGTGAGCTCCTTGCCGATAGCCGCGATCTTCCCATGGCGGATGAGGATGCAGCCGTTCTGGATGGCCCCGTTTGTGACCGTGAGCAGCGTGCCGCCGCGGATGAAGCAGTCGCCGGTGGTGACCGTCCTCGGCTTGCGCTCTGCGTCCGTCTCGACTACCTCCAACAGCGGCTTCTGGGCAGCAGCCATGCTGCACAAGAGCGCTGCTGCGACCGCAGCCAGACTCCAGAGTCGCCCGCTCTCGCGCTCTCGCGCTCTCCCCCTCGGCTTTCCGCTCATCGCGCGCCGTCCCTTCCTCCAAACGGGAGCTCCATGCCTGCCGGAGCGGGGGCCGGCTTCTCCAGCTTGGTGTCGAACCTCCAGCCGTCGATGAATAGGTACCGGGTCTCCGCCTTGGGGTCGGTGAAGTCGGCGGTCATGAGCGTGAGGTTGGCGACCTTGCCGGCCTCCACGGTGCCGAGCTGCCGCTCCACGCCGAAGATGCGCGCCGGGTTCAGCGCCAGCCCCTTGAGCGCGGCGTCTCGCGGCAGCCCCTCCTTTATGGCGCGGCGCAGGTTCTCCCAGAAGGTGGTGGGGGTCTTCAGCCCGCGCGTGGTGAAGGCGATGAGCACGCTGGCCTCGTTCAGCCGCCGCGCATTGGCGACCTTCTCCTGCCGCAGGCGCTGCCTCTCGGCCTTCGCAGCCGCAGGGATGTCCGCGTCCGGGTCCTCCGGTTCCGCGGCCGTCTCTTCCGGCTTGGCGGCCCCACCGGGCCTCTCCTCCGGCTTGGGGGCGGTAGGCTGCTCCGCCGGCTTCGCCGGAGCCTGATCGGCGGGCCTAGCGGGCTGTGGCTTCTTCTCCTCTCCCTTTTTGGGCTCCGCCGGGAGGTTGAGGGCCACGATTACTGGTACGTGCTCCTTCGCAAGGCGGGACGCCAGTTTCCATGCCTCCGCCCCGCCGCAAAGGATGGGCTTGAGCCGGAACTCCTGCGCCAGGTTCAGCGCCCGAACCACCTCCGTGGGCGAGTCCGCCTCGATGAGGGAGGCGAGCTTGTCATCCAGCGCGGGCCGGAGGCCGGCAAGCTGCGTGTCGAAAGGCGGCCGGTGGGGCGCGCCGTCCTCGAACGCCTCCTCCAGCCGCCGCTGGTAGTCGGCGTCCAGGAAGGTCTGCCGGAGGTCGGCCAGATAACCGAGGATGGTACCGGGATAGTCGCCGCCGAAGCGGCTGCCGCCCATCTTGAGCGCCAGGCAGAGTGTGGCGTCCGGACGGACCACGGACTCGCGGCGTGGGCGGCCGGAGAGGTCTACCAGGGCGGCCGTGCCGTTTATGAGGCCGCCGTCCGCCGAAACCAGCGCCGTGGTGAATCCGTTCTTGCGGATGGCGGTGAGGTCGGCCTCCGTGAATGCCAGCCACTCGGCGGCGCGCACGTCCGCGCGCACCCCCTTGCGGTTCGCCTCGCGCATGGAAGGGGATGCCTCCGCCGAACGCTCCGGAGGCGCATCCTGGTTTGGCTGGGCGTCCGGGAGCTTGAGTCCCTTGTGGAGGCACGCATCAATGAAGCCGGGGAAGACGATGAGGCCGTCGCCCTTCAGCACCTCCGCGTCCGGCGGGATCTTGAGGCCGGTTCCCACGGCCTCGATGAGCCCGTCGCGGATCAGGACGTCGCCCTTCTCGATGACCCGGCCATCGCCTATCTCAATGCGGGCGCCCAAAATGGCGTGCGCGTCCCCGAAGGGCCGGAGCTGCGCCCCCGCGCCGGGGCACAGGATCGCCAGGACCACGTATACCGCCATCCATCCCTTCAAGCGCGTCTCCTCCCACTCGGTGTCGTCCCGCTATAAAGGCGTCCATATCTGTCCGCCCGGCCGACGGGCGTGAATTATGCGCGATTCAGACCATCTCCTCCCCTGAGGTTGGTGAGCCCGGGATTTCGACAGTACCACCCGGTACGCGTGCTGCTAAATGGGAATCACTTTCCCCCATGGGAGGCGGTGATGCGGCTCTGGTAGGCGCCCACGCTGCCCAGCAGTACAAACGCCGTGATGGAGAGGAGCAGGGTGTAGAGTAGCGCCTCGTGGTCGTTACCGGCCTGCACCGCGGCGTAGAGGGCCAGCGGCAGCGTCTGCGTGCGGCCGGGAATGGAACCGGCGACCATGAGCGTGGCCCCGAATTCTCCCAGCGCGCGGGCGAACGCCAGCGCCACCCCGGCCAGTAAGCCGCGGTAGGAGAGCGGGACGATCACCTTCACCAGCACCGCGGATTCTGTCGCTCCGAGCGTGCGCGCAGCCTCCAGCAGCTCCGGTTCCACGGCGGCGAAGGCGGCCGTAGCCGCCCGAATGAACAGCGGCAGCGCCATCACGGAAGCCGCCGCTGCCGCCCCCTCCCACGTAAAGAGCAGCCGGATCCCCGCCACGTCGTTGAGCCAGTGGCCCACGCGCGTTCCCCGGCCAAAGACCAAAAGCAGGTAGAAGCCTACCACCGTGGGCGGCAGGACCAGGGGGAGGGTGAGCAGCGTCTCGACGAGCCCTTTGCCGGGGAAGGTGCGGCCGTGCGACAGCCACCAGGCGGCGGCCGTGCCGAAGGGCAGCACCAGCAGCGTCGCCACGCTCGCGACGAGGAGCGACAGCCAGAGGGGAGAGAGGTCCGGCAACGGGGCTAGGAGCGCCGCGGCGCGGCGGCGAATCCGTAGCGGGCAAGGATGGCCTGTGCCACGGGGCCGCGGAGGAAGGACACGAACCGCCGCGCGGCGGAGGGATTGGGCGCGCCCCGCACCACTGCGGCGGGGTAGAGGATGGGAGAGTGGTCCGTGGGATTCGCGAGCTGCACTACCCGCACCTTCTGGCGCTCGATGCGGGCGTCCGTAGCGAACACCACCCCCGCGTCCGCGTCGCCGCTCGCCACGTATGTGAGCGTCTGGCGGACGTTCTCGCCGAACACGTATTTAGAGCGCACCGCGTCCCACAGGCCGCGCCGGATGAGAGTCTCCCGGGCGTAGCGGCCCGCCGGTACGGAATCCGGGTTGGCCAGCGCCACCCGGCGTACACCGGGTGAGCGCAAGTCCGACCAGCCATGAAGCCGGCTTCGAGTGGGGGCAATGAGCGCCAGCCGGTTGGCAGCGAAGTCGGCGCGCGTGCCCGGTTCGATGTAACCGCGCCGCTGCAGGGCGTCCATCTCCCTGGGTGAAGCGGATGCGAACACGTCCACCGGCGCGCCTTGCTGGATCTGCTGCTGGAGCGCGCCGGACGCCCCGAAGTTGAACCGTACCGTGGTTCTCGGGTTCGCGCGCGTATACTCACGGCCGATCTCGCCGAACGCATCTGTTAGCGAGGCGGCGGCGGACACCAGGATCTCGTCGGCCCTCGCACGGGGGGGTGCCCCCAGCAGGAGCAGCGCAATCAGGCAGTACAGGATTGTCTGGCTGGATCGGTTCATGGAGCGGCAGCGGAAGACATTGGTTCGCTGCCTATACTACCGAGGGGCAAGTACACTTGTCAATCCGCAAAGGCTACTTGCATCTGGTCCGACTGCCGGATATCGTCCTCGGCGAGAATGCACTCGTTACCAAACAGGGGCTCGTTACCGAGTGGAGAAATAGCGCCCCTCTCATCCAGCAGACGTGCACAGCTTCGACCCGCACGACTGGTCCGCCGCTGCCAACGATCAGGTCCGGTACCCCACCGGCACCTCCAGCGCGCTCCAGGTCCCCTGGGCCGGGTGCGTAAGCCAGTTCAACCTCTTCGCCCTGGCCGCCTGAACCATCCCGCCGGTGGCAAACCTGCTCGTCAAGCGGGACCTGCTCCAAGGGCACTACAGCTCCGGGACCATCTACGACATGAGCGCGGGCGCCCGCAAGTCCATCCCCAACATGGCCAGCGTCGACCTGACCGCCGTAGGCGGCCTGCCCATCGCCATCGACCTGACCAGCGGCTCCCCGCCCGCCCTCGCCAACCTGTGCAGCCAAGACGGCGGCAGCACGTGGGGATAGGGCATGGCGCTTGCGGCATGAAATCGCTGCGCAGGCTGGACTGCTCGTTCAGCAGTCCAGCCTGCGCAAAGTCCAGGTACGTCCCTGTCACGGGATCAAGGCTTCATTGCCGATAGATCTTCACATCCTTGAAGTTCGCGCTCCACTGCGTGTTCGCGAACCGCCAGGAGTTCTCGGCCTCGCACGTGAAGATGAGAGAAGTGTCGTTGCCCCAGTTGAGGTGCTGTATCTGGGCCATTTTGACGCCGCTGAGCGGGTCCCACTGCCCGTCAATAACAATACCCGCGTAAACTTGATTTGCCAGATCCGCCCGCACCTCGAACACGTGCCAGTGGTTAACGTCCGGTGTGACGTGTATGCCCGTATTCAGGAGTTTGAGCCCGCTGCGATAGTCTCCCGGCGTATTGTTCGTGTAGACGAATATGTCGCCGTAAGTGGAGTTTACGGGGTCGAGGTCCCAATAGATCGTCGTCTCCAGGCTCACCCTGTTCGGGTTGCTCCAGAGCCCGCCGCCGCCATCCCAGAACTGGATCATAAGATGGTCGACGGTTGAGCAGATCGAGTTCGCTGCCGGAGTGGGCAACGCCGGCAGGGAGATCGCGTAAATGTATCGGTACGTGGTGAGCTTGATGGGAACCCCGTCCGGCGTGTTTCCCCAGCAGTGCATATTCGCGATCGTATTCACGAACGCCCCGTCCCACTTCGGATTGGCCGTTACGGTCGAATAACCGCCGGCAACGTTGTCAGTCAGAATCCCGTCGCCAGGGTTAACGGTCGTACTGCCGCCCCCTGGATTAGGTTCCAGATTCACCTGGTAGAGAGAACGGCCGGGACTCGGTTGATTGAGTGCGCCGAACTGGCTGTAAATCAGCGTGTCCGCGTGAACGGTAACGGCTGACAAGCCCTGTATTGCCAGGAACGCGAGACCCACCTGTAGACATCGTCGCTTCATCGTCAAATGAACCCTCCTGACTCGTGCTTGAGATGCAGGCTCTTACACGCGCTCGGTTACCGAACGCAGCTTCGCCTGGGCAACACGGTTCCGGGGGGCCGTTGACTGTATATACTCTCCCGCACACCTTTTGGTTCGGCCCCCCGTCCAAGAATCTGAGGGTCCTATGAACCATCACCAAGGCAACCAGCTTCTCGCAGAGATTAAGCGCGCCGCCCGCCGGCCGGACCAAGCCGTGCGCTACGTGACCATCTGGCAGGGGATCGTCTGCGGCGCCGCCAATGACGCCGATGAGGCCCATGAGGGCGGCGCCTTCATCAACGTGCAGGCGCGCCTGGACCGCGTGGAGTACCAGAACCAGATCAGCATCCAGGACCGCGCCGACCTCCGCACGCGCGTGCCGCTCCTCCAGCCGCCGCCGGATAGCAGCCGCTGCAAGCTCCGCCAGGCGCGGCACGTCCACGTGCAGGTCGATGCGGTCCAGCAGGGGACCCGAAATCTTCTGCTGGTACTTGCGGACCATGGTGGGCGAGCAGGTGCACTGCCGGTAGGCATCTCCGTAGTAGCCGCAGACGCACGGGTTCATGCTGGCCACCAGGATGAAGCTGGCGGGGTAGACCAGGCTCGCCTGCACGCGCGCCACGTTCACAATCCCGTCCTCCAGCGGCTGCCGCAGGACCTCCAGCACGTCCCGCTTGAACTCCGGCAGCTCATCCAGGAAGAGCACGTATTGGCGAACGTACCGCGCGGGCGTCAGAAGAACGACAACCTCGTGGGGTGCCGGTCACGAGGGGCCAGGAGGCGCCAGCGACGAAGGTACGCCTCAAGCTCGGGGGGAGTGACCCTGTCACGAACCCGCACTGAAGGTCCGCATCCGGACCTCATTGCAAGCGGCGAGATATCGATCCTCCAAAGCTGGTACGCATATTCCTCCCCTGGATGGCGCTCAATGTAGAATTCAATAGCTGGATGGCAGAACAGAGCAAACTTAATCCTCATGAGCTTCTCTTCGGACATGCGCGTGGCCTGGGCTCCAGGCCATGAGTTCCAGCATTTTGACAGGATGATATGGAGTCTACGGTCCTCGACGGTGCAATCTGGCTTCTTCCAAAGCATCAGCAAGAGGACTTCCTCGGCCTCAGACCGGCTAAGGCAGTGAAGAAGCCTTCTCTGGAGAGCCGCACACTCGTCATCGCCAGTATCGAGTGCAGCAAATTGCGTCAGGACGGGCATGCGTAACTGCCTGCTTTCCATGACCCGCCGATCGGCTAACTCGTGCTCTTGTCGCAACTTCCGAGCTCTCTCGCGCCAGGGAGCTAAGGCACTAATTGTCGCCGATTCGTCAGGAGAGTTTCTTGGCTTGAGGCGCGCCACTGTTTTCCTAACAGCCTCGAGCTTTAGTCGGAGGTCAAGCCTTCGCTCGCAGAGCTCTATGTGATTCAGGGCGTACTCCGAAGATTCCCGAAGGTCTAGTGGGCTCCGGTCCGCGTCATCCAGCTTAACCGAGTTGTCCGTAGATGCCATGGATCTAATCGCCTGCAATTGCTCGCAAAGTCTAGCCATGCGGTTGAAGAGCTACAAAGGTCCGAGGTTGAGCTCCAGCCAGTCCCATTCAGGCTGGAACAGCTCTACATCGCCAAGCAGGATTTCTTCGTTCCAGGCCGCAAGAAGTGGTTCGCCACACTCGTCACAGCGATACTGTATGTGGAAGACGCGGTGACCCCGGCGACCTCTCTTGGACGGGATCACGTCCACGTCAACTACCAGGTCAGCCTCCGGGTGCTCCGGGCATGTTGGCCTTACGTTGATTGCCATCGGCACGATCCGCATTTCAGCCTCGTCTATCGGACGCGACGCGTCCCGCCACTGGAGCAAAGCCAAACCGCTTCGATCGTTCTACTAGACTCAAGTCAGGCGGGGTAGGAGAGCCTGAATCCCACCAGCGCGCACCGGCAGCGCGCCCGCGGTCTCGGAGCTCCTCATGGCTTCCACCGAAACGCGTCCTGCCAAACTCGGTCCCGCAACACGGACAGATCGTAGGCGTTTCTGGCGCGTCAACGAGCCCATCGAGTCCATTGACTGGTTAGGCAAGGTGCACCGGCCGCGATTCTGGCGCCATCGGTAGAGCCTTAGGATGCCCGGGCGAGGAGGTGCTCCATCATGCGCCTATCGAACTGCTCTGCTGAAAGTGCGCCCCTCTCATCCAGCAGACGCCGCGCGCCAGCTATGTGGTACGACGCCGCCCGCTAGTTCTCCCTAACCGAGGAAGTAGAATGATGGCCTCAAGCGCGGGATTCTCAAAGAGGACCTCGAGTACGCCTCCTCTGCTCCAGTACCGCCAACAGACGCGTCTCTTCCTGGAGCAGGTCCACGATCAGGTCCCGGAGAACCGCGGACTGTGCCTCGATCTGCTCGGTCTGCGCTCGCATCCGCTCACTTGCTGGGCGAAGATAGCGTGCCTCGGCCTCCTCAATGTCGTGGAAGAAACGGTCGAGCTCCTCCCGCTCTGCCACCGTCAGCGGTCGCTCGTTTTCCGCTCGACGTAGTTCGTTGACCCTGGCCTCCTGAGGCTTGCTCAGTATGGGTCGACTGGATTTCAGCGGGCGACGACGGCCGACGCGTACCAACACCGGACCGGTCGCCCGCATGGTCCCTTGCCTGGAATAGCCCTGGATTTCGCAGGTATAGAGGCCGGGTTGCAGCTTCTCTCCAGGATAGACGGTCAGCTTCACCTGGCATATAAGGGGCTTGAGTGATGGGTCCGGTTCGGCCACAGGAGGTGAGAATACGCCGAGAATGTCTTCCTCATCCTCGGCCGCCAATAGGCTCGCGAAGATGGGGACTACAGGGGCGCAGTCCAGCCCGTGCCACTGCACGAAGCAGGAGCCTTCACCTTCCCGGCCCTGTTCTGCTTCGATAGGGGATTCCGGGCCGCTTACCCTAAAGTCAGGCTCTATTCGGTTCATGGGTTGACGGCCAATCCGAGCTCGGCCTTGCTCTATCCGCTTGCCGCGCGCTTGTGGGCTAGCCGAAGTCTGGTGCGCGCCAACTGCTCGACTGCATTCCATCCGGGAGGCGGCGGTGAGCCGGAATCCCACCAGTGCGTGCCGGACACGAACCACCGTCTTTGGAGCTCCTCATGGCTTGCGTCGAAGTCCGTATTGCCGTACTCGGTCCCGCAGCAGGGGCATATCGTGAGCATCCCGCGCTGGTTATCTCCCGTCGAATCCGCAGAACGGACAAGTGTAACTCAAGGTTAGATGCATACTTGACGCCCCGCAAAGGGCCGTTAGACACACTTCACCACGAGACAACTGCGAGGCCCTTCACCTCACCGAAATGCTTGTCGCGCGTGATGACGGATAGCCCATGCTGGAGCGCGAGAGCCGCAATCCAAATGTCGTTCTCGGGTATCGGCCTGCCTTTAGACTTGAGGCGCTGCTTCGTCTCTCCGTACGTCCGTACGGTCTCGCGGTTGGCATAGAGGATGGTGCGTCCTCTGGCGAACTCCCTTACCTGAACCAGATTCTGCTCCACGCGTGCAGAACGGTAAGCTCCGTAGTACAGCTCGCCCAAGACAACGTACGGTACGCATACCCCAGGCGCCCGGTCCAGAACAGCCGTTATTGCTTCGTCTTCCGAAATGCGGGCAATTGCCGAGTTGGTGTCAAGGAGCAGGCTACCACCTGGATAGGTCGATCCGCTCGCAGTCCTCTTCGATGGCACGCATCATCTCCTCGGCGTCCTCGCGACTGAAAAGACCAGCCACGCGGCGACCGAATTCAGCCCCCGTTTCTAGGCGAGCGCCAGTCTGCCCCATGCTCTTGATGATCTGCAGCACCTCGGCCTGGTCCTCCTCAGGCATCGCCTCGACCCGCCGCGTGATCTCCTTCACGATTCGGTTGTTCATTCTATCCACCTCCTCCCGTACCGAGCATATCGTAACACGGAGCTCCATCTACGTCCACATCTTCCTATCGAGGCTGCGGTACTGGATGGCTTCGGCTACGTGCGGCACCTGGATCTCCTCGGAGCCGGCAAGGTCCGCGATGGTGCGCCCCACCTTCAGAATCCGGTCGTAAGCGCGGGCGGAGAGGCTAAGCTGCTGGATGGCGGCGCGCAGGATCATCCGCACGTCCTCCTTCAGCGGGCAGAACTCCTTTATCTCCCGCGCTCCCATCTGTGCGTTGCAGTAGAAGCTGCGTCCGGCGTACCGGGCGTTCTGCCGCGCCCGCGCCTGGCACACCCGCTCCCGCACCCGCACAGACGGCTCCGCCTGCGGGTAGTTCACCAACTCCTCCTCCGCCAGCCGGGGCACGTCCACGTGCAGGTCGATGCGGTCCAGCAGGGGACCGGAGATCTTCTGCTGGTACTTGCGGACCATGGTGGGCGAGCAGGTGCACTGCCGGTAGGCATCTCCGTAGTAGCCACAGACGCACGGGTTCATGCTGGCCACCAGAATGAAGCTGGCGGGGTAGACCAGGCTTGCCTGCACGCGCGCCACGTTCACAATCCCGTCCTCCAGCGGCTGCCGCAGCACCTCCAGCACGTCCCGCTTGAACTCCGGCAGCTCATCCAGGAACAGCACCCCGTGATGGGCGAGGCTCACCTCGCCCGGCCGGGGCACGGAACCGCCGCCCACCAGCGCCGCGTTGGAGATGGTGTGGTGGGGCGCTCGGAAGGGGCGGGTGGTGATGAGCGCCGTGTCCGCCGGCAAGAGGCCGCTGACGCTGTAGAGCTTCGTAGTCTCCAGTGCCTCGCCCACGGAGAGCGGCGGCAGGATGGAGGGGAGCCTTCGCGCCAGCATGGTCTTGCCGGAGCCGGGAGGGCCGATCATGAGCACATTGTGGCCTCCGGCGGCTGCGACCTCCAGCGCCCGCTTCACGTGCGCCTGACCCTTCACGTCTGTGAAGTCGGCCTCATACTTCGGGTGCTCCGGCATCAGGGTGGCCGGGTCCAGCGTCACCGGCCGGATGGTGTCCGGCAGGTTCAGCGCGGTAGCCACCTCCGCCAGCGTACTCACCGGGCAGACCTCTATCTCACCTACGATGGCCGCCTCCTGCGTGTTGGCCGCGGGAACAATCAACCGCTTCATGCCGTTCGCCTTGGCGGCCAGCGCAATCGGCAGCACGCCCGCCACGGAGCGCACGCTGCCGTCCAGGGAGAGCTCGCCCACCAGCACCGTCTCGTGCAGGATCTGTCCGCTCACCTGCCCGGAGGCGACCAGGATGCCGACTGCAATGGGCAGGTCGAAGCTGGGCCCCTCCTTGCGCGTGTCGGCCGGCGCGAGGTTGATGGTTATGCGAGCTGCCGGGAAGGTGAACCCGGAGTTGCGGATGGCGGAGCGCACCCGCTCCCGGCTCTCTTGCACCGCCGTGTCCGGCAGGCCGACCAGCGACCACATGGGCATGGAGGTCGAGATGTCGACTTCCACGCGGACGGGAATAGCGTCGATGCCTAGGACGGCGCTGGAGAGGACGTGCGCGAGCATGGGGCGTCAAGCTCCTGGAAGAGGGTATTAGTCTGTTCGTCAGCTCTGGCCCGATTCCTGCACCGCCATCGGGTGAGCGCGGCCCGCGCGGCAGGCGGAGCCCCGCGGGCTGCGCTCTCGCCAGTTGCGGGGTGACGGAGTAGGGGGGAATGGAGTGGTGGGATCCGGATTCCGGACCCCGTCTCCCCGACACTCCATTCCTCCATTGCTCCAGATTCACAGACCATGTACACGCTGTTACGCATCGGCGCCATCCTCTGCGCGCTCCTTCTGATTCCCACTGCCGTGCAAGGCCAGGCGCCGGCGTTCTTGCTCTGGACGCGCGGAGACGGCGCCATCGCCCTCCAGCAGGTTGGCGGGACGCGGCCCTACACCAACATGTACGGCCCCTATGCCGGCTGGACCGCCATCTCTCTGGCTACGGCCAACGGCACGCGCCGGCCGCGAATCCTGTGGCAGCGGTACGATGGCGCGCTCTCCCTCTGGACCGTGCGGCCGGACGGCAGTTTCACGTACCGGGACTTCCCGCCCAACCCCGGCTTCACCGCCTACGCCGTCCGCGTCGGCCCGGATGACTATCCGCGCATTGCGTGGATAAGTAACGACGGCACCCATCTCAGCCTCTGGACGCTGGCCGGTCCCACCGCGGTGACCAAAGCGACCTACGAGGCACCCCCCGGCTACGGCTGGCCCTCTATCGACATCGGGCCGGATACGCTGGTGAGACTGCTCTGGCCCGGCGTCGACGGGAGCGCCGTGCTCTGGACCATCGAGCCGTCCGGCGTGCCGGCGGCGCAGACCTACGGCCCCTTCCCAGGCTGGACGCCAGAGGCCCTCCGCGTGGGCGCCGACAACCTTGTACGGGTGATGTGGCACTACCTGGACGGGCGCATCTCGCTCTGGATCGTGCAGCCGGACGGCAGCTTCAGCTATCAGGATTACGGCCCGTATCCCGGCTGGACGCCTACCGCGCTGGCGGGCGGGGAGGCCGGTCCACAGGTCTTGTGGGTCCAGGATTCCGGCGCGCTCTCCCTCTGGACGCTGGATGCCCAGGGCGGCTTAGCCTATCAGGACTTCGCGCCCATCACGGGCTGGTCGTTCGCGGAGCTGGCTCCCGCCCCCGTTCCGCCGCCCAACCCGTCGCCCGGCCCGTTTCCTATCGGCGGCTGGTCAGGTCCGCTGCCCGCCTTTCTCACGGCTTCCCGCTTTGGGGAGATGGCGGCGGCCGGCTTCACCTTCTCCATGCCGCACGCGGATGAGTCCCATCCGGCGGCCCAGAACCTCCAGGCGCTTCACGCCGCCGCGGCGGCGGGCATGAGGCTGATGATACAGGACGACGGAATCGACGCCGCGCTGGACACCGCCTACCACGCCATGAAGGCGGCCGGAGGGGTGGAGGACCCTACGCTGCTGGAGGCCCTGCGCGCCGCTATTGATGCCGCCGTTAAGAACTACGCCGCGCAGCCCGCCCTTGCAGGCTACTTCCTGGAGGATGAGCCCTCGGAAGACGAGTTTCCCATCCTCGGCGCGGCCATGGCGTACCTGCACGCGCGGGACCCGAACCACCCGGCCTACGTGAACCTCTTTCCGAACTTCGAGGGCTCGAGTGGGTGGGGAGCGGGGTCATACGGGCAGTACACGGGAGATTACACCGCCATGGTCTCCCCATCCCTTCTTAGCTGCGACTTCTACCCCTTCCTGGGGAGCGGGGCGGACCGTACGGGCTACTGGTCCAATCTCAGCACGATGAGGTCCCTGTCGGCGCAGTACGGCATCCCCTTCTGGCAGATCCTGCAGGTGACCCCGCATCAAGTGCTCAATCCGTGGGGTAGCGTGCTGGTCGCCTATCGCGACCCGACGCAGGCGCAGAAGCGATGGCAGGCGATGCAGGCGCTCGCCTACGGGGCGCGCGGGCTGATCGACTTCTGCTACTGGACGCCGGACCCGGCCCACAATCCGGGCTTCGCGCCGGACAGCGGCATCATCGCGCTGGACGGGACTGAGACCGCTCGCTACACCGACGCCGCGTGGATCAACCACGACGTGCAGGCCATTGGGACCGCGCTGGCGGCGGCTCAGCTCGACATGGTTTTTCAGAACCCCTACGGCTGGGTCCCACCGGACGGCAACCTGCCCCCTCCGGACGGCTCGCCGGTGGTGTTCAACGGCGCGGGCGCCATGACGCTGGGCCTCTTCCACGATAGCGCCTACAACTACGCTCTGTTCGCCAGCCTGGACTACAGCAACTACGTAAACTGTCCGGTGACCGTCGCCACCGGCGGCAGCGGGCTCCAGCGCCTCAACCGGGCGAACGGGACCTGGATCACGGAGGCCAATCGCGCCCCCGCCGTCAGCGCCTCCGTCTTCCTTTCTCCCGGCGACGCGGAGCTGTACCGGTGGAGCCGGTAGTCAGTAGTCAGTAATCAGTAGTCGGTCATCAGTCATCAGGCTCCGGACCATCAGCCATCGGCCATGAACCATCAACCAACAGAATGGCCCCGCTGTTCCGCCTCAGCAGGGCCATTCTGCCTCCCGCTTACGCGGGAAGCCTCAATCCTCTGTTCCGGCTCTTCCCGGCTACGGACTACCGACTACTGAATTCTCGGTGCGGGCGCCCAAAAGCAATAGCCCCCGGCGTATCACGCTCGGGGGCTATTCGTAAGCTCAGGGTGCGGTCAGGGTCAGACAGTAACCCCGCAGCACTTCCGCAGCATCATCTTCTTGCCGTTGGGGGTGAGCGTCATAACGACTTCCACCTTCTTGCCGCAGTATCTGCAAAGCTGCTGGGCCGCCTTGGCTTCCTGGCGCGCCGCAACGTTGGTCTTGGACTTCTTGATGTCCGCCATGGTCAGGATCTCCCTTCGTCAAACGGCGAGCGGCGCGGGCCGCTCAGATTGTCTATTATACTGCATCGGACACGTTACAAAGCTCGTACGCCTGCCGGAGAGCCGCGATGGGATCGCCCTTCGGGATGAACTCGTGGCCCACGAAGCCGTCGTACCCTGTCGCCAGGATGGCCCGCATGATAGCCGGATAGTAAAGCTCCTGGCCCTCGTCCATGTCGTTCCGGCCCGGGTTGCCCGCGGTGTGATAGTGGCGGAAGTACGGGTGGTACTCCCGGATGGTGCGGATGACGTCCCCCTCCATGATCTGCATGTGGTAGATGTCGTACAGCAGCTTCACGCGCGGGGAGCCCACCATGTCGCACACCTTAACGCCCCAGCAGGTGCGGTCACACTGATAATCGGCATGGTCCACCTTGCTGTTCAGGAGCTCCATCACCAGGTTCACCCCCGCCTGCTCCGCCGCCCCCGCTACGCGGCGCAGGGCCTCCGCCGTGTTCCGCGCACCCGTCTCGTCGTCCAGGCCGCTCCGGTTGCCGCTCAGGCAGATGAGGTTCGGGATGCCCCACTGCACGGCGAGCTCCAGGTTCTCCTTGATCTCCCGCTCGATGCGGTCGTGGTTCTCCGTCCGGTTCAGCCCATCGGAGATGGAGCGATGCCCGCCGGCCGCCGCGATGGCCAGGCCGTTATCCCTGGCGAGCTGCCAGTGCTCCTGTCCCACGAGCTCCACCGCCTCGTAGCCTATCCCTTTGGCCGCCTTCATCAGCCGCTCCGAGGTCATGTCGCCCCGCGCAAAGCACCACCAGCTCACCGATTGTTTGATCCTACCCATACGTCCTCCCGGATTCATTACCACAGAGGTCGCAGAGGACGCAGAGATTCTGATGAGGAGAAACGGAATGAAGCGTGAACGGAATGCGGCGCCTCATCTCCTTATCCGCCTTGCTCCGTGCTCTCTGTGTCCTCTGTGGTTCACTTATCCCAGCTTGCGCAAGACTGCCGACAGACGGTCGTAGTCGTCCCGCAGCAAGATGGCGAGCCGCTTGCCCGCGCGCACGAGAAACTCCTGGTCGCCGCCCCGGCACCGGCACGCCTGCCGCACGCTCGCCGCGATCACCTCGTCGCACGCGGCGCAGTCCGGCGCGGCGATCACTGCCCGCAGGTACTCCAACCGTTCGGTGACGGCGCACACCTCCTCCTGCCCGCACGGTTCCACGCGCGCGTGGATACGGGGCGGGGAAGGGGGAAGGTAGTCGCGGAAGGCGCCGCCCTCCACGTGGCCCACAACGAGGCACGCGAACTCCGTGACCAGCAGCTCGAAGATCTGCGGCTGCTCCCGCCGGAGCTGCTCCTCGTCCAGCCCATAGGCGGCGGGCCGCCGGCCCGGCTCCAGGCTGCCGGTAGCGGCCTCCACCACGATGCCGTAGACCGTTCCCTCCTGCCATGCGGGACCTTCGAACGGGTCCGCCTCCGACCGGGTCTCGCCCGTAGAGGCCGGAATCCGCACGAAGCTGCCCAGGGCAGGGGGCGCGTTCAGCTCGCGCGACTGCGCCCGGAACCGCGTGGTGGACGCCTCGATTACCTCGCCAACGTACATGCGCGCATTATATGTGGCTGTTATTCAGAGTGTCAATTCGGGTGACCTGGTGACCTGGTGATTGGCTCCGGACCCTGTCACCCTGTCACTCCCTTCTCCGTTCCTCCCACCATCGTCGCAGCGCCTCCCGCGCCGCCTCCTTGTCATCCGAATCCAGCCGGCCCTCTATCACCTCGTCCGTGAGGAACTCCTTCGCCTCCCGGATAATGGGGCCCGGCGGGACTGCGAGCGCGGCCATGATCTCGGCGCCGTCGAGCGGGCTCTGGATGGCTACCACGCTCTCCTGCCCCAGCGCCTCCACGCGGCGGCGCAGCGCCTCCAGGTCCGCGTGCGGTACGTCCCGCCGCATGGCCGCCTGATCGCACCGGGCCAGCTCCAGCAGGTCGTCCAGGTACGGTGCCGTGTCTCGGATGAGCCGCTTCACCGCCGCGTCGGTCCACTCCGGCCGATACTCGCCCGGGCGCATGTGCAGCGCGACCATATTGCTCACGTCCCGGATCTGCTCGGTGGTGAGTTTCAGGCGGCGCAGCGCCTCCCGGGTCATCTCCGCGCCCACCCGCTGGTGCTCGTAGAAGTGGATGCCCCTCTCGTCCTCCGACCGCGTTCGCGGCTTGCCTGCGTCGTGGAACAGCAGAGCCAGCTTCAGTTCCAGGGAGGTGCTCGGAGACAGGCAGGCCAGCGCGGCCAGCGTGTGCTCCCAGACGTCGTACAGGTGCCATGCGTTCTGCGTCACCCCCAACATCTGTACCAACTCCGGCCAGAACTGGACGAGCAAGTTGGAATCCAGGAGGAGACGGAGGGCTCTCACGGTGGGATTTTCAATTTTCAATTCTCCATATTCAGTTTGGACTTGCCGGTCTGCAATTGGAAATTGAAAATCGCAGATTGAAAATGTCTTTACGAGTTCGTCCCGTATTCGCTCCGCCGAGACTACCGGCTTTCCCGGTCCCATGAGGTTCAGGCGGTGCGCCTCCTCCTGGATGGCGGTCCAGGTCTCCGGTGCGATGCTGAACCCGAACCGCACCGCGAAGCGGATGGCGCGCAGCATCCGCAGCGGGTCGTCGTGGAACGTTATGCGCGGCTCCAGCGGCGTGCGGATGATTCCCGCCGCCAGGTCCTCGCGCGCCCGGCCTGTGAGGTCCAGCACCTCGTCCGTGTGCAGGTTCTGGAGCAGCGTGTTGATGGTGAAGTCCCGGCGGTAGACGTCGTCCTTTAGCGTTGCAGGCCGCACCTCCGGCTTGCGGTGGGCCGGGTCGTAGCTCTCGGCGCGGGCGGAGACCAGCTCCACGTCGTGCCCGTCGAGGGCTATCATGGCGGTGCCGAAGCGGGGGTAGGTTACGGGCCGGTGGTCGGAGAGCCCGCGCTTCCACAGGAACCGGGCGAGCTCCTGAGAGTCGCCCTCCAGGACGATGTCTACGTCGTCGGAGACGGGCAGTCCCAGGAGCCGGTCACGAGGGTAGCCGCCTACCAGGAACAACCGTCCCTCGTATTTCGTGCCTCGCGTAGCCTCCTTCAGTTTTTCCACCGTCCCGCTCATGTCCCATTATAACTCGGGGTGCGCGGGCCCCGTCTCGCTCCAATCGCCGCCCATACAGGTTCCAATGAACAACCAAAAATGGCCCAACACTGCGCCAAGAGAGCCTTGACTACGGGGAGACCTTTGCCCTAGAATCAATGCGTCTGCTTGCGGAGAGTGGAGAGGAACATTCATGAATCGATCTACGGGCAGCGCGCAGGCGGTCCAGCCGGATACAGATTCCCAGTTCGTCTCTACGAACTGGCATGTGGGATGGGATCTACGAAATCCGGAGTCTGGACGGCTGGACGCCAAGCAGGTCGCCCAATTCTTCGGATTGCCGCTCATTGCGATGGCATCCCTCTTACACCGCGATCTCTCTACCCTGTCCAAGTCTCCGGACGGCAGACCGCTGCAGGAGAGTTTGGCCGTATTCGAGCGCATCGCAACAGCACTGCTCCGGATGACCTCTTCACCGTCTCACGCAAAGATGTGGCTGAACGCCCCGAACCCGGATCTGGAGCGCAAAGCGCCTCTCGAGGTCATTCGGGAGGGCCATGCGGACGTAGTGGTGGAACTGCTGGAGGATATGCTGGTTGGGCAGCCTGGCTGATGCTTTCCGGCCCGGAACTGCAGAGTGCTCTTTCCTCCTTACCCGCACAGTTCTTCGAAGGTGTCCTCTACCGGGCTACACATCTGGAAGCACTCTACGGATTCCACCTCGCGCGCCCCTACGCGCGGCCTGCGCCCCTCTACTGCCTGGGACCGCCTACCCACGGCGCACGGTTTACACCTATAGGAGGCGCACCGGCGCTCTACCAGGCCGGCGACCCGAACACGGCCCTTCTGGAAGCCAACCGAGGCTCAGCTCTCTTGCTGGAGCCTACCGTCGTCTTCTCTGCGCAAGTCCGGCTTGAAACGGTGCTGGATCTCACCGATGACTCCGTTCTGGCAGCGCTTCAGACGGATCTGGTTGAGCTCACTGCTCCCTGGAGACTCAGGCAGAAGCGTGGAGAAGCCATCGCAACTCAAATCCTGGGTGCGGCCGTCCATGACAGCGGCCGCTTTCACGCCATCCGCTACCAGTCTGCCGTAGCCGGCGGCAAGACCTGCTACGTCATTGACTGTGCACGCATGGCGCCGCCCAGCTACGTCGAGGTCCACGATCCAGCCGGTAACCTCCTGGGCCGCCTGCCATAGAGAATCCACATCGCAACCGTCAGTGTTCAAGGACGGGGAGACGGGTAAGCCCAGGAGCCGGTCGCGTGGGTAGCCGCCAACCAGGAACAAGCGTCCTTCGTACTCCGTGCCCCGCGTCGCCGCCCTCAGCTTCTCCACCGTGTGGCTCATGGGACATTATAGCTTCGGCAGGAATACAGGGCCGTGCCGGAGAACTCCCGCCAGGTACAATGACCCGCGTCCTCAGCCGCAGATCCCCGGCCGCGCCCGCTGAGGACCGGAACAGGACCCGAAAGGTCCTATCACTCATCACCTGCACGAAGGAGTCCTCTCATGAAAGATGAGACCCTCCATGGCGAGGAGCTGCCGGAAGGCGTCAGCCGGCGCAGCTTTCTCAAGGGCCTGGGGACCGGGCTGGCGGCCACGGCCGCCCTCGCCAGCGGCGTGGGCTCGGAGCCCGCGCCGGCTGCGGCCCAGGAGCCCCCTCCGGCCACCGGCACCCGCCTCAAAGGCGTGGTCCGCGTCACGCTCAACATCAACGGCCAGGAGCACTCCGCGGACGTGGAGCCCCGAACCACCCTGCTCAACACCCTGCGCGACCACCTGGACCTCACCGGCGCCAAGAGGGTGTGCGACCGCGGCTCCTGCGGCGCCTGCACCGTGATCATGGACGGCCGCACCGTCTACTCCTGCACCGTCCTCGCGGTGGACGCCCAGGGCAAGAAGATCACCACCGTGGAGGGGCTGGGCACGCCGGAGCAGATGAGCCCGGTACAGCAGGCGTTTGTGGAGCACGATGGCCTGATGTGCGGCTTCTGCACCCCCGGCTTTGTGGTCTCCTGCACCGCCCTGCTCCAGAAGAATCCCAACCCGACGCTGGAGCAGGTCAAGGAGGCGTGCTCCGGCAACATCTGCCGCTGCGGCACCTATCCCCGCGTCTTCGAGGCGGCGCTGGACGCCGCCAAGCGGATGAAAGGAGCGTAGCGCCATGGCAGGATGGAAGAGCCCCTCGGAATCCAAGATCCTGGGCAAGCCTCAGCCGCGGCTGGACGGCCCCATCAAGGCTACCGGCCGCGCCAAGTACGCATACGACATCAACCTCCCCGGCCTGCTCCAGGCCAAGATCCTCCGCTGCCCGTACGCCCATGCCACGGTGGAGAGCATCGACACCAGCGCCGCGGAGAAGATTCCGGGCGTCAAGGCCGTCATCATGACCGCTAAACCCGGCACGGAGCTGAACTACGCGGGCGACGAGCTGGGCGGGGTCGCAGCCACCACGGTGGAGATCGCGGAAGACGCCATCCGCGCCATCAAGGTCAACTACAAGCCGCTGCCGTATGTGGTGAAAGAGGACCTGGCAATGGGCAAGGAGGCGCCCAAGATCCGCCCGGAAGGCAACGTAGGTCGTGCCAACACCCGCGAGCAGGGCGACGTGAACGCCGGCTTCAGCAACGCCAAGGCCACCATCGAGGGGACCTACAGCATCCCCGTCCGCACCCACTGCTCGCTGGAGCCGCACGGCGTCACCTGCCGCTGGGACGACGACGATCACCTCACCTGCTGGGCATCCACCCAGGGCGTGACCAGCGTGCATGACGATCTGGTCGGTCACTTCAACCTCAAACCGGAAAACGTGCAGGTGATCACGGAGGTGATGGGCGGCGGCTTCGGCAGCAAGTTCGGCGCGGGCTACGAGGGCCTTCTCTGCGCCCAGCTCGCCAAGCAGGCCAAAGCCCCGGTTAAGCTACTGCTGGACCGCTGGGGCGAGCAGACCTCCGTGGGCAACGCCCCCTCCGCCACCGCACACATCAAGATGGGCGCCGCCCCGGATGGCAAGATCACCGCCATCCAGGCGACGGTCCACACCTGCGGCGGGGTAGGGGGAGGCGGAATCCCGTTCCCCTACATCTACCACTCGGACGCGGTGCACGTGGAGCAGTCCAGCGTCTTCATCAACGCGGGCGCCGCCCGTGCCTGGCGCGCTCCCGGCCATCCGCAGGCCTCGTTCCTTATGGAGTCCGCCCTGGAGGACCTGGCGGTCAGGCTCGGCATGGATCCCCTGGAGGTGCGGCTCAAGAACGACCCCAACGAGCTGCGGCAGAAGCAGTGGAAGGAGGGGGCGAGGCTCATCGGCTGGTCCCGCCGCAACGCCCAGCCGGGCGTCGGGGCGCTGGCCGGGACCGGCCGCTACAAGCGCGGCCTCGGCTGCGGCGCCTCCGTGTGGGGTGGGGGAGGCGGTGGTCCCTG
>CAYNFH010000030.1:0-10173 GCA_964396385.1 uncultured Chthonomonadaceae bacterium | reverse complement strand
CTGTGGATGTTTCGACCGCATCGGCGTCAGTCTCCGTCACGCGCAACGCGGACGTTACGGTAGAGAGCGGGGTGCAGGACATCGGAACCGGCACGCGCACCTACTGCGCCATGATCGTGGCGGAGGAGCTGGGCATTCCGGTCGCCAAGGTCCGCGCCAATATCGGCAAGTCCGCGCTGGGGCCGGCCGCCGGCTCCGGCGGATCCACCACCACCGCCTCCACCGCGCCGGGCGTCAAGCTCGCTGCGGAAGCCGCCAAAATGGCGCTGTTTGAGGCCGCTGCGCCCAAGATGGGAGTGCAGGCGCAGGACCTGGACGCCGCGGACGGCAAGGTGTTCGTCAAGGCGGACCCCAGCCGCAGCGTCACCTTCGAGCAGGCCTGCTCCGCGCTGGGCATGGGCGGGGCGGTGGGCACCGGCACCACCGGCAACAACAACCCGCTCCAGCAGAGCGGCGTGGCCGGATGCCAGTTCGTGGAGGTGGAGGTGGACACCTTAACCGGTCACGTACAGCCTATCAAGGTGGTGGCCGTGCAGGACGGCGGCGTCATCCTCAACCCGCTCACCTTCACCAGCCAGATGAACGGCGCCGTCATCCAGGGCATCGGCATTGCCCTCCTGGAGGACCGGATCATGAGCCAGAATACCGGCCGCATGGTCAACGCCAACATGGAGGAGTACAAGCTGCCCGGGCCTATGGAGATGCCGGAGTTCGTGCCCATTGTCTTCGAGAACCCGGACGCCCACGGCGTGAGCGGCATCGGCGAGCCGCCGGTCATCCCCACGGCCGCCGCCATACGCAACGCCATCCTCAACGCCACCGGCGCCTACCTCTACGAGGCGCCCATGACTCCCGGCCGGGTGCTTACCGCCCTTGCTGAGGCTAATAGGAGGGCCAACGGATGAACGGGCGCGATTTTCAATTTTCAATTTTCGGTTTTCAATATGCGGTAATGGGGGTCCGCCAATGAAAGCGTTCGAGTATGTCAACCCGGCGGATACCAGGTCCGCCGTCGCGGCGCTCACCCAGGCGGGCGACAAGGGCAAAGTCATTGCCGGCGGGGTGGATCTGCTCGGGGAGATGAAGGACTACATCGAAACGCCGGACGTGGTGGTCAACCTCAAGACCATCCGCGGTCTCGACCACATCTCTACCGACCGGGGCCTACGTCTGGGAGCGCTTGCACGCCTTACAGACATCGCCGGCAACGAAGCCATCCGAAGCCATTACACCGCCCTGGCGGAGGCCGCGCACGTGGTCGGCACGCCGCAGATCCGCAACATGGGCACCATCGGGGGCAACCTCTGCCAGCGGCCGCGCTGCTGGTACTACCGGGACGAAGCGGTGGTCTGCCTCAAGAAGGGCGGCACGGAGTGCTACGCCGTCAACGGCGAGAACCAGTACCACGCCATCCTGGGCGGCGGTCCATCCTACATCGTCCACCCGTCGGACTGCGCCCCGGCGCTCATCGCCCTCAACGGCTCAGTGGCCATCGCCGGCCCCAAGGGCTCGCGTACCGTTCCGTTGGAGAAGTTCTTCGTGCTTCCCTCGGAGAACGTGTTCAAGGAGAACATCCTCCAGCCGAACGAGATAGTGACGGAAGTGATCGTGCCGGCGCCCGCCGCGGGCACGCGCAGCCACTACATGAAGATACGGCACAAGGAGTCGTTCGACTGGGCGCTCTCCGGGGCGGCCGTGGCGCTGGTGATGAGCGGAGATACCGTGAAGGACGCCCGCATCGTCCTCAGTGGCGTCGCGCCCATCCCGTGGCGCTCCCCGGAGGCGGAGGCGGTGCTCAAGGGCCAGAAGCTCACCGCCGCTCTCGCGGACCAGGCGGGCGCCGCCGCGGTGGCCAAGGCCAAGCCGATGGGCAAGAACGGTTACAAAGTGCCGCTCACGCACAACACCGTCCGGCTGGCGATACTCCACGCGGCGGGGATGGAGGGGTAACGGCGCTATTGTCATTCCGAGCGCGGGTGAGCCGCGCCTTGGCAGCGAAAGCGGACAGCGTCCCGCTCCCTCAGACCAGTGGCGGTCGCGGGAACCCTGGGCCGGGCCCTGGGGAGGAATCTGCTTTTGTCCGGCAGAGTACGCGCAGCAACCGTAAAGCAGATCCCTCGCGGAGCTCGGGATGACATGCTTCTCCTGTCCGTGTTACAAGGGAAACCAATGACTAACGAATCGCCCGTCTGGCGCGCGGACCCGCCCACCTGCCGGTTTCTGCGCAGCAAGCAGTACTATATGGACCTGCCCTTCCACTCGTCCGGCATGGACTCCGGCGTGGAGGTTCCGTGCTGGTGCTTCCACACCATGAAGACGCACGGTCCGGACGCCAATCCGGCGTCCCAGGCCGCGTGCACGCCGGGTAGGTCATGCTTTGAGGAAAGGTAACTGATCCCGGAGTATGGGAGTATGGGAGTCCGGAATCCGGCCACTCCCACACTCCCACACTCCCGCACTCTCATGGAGCTTCTCTCCTTCCTCAACAAGTGGCTGCACCTGATCAGCATCGTGGGGGTACTGGGCTCGGTGCTGTTCATGCGGTTTGCCGTGCTGCAGGCGTTCCCGGGCGCCGCGCTGGATGAATCGGATGCGGGCAAGGAGATCCGCCGCCAGTACGGCATGCTCACGGGAATCCTGTGGCTGGTGGTCCTGGTCACCGGATTTCTGAACTACTACCTGGTCTCCAACTCACCCACGGCCAAGGTGAACGGCAACTATCACATGTTCGTGGGGATGAAGATAGCGCTGGTGCTCATCATGTTCGCGATCGCGATGGCGATGGGACACCGCAACCCGCAGTCGGATCGGCCGCCGAACCGCGCCCTGTGGCTCAATATCATCGCACTGCTCGGCGTGATCGTGCTCGGCATCTCGGCCCACCTGAACATTGCCCGCGTATCCGGCGCCGCCTACGAAAAACCCTCCGCTCCCGCCGGGCCCGGACAGACCACCCCCGCGCCGCCGTCACATCCGTAGGTTGGGGTTCGTTCACTAAGGAACGATGTGCTTAACGCTGCAGAGTAGCTCGGCTCCCCGGCCGCTCAGACCAGTGGCGCGGCCAGGCTCCCAGCAGCTTGTCACCGATTCGCTTAGCTGAGCGTGCTTGGGTCAGCAAGTTGGTATGGGTCGCGAGAGGGCAGTAGCTTGCAAGTAAACCGCGTCACCGCCATGGTGCTCGTACAGGACATGGACCGCGCCATCCGTTTCTACCGCGATGTCCTTGGCTTTCAAGTCCTCTTTGAAGAGGAAGATTGGGTACTCTTTCAGGAGAACCTTGGCCTCATGGTCTCGCCGGAGCCGCTCCCACAGGACAACCTCCGGATGAACGCGGTCATGGTGACCCTGGAGGTCCAGGACGCGAACGCCGCGTACAGCGAGCTCACCCAGCAGGGTGTCGCCTTCCTGGTTGCTCCCACGGATGTAGGCGGCGCCATAGCCGCGTCCTTCCGGGACACGGAGGGCAACCTGCTGCAGTTGATCCAACAAACAGGAGCGTAGGGGCGGCCACGCTCTGCGCCCGGCGACTAAAGTCGCGGGCTACGCATCGCAAAGTCCGCTTGCGCGGACTCCGGAGTCCGGAGAAGACCGGACGGGCGGCCCTGTGTGGCCGCCCCTACATCCGAAATAGAACACAGACATGCCCATCTACGACTACCGCTGCGCAAGCTGTAAGAACGAGTTCGAGGCGCTCACTCGCTCCTCCGATTCCAACGGCCTCCGCTGCCCGTCGTGCGGAGGCGCCAAGCTGTCGCGCCTCATTTCGCGCTTCGCAGTCAGCCGGTCTCTGACTCCGTGCGGCACGCCCGCCTCCGAGCGGTCCAACGGCTGCGGCTTCAACCCCGCCACGGGGGGCTGCGGCTGCTGCCAGAAGTGAAGGATGAAGGATGCGGGGTGACAAGGTTCCAGGGGACGGGTTACAGGTTTTAGGGGACCGGATTCATCCTTCATCCTTCATCCTTCAGCCTTCACCCCCATGGTGACCCGCCGCGGCCCGTTTGCCGCCATCGACGTCGGCTCTAACACGGTCAAGCTCACCATCGCGGAGCGCGACGCGGAGGGCCGGTTCCGGTCCCGCGTGGACACGGCGGTTACCACCCGCCTGGGTGAGGGGTTCGCCGGCCGCAGGCTCCAGGAGGAGCCGATGCGCCGCACCGTCGACCAGCTCGCCGAATTCGCCGCCATCTGCCGCCGCGCGGGCGTGGTACGGCTCGCTGCCGTCGGGACCTCCGCCCTTCGAGACGCCTGCAACGCGGATGAGTTTGTGGAGCGCGCCGCGGAGACAGGGGTCCGCGTCCGGGTGATCAACGGAGCCGAGGAGGCGCGCCTCTCTTTCCTCTCCGTGCGGCGGGATCCATCCTGGCGTGCCGCGGACCAGCTTTTGGTGCTGGACATCGGGGGCGGCAGCACGGAGATCATCACGGGGGCAGGGGAGGAGATGCTCCGCCGGGTCAGCCTCTCGTTAGGGGCAGTGAGGGTCACGGAGAGCTACCTGAAATCCGACCCCCCAACTGTCGAGGAGCTGGAGCAGGCAGCCGCGAGTGTGCGGCGGGCGCTGGAGGATGGTTCGCTGCCCAACCTCGCCGGAGCCGTGGTGGGGGTCGGCGGCACCTGTACCACCATGGCGGCGGTGCACCTGGCCCAGTCTCGCTTCGACTGGGGCAGGATTCACGGCGCCGTGCTGGACGTGTGGGACGTGGAGCGGCAGGTGGACTACTATGCAGGCCGGACGGTGGAGGAGCGGAAGAAGATCGTGGGCCTGCCGCCGTCCCGCGCGGACATTATCCTCGGCGGCGCGCTGATCCTTCGGGAAGCCCTCTATCTGCTGGAGAAGGAGCGCCTCACCATCAGCGCCCGCGGCCTCCGATGGGGGCTTATCTACGACATGTTCGGGTAGCGATTACTCCTTCCACTCATGTGCTGCGACTCGCTGCACGCGGGCCTCGGGACGTACCTCCGGATCCGGCTGCTGCTCCGGGATCGCCTCCGGCGCGGTAATCCTGTCTGCAAACACCACTCCCAGCGTCGCTACAAAGGCCGTCGCCATCAGCACCAGCCCCTCGCCGCTGGGTCCCGATTCGTACGCCATCACCCCGTGCCCGCCGGTGTACACCGCGGCCGCGGCAAAGTAGCACCGCCGCGTCCAGATGGAGCCTGGGCGCAGCGATTCCACGGTTCCCGCCACCACCGCCAGCAGGCAGAGCATTGCCCATCCCGCCGCATACTCCGCACGCGGCGCGTTGAATCCGTCTCCGGCGGCCAGCAGGGCGATGCAGAAGCAGAGCGTGATTATGAGCTCCTCCCGGATGGGGGGAGTGAGCATTCCGGCCAGGAGCAGCACCATCAGCGCGGGCAGCGCCCCGGGGCTCCGGTGCACGAACCCCGACACGGAGGGCTCCAGCACGATGGCGACCACCGCGGCCCCCAGCGCCGTCAATAACCGGAGGTATGGTTTAGACAGGAGAATCATACGGGCAGAGGGTTTAGTGTAGGGGCCGCCCCTATGGCACCATGCACCACCAAGACGAAAAGCCTGAGCGAGTGCTAGAGCTCTCGCCGACTGCGCCCGCTCTTCTGGTTCTTCCCTTCTTGCAGCTTCTCGCTCCAACAGACCTTTCGACCCGTCAGAGACAAAGAAGAGAAGAAGCTCGGAACGCAAAAGACAGAACGCCTTCCCCTCATTGAGGGGCAGCTCTCCACGCCTTCCCTCTTCTCGCTCCCCAGCTTACAACCTGCCTTGCGGCAGACCATTCACCTTAGAAGAGAAGAGAAAGAACAGTAAGTGCGCTTCAGCGAGCTATCGACGCCAAACTCTCGCTTCGCTCAGGCTTCTCCGCTGCGGGAGGGTTGCCCCTCCGAACAGCGTGAGCACATTATAGAGAGGCGGGACAGGGATGTCAAGTAGGATCTAGCAGGTATTTTTCAGGGGATTCTGACTGCGGACGGAAGACGGAGGACGGACGGAGTCCGGAGTCCGTCACCCGTCACCCGTCACCCGTCATTCCGGATTTATCCCTCATCCTTCACTTGCCCCTCATCGCCCGGAACCGCCGGTACTGCTCCGGCGAGAGGATCTGCCGGAGGCGCGATTCCACCTGGTCGTGCAGCTTGTGAATCCGTTGGAGACGCTGAGCTCGCGTGAACCGTGGGTCCTCGCTAATGGCATGCGTGCCCAGCAAAGCCCCCTTCAGCACCTGCGCCATGCGCCTCTCCTGCACCGGCGAGAGCTTCAGCGCCCGCGCATACCGGCTGGCCATCCGGTCCGGCTGTGACCGCGCGGCCGAAGCCGCGGGACGTCGTGCCGAAGGGTGAGCGCCCGTCGCCGGTCGCCTGGCGGCTGCAGCCTTGTGCGGCGCCGCGTGCGCCGTCTTTGCGCGTTGGGCCCCTGCCGTCCCTGTTATAGCCAGAGCTACTCCAACCAATACCCAGGTCCTCATCCACATCTGTTTGATCCAACCCAACATCGAAATTGTGAGACTCCATTCACCTTGTCAGCTTGTCACCCTGTCACCAGGTCATCCCCTTTGAAGGAACCCCCCGGCAGCGCGGGGAAATGGATGCCAATCCCATAATCACGGAGTCCGACGATGCCGCGCCTCGCGATTCGCGCCGCCGTTGGCGCCTCCCTGCTGCTGTTCAACACCGCCATGGCCCTCGCGAAAGAGTACACCATCACCGTTTCCGCGCCCAATCACGATTACTACGACTGTCCGGTTTCCGTTACCCTGGCCGGCGCACACGGCGGAGAGCCGGTCCTCACGGAGGACGGGCGCATCGTTCCCGCGCAAGGCCGCAAGGTCGGCGGCCGAGAGCAGGTGACCTGGATCGTTCCCAGGCTCGAGCAGGGCAAGTCGCTCCGCTACCACCTGGCCTTCCACAAGGCGGCGCCTGCCGCGAAGGAGGGTGTATCCATCGCGGAGGCCGGCGGCAAACTGGAGGTGCGGGTCGGCGGCGAGCTCTTCACGCGCTACGACACCACCACCGGCCCCAACAAGCCCTACTTCTATCCCATCTTCGGTCCGGACCAGAAGCGCATGACGCGCGGCTACCCCATCGAGGTCCTGCCCGACGCCAAGAGCCATGACCATCCGCACCACCGGGGTCTCTGGTTCGACCACGGCGACGTGAACGGCGAGGATTACTGGTCGGAGGAGCCCCGCGCCGCGAAGACGGTCAACACCGGTTTTGAGCAGATAACGAGCGGCCCGGTCTACGGCCGCTTCGTCGCCCACACCGACTGGATCACCCATGGCGGCATTAAGGCGGGGGAGGACCGGCGGGAGGTCACCATCTACAACACGCCGGACGGCCGGATGATGGACTTTACTGTTACCGTCAAGCCGGTCGGAGCGCCACTCGTGTTCCAGGATACCAAGGAGGGCAGCTTCGGCATCCGCCTGCCGGACTCCATGCGCGTGGCCGGCGGCGACGGCCACATCCTCATGTCCACCGGCGTCAAGGACCAGGAGGCGTGGGGCAAGCGCGCGGATTGGGTGGACTACTACGGCACGGTGGGGGGCAGCACAGCCGGCGTCGCCATCCTGGACGCCCCCAACAGCTTCCGCCACCCCACCTACTGGCACGTGCGGGACTACGGCCTTTTCGCCGCCAACCCGTTCGGGCTGCACGACTACGACCGAAGCGAGCCCAAGGGCGCGGGAGACTACACCGTGCCGGTGGGCGGGGCGATCACTTTCTCCTACCGCGTCTACTTCCACCGCGGCAGCACCGATCAGGCTCACGTTGCCGACGTCTACAACGGCCTCGCAGACCCTCCGCGCGTGGAAGTGCACTAGCGGCTTATGACCGAGACCCTCTCACCCCCGCAACAGGCCCCCCTCCGCTGGTACCAGGGCATCCCTCGTTATGCCTGGCTCGTCCTCGCCGTCGCCGCCCTCGGATGGATGTGCGACACGATGGACCAGAACCTCTTCAACCTGGTGGCCCAGCGCTCCATTCGGGACCTGCTGCAGGGGGTGGTGCCGGCTGCCGGGCTCCAGGACGCCGTCAACGCCTGGCGCGGCAACATCACCTGCGTCTTCCTCATCGGTTGGGCCATAGGGGGATTCATCTTCGGCATCCTGGGCGACAAGCTGGGCCGCACCAGGACGCTCATGCTCACCATCCTCACCTACTCGATCTTTACGGGCCTTGGCTCGCTCTCACAGACCGTGCAGCAGTACGCGGCCTTTCGCTTCCTCACCGCCCTAGGGGTGGGCGGTGAGTTCGCGGCCGGGGTCGCGCTGGTGGCGGAGGTGTTCCCGGATAGGGCGCGGCCCATGGCGCTGGGGTCGCTGCAGGCGCTCTCCGCCATCGGCAACATGACCGCGGCGCTTATCGTGCTGGTCATCAAGGACAGCGCCTGGCGCTCCGTCTACCTGGTCGGCGCGCTCCCGGCCCTCCTGATCTTCTGGATCATGCGCTCCGTCCAGGAGCCGGAGCGCTGGCGGCAGGCTAAAGAGGCGGCGGTGGAGGATGCCGCCCGCAAAGAGCTGGGCAGCATCGCCCAGATGCTCGGCGACCCGGTGCTGCGGCGCAACACGATTGCCGGCGTGCTGCTCGCCGTGGCCGGCGTGGGCGGATTGTGGGGAGTCGGCTTCTGGCTGAAGGACCTGATGGATATCGCCATGCGCGAGGTTCCGGCGGCGCAGCGGAGCGACTACGGCTCTATGGCGTTCCTGGCCCAGCAAGTCGGCGCGTTCTTCGGCATGTTCGCCTACGCTGCGCTCAGTGAGCGCGTGGGCAGGAGGCCGTCCCTCCTGCTCTTTTTCATCCTGGCCTTCGGGGCGGTGCAGGGTACCTTCTGGTTTGTGGGAAGCTTCCTCACGGCGATGCTCTGGGCGCCTATCCTTGGCTTCTGCGCCCTCGCGCCCTTCTCCGCCTACTGCGTCTACTTCCCGGAGCTCTATCCCACCCGCCTGCGCGCCACCGGGGTGGGATTCTGCTACAACTGCGCGCGGATCTTTGCCGCTGCCGCGCCCTTTGTCCTGGGTCGCCTCTCCGCCCACTTTGCCGCCGCGCACGGCCAGACGGTGGGTTTCCGCATGGCCGCGAGTGTAGTAGCCTGTATCTACGTCTGCGGCCTGGTCGGCCTTGCCCTGGCACCGGAGACGCGGGGCAGGCCGCTGCCGGAATAGGTTGAAGGTTGAAAGTTGAAGGTTGAGATGGCGGTCACCCGGCGGGACGTGATAGGGGCGGCGATGGGCGCGCTGGGACTCGCGGGCGCCGCCGATGCTGCGGCCGCGCCGGAAGGGAAGGGGAGGGCGCGTAAGATGCACCTGGGAATCGTCACCTACAACGTCGCGCGAGACTGGGATTTCGATACGATCCTCAAGAACTGCCGGGAGGCGGGGATCCAGGGCGTGGAGTTCCGCACCACCCATCGCCACGGCGTGGAGCCCTCGCTGGACGCCGCGCGGCGCAAGGAGGTGCGGGAGCGGTGCACCGAAGCAGGGCTGCTCCAGACCAGCCTCGGAAGCGTCTGCGAATTCCAGTCTCCGGATCCCGCGGTAGTGCGCCAGAACGTAGACACCTGCCGCCAGTTTGTGGAGCTGGCCCGCGACATCGGGGCGCGCGGGGTCAAGGTCCGCCCGAACGGCGCGCCCAAGGACGTGCCGCTGGAGAGGACGCTGGAGCAGATAGGCCACGCCCTCAACGAGTGCGGCCGGATAGGCGCGGACTACGGCGTGGAGATCTGGATGGAGGTCCACGGCGGCATCACCCAGCTCTGCCCCAACGCGCGCAAGATCATGGACGCCTGCGGCCACCCTAACGTGGGCGTCACCTGGAACTCCAACCCTACGGACGTGGTGGACGGCTCCATCAAGGCCGGATTCGATCTGCTGCACCCCTTCATCCGCTGCTGCCACATCACGGAGCTGTGGAGCGACTATCCCTATCGTGAGCTCTTTTCCCGTCTGAATGAGACCGGCTACGACCGCTTCACGCTCTGCGAGATAGGCTCACCTGTTGAGGCCCAGGACGGCGTCACGTTTCTGCGGTGCTACAAGGGGCTATGGCAAGAGTTGAGCGGGGGAAGACGGATTGAGGGTTGAAGGTTGAAGGTTGAAGGTTGAACGTGGGCTCTGCGAGACGAGGCTGCCTACCTTCTTAGTGTCTTCAGCGCGAGACAATTACAAGACGGCTCCGGCCTTCAACCTTCAACCTTCAACC
>CAYNFH010000029.1:0-40416 GCA_964396385.1 uncultured Chthonomonadaceae bacterium | reverse complement strand
GCCCCGGCACGCCACGCCGAGCGCCTTGTCGATATCGGAATAGCAGTCGAAGAGCACGTGGACGAGGACTATCACGAGAGCATGCGCGTGAAAGTAGCGCACCACGAGGGTGGCGAAACGAACCCCAAGATTGTGGAGTGCCTCGCGCCTGCTGTCTACTTTACGGCTTCTGGAAGCCCGACGGCCGAGCTACTGCGGCCGGCGGAAGTGGTTGTAAGAGGGGAGTAGCATGGATCGACAGACGGTCGACTTCGGAATAGATCTTGGCACAACCAATTCGGTGATCGCGTGTGCGACAGCGGGCGGAGTGGAGATTGTCAGCAATGCTCTGGAGAGCGAGCTCACGCCCTCGGCCGTAGCGAAGGACGCTCGAGGGCAGCTCCTGGTCGGCGAGGATGCGTTGGACAAGCTCCCTCTACGGCCGGTGACAAGGTTCAAGCGGCTGATGGGCACGACCAACACTTGCACGCTGGCGGACGGGAGCGCCATGACGCCGGAAGAGCTCTCGGCGGAGGTGCTCAAAGAGCTGCTGGCAGGGGTCCAGCTCCGGTACGACCGGAAGCCAACCTACGTCGTCATCACCGTGCCCGCCATGTTCCTCCAGCCCCAGTGCGAGGCGACTCACCGGGCCGCGGAGCTGACAGGGCTGAAGGCCGTTGCCCTGCTTCAGGAGCCGATCGCCGCGGCGACAGCTTACCTGGACGAGCACCGTGAAGATGGCAATTACCTTGTATATGATCTGGGTGGCGGGACATTCGACGTCTCTGTAGTTCGGCTCAAGGACCGCGAAATGTCTGTGGTGGTCCACGGAGGGGACAACTATCTGGGCGGCTCCGACTTCGACCGCTTGATGGTTGAGTGGGTTGTCCAGCAGATCAAACGGTCAACCGGCCGCGAACCATTCGTGGATGAGTTCTCGCACGAGAGGCTCCGCCGCATCTGTGAGGATGCCCGCAAGCGTTTGAGCATCCGCGAGGAGGTCAGAATCGACATCTCGGACCTGGAGTTGGGGCTGGATCACGTGCCGATGCCTCAGGGGGTTCTACACGACCTCATTGAGGAGCTCGTCTCGCGGACCATCCGGCTGGCCCGCGAGCGCGTGGAGCAGGCGTCGCTCCGGCTAGGGGACATCAAGAGCGTACTGCTGGTTGGTGGACCGACGAAAACTCCATATATCCGCCGCCGTCTGGAAGAGGATCTAGGGATCCCACGCTGCCACGAGATGAACCCGATGACGGTAGTCGCCCGCGGTGCAGCCATCCACGCGAGCGCGCTCCTCATCCCAGAGAGGAAGGCAAAGATAAAGGTGCAGGGCGCTCGTGAGGCGACCCTGGAGCTGTTCTACGATCCCGTGGCCCAGGAGATGACCACCAGCGTATCAGGGCGGGTCGTCTCACCCGAGGGGTTCGCCGGAGAGATCAGGCTTGTGCGTAGCGGGGGCGATTGGGATACCGGCTGGATCCCGCTTCGCAACGGTGCGTTCGTCTGCGATGCCCTGCTCTCTAAACGCTCCGCGACGGAGTTTACATTCAGCCTGAGGGATCTGGATGGCGCCCTCTGGTCTGTGGAGCCGTCGATCATCGCCATACGGTACGGTGTGGCGGCGGCGCGGCCAGTAACGCCATACAAGTACGGAGTGGCCCTTGAGGGCGGCGGCTTCGGGGTCATCGTGGATGATAACCAGCCATTACCGGCGCATGGCCGAAAGCCATTCAGGGCCGCACGGACTGTGGCGGCAGGCTCCGACGACTCCCTTGCTGTGTACTTCTTGGAGGGGCGCAGTGACATCGCAAATGACAACACTAAGGTAGGGGAGCTCCGCATCCATGGCGCCGACCTGAGCCGGACCCTTCGCGAGGGTGAAGAAGTCGAAGTTAGGATGCACATGGATGAAAGCAGGCTGCTGAAGGCCAGGGTCCATGTTCCCCGCTTCGACCTGGAGTTCGCCGTTGAGATGCGGTCGCAGCTCGACAAACCGGACGTGGGAGACCTCGCGGCATCCATGCGAGAGCTGGAGGCGGATCTGAACCGCGTTTCCCCAAGCGTCGCGCAGGACGACCAGGACCATGTAGTCAACATTCTGCGCGAAAAGGAGCAGCTTGAGGCGGAGCTGAACCGCGCCGGGCAAGGAGAAGTCGACGACCTCGAGCGGATCTCCAAGAAAGTGTCGGACGCCAAGTCGCAGGTCCGCGTACTCAGCCGTAAGTACGGCCCTCAGGCAGCGTACAGGCTGGCAATGGCCAGGATAGATGCCGCCGGCCAGATGGCAGAGGAGTTCGACGATTCGCTCGGGCTCGCGACCCTTGAGGAGCTGCGGAAGGACGCCGCGAAGTGCCTCCGGCTCGATGACGAAGCAGGGCTCGCCGCCGTTAAGGAGCGGGCCGACAAGATCTTCTGGACGCACTACCCCAAGACGGACCGGTGCTGGATCGGACTGGTGGAGTTTCTGCGCGACAACCGAGCGGATGCATCCGATCCGATAAGCTATCACGAGTACCTGAAGCGGGCCGAGGAGTGCCTGGCGCGTGACGATATGGAAGGCGTTCGCACCTTCGCGCTGAAGGCGTGGGATTACCTTCCCGATTCGGAAGCCAAGCGAAACCGCTTCTACGATGCCGGACTGCGTTGACGCGGACCATCTCAGGTGAGCGACGTCCTTGACGGCCTACCGAAGGAGCAGGTCCTTCCGATTCTCTGCACCGCGGCGGGGGCGGCTGTGGCCGAGTACCGCACCTGCGCCTGCTCCTCCGGATACGAAACGGATCCCGACAAGGGGCTGCACACGTTCACCTACACCGCCCGCGAAGGCGAACAGGGAGAGATCACTCTCTTCGTCAAGCGGTGCGTCTGGAAGCGGAGGTATGAATCAGTCCACTATCGGCATCTCGCCGAATGCGGAGTGCCAGCCCCACACCTCTACGGCGCAGTAGTCGATGCCGGTGGGGCGGAGGTGATCTTTCTTGAGCCGCTGGAGCGCATCGGTTTCGATCGCCGGAGCGAGGCGGAGTGGCGCGCCATGCTGTCGCTGCTGGCACGGCTCAACGCCTGCCCCATCCCGCCGGAGTACGAGCCGCATCTCCATTGCTTCGAGCACGTGGGCAGGATAGAGGGAGGCTTCTGGGCGATGGGGCTGGATGCACACCCTTCCGCCGAGCAGGTGAAGGCGGGCCTCGTCGCCGGCGGCATCGACGCCGGGGAAGCGGATGTGCTGGCGCGGGCTGCGGAGACGCTGTGCTCACAGGTTGCCGCGCAGCCACAAGCGCTGCTGCACCAGGACTTCCTGTCCGACAACGTGGGCTGGCGCAGGGGAAGCGACGGCATGGCGGTCCTGGACCTCCACAAGCTGGCGCGTGGTCCCCGATTCGCGGACGTGGCCGGCTACCTCGCGCAGCCGGATTGGTCGAGCGACAGTGCGTTTCTGGAGCGCAAACCGAATGGCGAGACGCATGGTGCAACCCGCCGAGAGGCGCTGGCCAGGCACTATCTCAGCGAGTACTGGCGGTTCGGCGGACCGGAAGTGCCGCTCGAGCGTTTCCGGCAGGAGACAACAGCGCTGTTCTGGGCGCACAAAATCGCCGCGCTGCCATGGCTTCAAGAGCATCCGGCCCGCGTGCGCGACCTTGTTGAATTCCTCCGTACAGTTTAGGAGATCCGGCCAAGAAAGTTGTGTCCAAAAAGTTATTGACAAGCAGCCGTAGAGTTTGTTATCATGATTATTGCTGCGCCATCTGGGGAGGGGATTCCCGGGCTGGCGAAGAGACGACACAGATCATGAGCGCAATCCGATTTACAACCGAAAACCGGCCAGGCACCGGCTTCTCCATTCGGGAAGACGCGGGCCTCTGCGCGTCCCTGTCAAGCCGGGGAGCGGCCTGGTCGTGTATGCCGCGGGCCAACGAGTATCCGCAGCCCGCGGAGAATCGGAACAGCGCGCGGAGTGCGCCAGATCGGAGCTCATGAGCTGAGTCTATCTAACAGGATTTGACAGGCGGCCCGATCTGGAGAGCATCCAGGTCGGGCCGTTTTGCATTGTGGGGGTAGGGCCAGATGGGACGGCGGTAGTCTCCAGAACTACCAGGACGGGGTTCGATTCCTCGTGCCCCCGCTAGGGTGCAGGTGTTCAGGGCCGGAATCCCGAGTCTGGCAGGCCAGCAGCTCGCCCGGCCCAAGTTGGAGAGTGGCCGTTTGTTGTCCTGGATAGATGGCGATAGGAGCAATCCGGACCGGCGCTCGAGCCGACTGCAAATGAATGAGGGCGTGCTTGCTCATTGGTGAGGGCTACTGCCTGTAAAGCAGAAGCGGAAGCTGTGTTGGTTCAAGTCCAGCCGCGCCCACTTGCGGCAAATGCCGCACACGGAGGGATGACTGACTACTAACAGCCGGGGTGTAGCGCAGAGGGAGCGCGTCTGTCTTGGGAGCAGAAGGTCGGCGGTTCGATCCCGCCCGCCCCGATTTGGCCCCATCGTCTACGGGTTAGGATGGGACGCTTTCAACGTCGCGAAGCGGGTTCGAGTCCCGCTGGGGCCACTGTGCGGCCTGTTCGTCTAGCGGACAGGATACCTCCCTCTCAAGGAGGAGACAGGGGTTCGACTCCCCTACAGGCCAGGACCGGAATCCAACGGTCGGGTTCTGCTCACCGATACGAGCAGAGCGGAGAGGAGACTCCGATGGCGGAGTGCATAGTTGAGGTTTGCCGAATAGAGCGCGTTTTTGCGCATCCCAACGCAGATGCGCTGGAGCTCGCCCACATCAAGGGATGGCAGTGCGTTGTGCCCATCGGCAAGTATCGGGAAGGCGATCTGGTCACCTACATCCCGATCGACTCGATGATCCCACTGGAGCACGCGGACCGGTGGGGAATCACCCGGTACCTGTCCGTCAAGTCCGCGTCGGCGGACATGGAGATGCCGGTTCCGGCGGGGCGGGTGCGGTGCGCCAGGCTCCGGGGCGAGCCTTCCTTTGGCGTGATCGTGGACCTGGAAGACGGCTCGTGGGCGGAGGGACAGGATGTCAAGGCGCACTACGGCATCTTCAAGTACGTTCCGCCCGTCAAGCCGACTGCGGGCGACGCGGAGCCGGATCATCCGCTGTTTGTGGCCTACACAGATGTGGAGAACCTGCGCAACTTCCCCGACGTGTTCGGGGACGGCGAGAAGGTGCTGGTAACCGAGAAGATCCACGGCACCAACTGCCGCGTGGGCCTTGTCGAGGGAGAGGTGATGGCCGGGTCCATGAGCGTACGCCGAAAGCGGCCGGAGAGGGCCGAGCAGACGGCGTGCAGCACCTACTGGTTCCCATGGACGCTGCCGTCCGTGCGGCGACTGGTGGAGCACCTTGGGGCCCGGCACCGGCAGCTCATCCTCTTTGGCGAGGTGTACGGCTCCAAGGTGCAGGACCTGCACTACGGCTGCAAGGGAAGATTCGGCTACCGGGCCTTCGACATCCTGGCGGACGGGAAGTATCTGGACGCCGACGCGTTCTCCTCCGCGTGCGCGGAGTACGGCGTGGAGGCCGTGCCGGTCCTGTATCGTGGCGCCTATTCGCTGGAGAAGGTGCGAGAGCTATCGGAGGGCGCGACTACACTCGCCGACGGCCACATCCGCGAGGGCGTGGTGGTCAAGCCGGTACGCGATCGAGTGAATCCGAAAATCGGGCGTGTCGTTCTCAAGTACATCGGAGATCCGTACCTGTTCTCCAAGAGCGCGGAGCGCGACACCAACGACGTGTAACGCATGAAAGGCTGCTGGGCGTGAGCCACACTCTCGCCCATGCCCGGCAGCCGGTTTTCACTGGGGTGTAGCTGAGACAGTTCCAAGCGCCTGGCCGAAACCCAGGAGACGAAGGTGCGATACCTTCCGCCCCAACCATATCTCGCTGAGAGGGGGAAGAGAGATGAATACCGAGGAGGATAACAACCTTTTCCTCCGTGGTGAAATGGCATCATGGCTGACTGTTAATCAGCCGTTCCTGGTTCGAATCCAGGCGGGGGAGCTGCACGCGGCGGCGTAGCTCAGGGGGAGAGCGGCGCTCTCATAAGGCGCATGCCGGCGGTTCGAATCCGCCCGCCGCTACTTGAAGGCATATACCTCAACGGCAGAGGACCCGGCCGATAACCGGGCGATGGTGGTTCGACTCCACCTGTGCCTATGCAACGCGGGGGCAGCTCATCGGTAGAGCTTCTGGTTTCCACCCAGAAGGTGGCGGGTTCGACTCCCGCTCCCCGCTTTTGTTTGCTCCGGTTTCTTGGAAGGCGACCGCTCGGCGGCGGACTCTGTCTCGAAAACAGATGCCCTTCACGGGGTGAGGTTCGATGCCTCCGCCTTCCGCTGGTGAACACGGTCTTTTGCGGTGGCCGCCTCTCGTTCGATAGGAGCAGAGGAGAGCATAGGCTCTCGACTTGGAAAGCGGTTTGACCGATGGCAATGCACGTTACGCGGGCGATGCGGGAGCGCAAGGAACTGGAGCGCCGGGCGGCGGAGCTGCGTATCCAGCAGGCGCTCCGCGAGCGCGGCAAGCTACTGGAGGGCGTGAAGCGCGAGAAGAAGCGAAAGAAGAAGTGTCTTGGAGAGTTGCTCTCGCTGCTGAACCTGTGCGGCATCCAGGGACGGACCATGCGGCCCATCGATGGCTACCTGCCGCGATCACACAACCTGGACAAGCAGCTCATCGGCCTGCTCAACCATCTCTACGTCCGGTATCCCGTTCCGGCCTTTATGTATCAGGCGTGTATAAAGGCCAGCGACGACCCCTTTCGGGACATGCACTCAACGTACCGGGAATGGTTCGTCGCACTGGCGCAGGGCGGCAGCTTCCAGAAGCTGGCGAAGGGGTTCATGACGAGCAGGGAGGCGTATGCCTTCCTCTCTGCTCCTTCCGGGCGTCACATCCACGAGAACGTCTGGTGGGCCAAGATGCGGGTTGCCGGCTTGCCCGTACCGCTCATTGAGAAGCTGATCGAGCGGCTCTTCGGTCACTACTTCTTCGATGACCCCCACGGCAGATTGGCGGAGGTAATCCAGTTCTATGCCCGCTTCCACCAGGACATGGACAGGGTGACCTTTGGCGAGATAACCGACTTCATCGCGTGGAAGCTGCGCCGGGACCGAGCATTCCGCCTGAAGGGCCGCACGCTCACGTCCATGGTGAAGCTGACCAACGAGTGGCAGGTGCTAATGCAGAAGGCCAAGCTGGGCCAGAACGTGGAGTGGGCGGGACTGGGACTGCGCGATTGGGAGCTGGAGGCGCGCGACCGGATCTGGACTGTGGAGGAGCTGCGCGACAATCGTGAGCTGCTCAACGAAGGGCGGAAGCAGAAGCACTGCGTCTACTCCTACGTCTACTGGTGTAAGACAGGCAGGTCGGCTATCTTCTCGTTGCGTGGCTATCGAAAGGTGCCGGTGGGCTACACCGATGACGGTGAGGTGGTCTGGGACAAGACCATGGAACAGACCCGCGTGACCATCGAGGTGAATAGCCAGCGGGCCGTGGTCCAGGTCCGCGGCCTTATGAACCGCGGTCCGACGGATGACGAAAAGAGGGTCCTCCGCGCCTGGGCGGGGGAGATGGGCCTGACGCTCGGCAGCCGTTAGCTACTGACCGCGCGCTGGGCCCAGGACCCTCTTGGGCGAGTTACCTAGCGGCCAAGGGGCCTCGTTGGAAACGAGGCAGGGGTGCAAGCCCTCGCGAGTTCGAGTCTCGCCTCGCCCTCTATCGATGTATGGACGGTGAGCGTGGACGGAGTCCACGGCCTGTTTGCTAAACAGTGCGCCCTCGCAAGGGGGTCAGGTCCGATTCCTGCGCCGTCCGTGTCGCTCACCTAGACCTCACCAAGCGCGAGTGACCCCATACCCGTCCAGCACGGTATCCGCGCTCACGAGCGTAAGACCCTCGCTCAAAGCCTGCGAAACAATTAGGCGGTCAAATGGATCCCTGTGCTCTGTACCGTCGGGGAAACGCGCGAACGGCATAGCGTATACCATGACGGCTTGCTGATATTCGATTGAGAGCGGACGGATCTGGTTTGCCGCCATCTGTTGAGCCAGTACCGCGTCCAAGGGACCAGGGGCTTTCATGGCGAGCTTGCCGCTGTGTATCTTAATGGCCATTTCCCAGATGCTTGCGACACTGAGAAGCCGTTAGTTTTGCGGGTCGCCGATGATGGTCGCAGCGAGGATGCTGAGGCGCGGATCCGCTTCGATGAACCACAGGAACGCATGGGTATCCAGCAGGAGCCGCATCACATGTAGTCGCTGAACTCCTGCAGAGGTGCATCGAAATCGTCTCGCATCACGAAAATACCTTTGCCGCTACCTGGCATGATGCGACCCTTCTGCTTCTCCTGTAACTTCTGCGTCTTCCGCCCTTTGGGGGTTTGACCCGCATCGTGCTGGCGACCAGCCTCATTGGGCGTCTTCGCCTCTTCCATCGTTTTGCGTCTCCTCGGGTGGAGGGCCTTCCTCCGTATGATCATCGAGCTCATCCCCAGAGCTTCCAGTATGCGGTACACCGTTAGATATGAGGGGTTGCCCGTTGCGCTCAACGCCTTATATAAGCCGGTGCGGGCCACGCCAATGCGCCTCGAAATTCCTGCAACCCCGCCGGGCTGCGACAGAACCGCCTCCCGGAGCGCCACGCGAAACTCGTCCGGCCCCTTGCGAAGATGATCCTGCAAGTAGGTTTCCAGGTAAGCTGGATCCCGCAACTGGTCGCGTGCATCGTTCCTACCGGGCTTGCGCATGGTGCTGCCTCCGCTCCTGAGTGTACACTGTAGTGGACAACACGTCAAGAAATGAGGTCGGTGAATCGTCCCGGCTGAGACGGAGCCTCCCACGGTTTGTGCTGGTAGGGCTGGTGTTTGCCGCGCTGCCCGGCGAGGTGTCCAACCAGGTCCTGGTCCACCGGTCGGTGCGCGGGTTCGCCATCACCATGGCGAACTACGTATGGTTCCTGGCCCTGACCTACGCGGTGAGCCGGTGGCTGGAGAGGCGGCTGCGAGACCGCTATGTCGCCCGCCTGCGGTACTTCCTGCTTTACGGGTTCATCGGTCTGGCAATCGAGTGGTTCCTCCTGGGTGTCTACCCGCTCCAGCCCAATCCCGTCCAGCTCATGCTCTTCTCTTTCTGGGCGGGCATGGCCATCACGCCGTGCATTTTCACGGATTCCCCCGCCTCCCCGGAGCTCCTCCGGATCCGGCGCGCGATGGCGATCTACATCGCTGTATGGGCGTGCATCTCTCTGCTGCCCTTCGCGATAGCGAGCCTGTTCTCCGTACGAGCGGCGGAGCCGATGCGGGGCTTCTCCATGCTCGTGTACGGAATCGGAATCCTCGGAATCAACTACTTCGTCTACCGTTACCTGGGGATGTTGAAACGCATCCGGTACGATAGGATTCAAGCCGGCGGCATGGCAGCCTCCCCGTAAGTCTCGCTGACAGCGGAGTGCGCAGCATGAACAACCGCACGCATCTCAATCCACTCACTGCGTACGCTTCCTTGCTGGCCGCGGCCCTGCTCTCTGCGGTTATAACTGTGAAGTGGCAGGCGACCGCGAGCATGTCGGCGATGATGCAGCCACGCCTCGTTGCCTGCATACTCAAGGTAATTCGGGACTCGGAGTTCACGCTAGCCTTTCCCGCCGCTCAGGCGCTGGCCAGAATGGCGCCGCAGTCCGGCAGCACGGGGATGGTCCGCGACGTGGCCCGGTCCTGCCTCCACGTGCTGGAGCCTATCGGCGAGTGGGAGCGCCAGCGCGACTCCCTGCTGCACCCGTCCACGGTCCCCGACGGCGAGCTCCTCCTGACTCCCGCCACGTCCCCGGTCACCGAAAGCCCCGACCTCCTGCTCCGACCAACAAACCAGGGCAGTTGACGATGGAGAGAATCACCTACACCGAATCCATAGAAGGCATCCTGCCTGAGCGGCTGGAGGGGTTCTTTGTGGGGTGGCTGCACCCGCCCTCGGCTGCCACACTCCTGCGTCTGCTCCGCAACAGCACGCACCGGGTGTTGGCGGTGGAGGCGACCGGGACGGTGGTAGGATACGTCACGGCTATAACAGACGGAGTGCTGTTCGCCAACGTCTCGTCCGTGGAGGTCCTTCCGGAATACCAGGGGCAGGGAATTGGCACGGAGCTGGTAACCCGAATGCTGGACAAGCTGCGCGATCTTTATGCCGTGGACCTAGTGTGCGATCCGGACCTCCAGCCGTTCTACGCCCGCTGCGGCATGCAGCCCGTAGCCGCCATGATCCTGCGCCGCTACGACCGGCAGACCGGCACTGACGCCGAAGCCTGAACCGCCGCGTCTGGCCGCATGCGCCCGCCGAACTAATCCACGTAGGACGCGTCGATGTCATCGAACCAGACGGTGCCGGGGCCATAGATCTGGAGACCGATGAGGATCTGCTTTGTGCCCTCGGGGATGTTCACCATGCCTTCGTACCGCTTCCAGTCATGGTCGGCGGGAGGATCGCCGGGATCCCTGGCTCCGATGTACGCCGCCCACTGGTGTGTCCACTGCTCCCCGTCCGCGCTGAACTGAACGTCCACGGTCGCCTTGTACGCCTGCCGCGCCTTCACCCACGCGCTTACCTTCAGCCGGCGCGCCGTGGAGCTGTTCGGGACCTGCTGGAACCACTGCGCGATGGGAAAGTAGTGGTTCACGCTCTTGTCCAGCCGCAGGCTGGCATGGCCGGTGTGCGCGGCGCTCCGGTCCCAGGTGTAGGTCACGCCATCGAGCTGCGCGCCCATCTGCCAGCCAGCGGGCGAATCCGTGCCCTCCTCGAAGCCGGGATTCGCCAAAGCCAGCTTGGGACCGGACGGCGCCGTGGCCTGGACGGCGGGGGCGGGAGGCTGGTCGATGGGCTTGGCGGCGTTCGCCTCCAGCCACTCCACCCCCTGCCGGATGTTGCCGTACACGTCGCCGCGCCAGCCGTGCCCGCCCTTGTAGGTCACCAGATTGGTCTTGGCACCCTGTTCCGCCAGCAGGTCGCGCGCCTGGCGCGCCATGCGGATGGGAATAGCATCCTGCGGCGAGTGGAGTATGAAGAACGGCGTGCCCTTGCCGTTGGAAAGCGGCGGCAGCAGGTCCGGCTTAAAGACCGACATGGCGACGTAGCTGCCGGTGACCACGCGGTTGGGCTCCAGCGCCGCCGTGTAGCAGGGCGTCCCGCCGGAGGACCAGCCGAGGGTGAACACGTACCTCAGGTCGATCTTCTTGCGCGCCCGCACGTCCTGGTACACAGCGTGGATGAACTCCTCCGTGGGGAACTTCATGCCCTCCGCCGGCAGCTTGCGCGTGGGCCAGACCACGCGGTTGCCATCGTTGCTCCACGCCGGGGCCACCAGCTCGGCCACCAGGTAGCTGTCCGGCAGGCCGTTCTTGAGGATGCGCCGCACGAAGGCATTGAAGTCCGCGCTGCCGTCCCCGCCGGGCAGGACCATCAGCAGGCGGTAGCCCTCCTTGGGCTCCGCGGCGCCAGGCTTCGGCCCGATCAGGAAGTACTGCTTGTCCGCGTCCCCGTCGGCCTTCTGCAGGACCGACGGAATGTCCGCCACGTCTCCCTGCCCCCGCGCCGCTAACGGGAAAAGAAGCAGACCGGCCAGACCCATCCATCGAGCTACTCGCATCTGTGTGTCCCCCGAATCGGTTTGCGCGAGCGAGCCATCTCAGACACGCCTCCAGCTAGGGCAGAAAGCCGAAGCCGGTTACTGCCAATGCCTGGGTAGGGCTCCAGAGGAACTCCGCAGTCATTGCATACTGCTGCGGTCTCGTGATGAGCATGACTTTCACTTTATCGGGATTGCCTTCCGCCTCTCTCACTACTACAACGAGAGAAAGGGTCCTAGAGCGAGCCTCTGCGTCGGGGAGGACACTGTCCCAGTCCCAGTTGCCCCAGGATTGCCAGAGTCGCGTGAAGTTGTGGAGGATGCCAGGCCCGAAGCGGCTCAGCGGGAACTCCTTGCGTTCGGTAACTCCACTGGCTGCCAGCGACTGCACCTCCCGTTCTGATGTAGACAGGTGATCCCACAAATAGACGAGCCCGACCGCATGGTCTAACTCCGCGAGCTCACAGCCATGGTAGGTGTGGCCACTGACAGGCGCGGGAGGGAACGACCAGTAGGTGTGCGGCTCGGCGGCAACCTCGCGGGCGTACGTGCTGAGCAGCGTGTACGGGTAGCCGTGGGACGCCCGCTCACGGGTTGCAGCCTCTTGAACACCGTTAGCTGGCTCATCATGTCCGTGCGCTATGCAGGCGGCAATACCTCTGAGGAACTTGATGAGTGCAGCCACGGGCCGCTTACGCGGACGCGAAAGGAAGGAGAGCTGATCGTGCACGAGGAGCACTCCGCTGGAGGAATCAAGGGTCCAGGCTGTAGCGAGGTCCCCCCGCTCTTGCATAAACAGCTCGCTCAAGCTGCGCGCCGTCAAAGACTTGGAGCCGCCATTGCACTCCAGTATCTCCCTATTCGGCGCCAGCTCCATAATGGCCTCGGCGTCATGCTGGCGCGACCAGTCGCTAATCCATTGCGAAATGCTGTCCCGCATGCCGGCTGACGGCGCGAGCGGCTCCTTTGCCCCGCTACTCGACAGGAACGCTTTGGTCTTCGCTCGCTCGTTCTCCAGCCACCGCCGGGCCTCTGTGCCTAGGCCAGGAAAGCGGCCGAGCATGGGGGTGCGGCTGAGTCCCCCTCCGAATATCCAGTCCAGCGCCGTACCCGGCGGTGCGGCGTAATCCGGCTCTGGAATTGGAATGTCCATCCCATAAACGCCACGCAGCGACTGGAAGTCATGTGAATTGGTGGAGTAGAGGTAGAGGCCGATCGCTGCTCTGATTCCTTCCGGGCCCACTTGTAACTGCAGCGTAGGGATGATGTAATCGAACTGCTGCTCGGCTGCCCTTGGTCCAAGCTGCCGCAGCGCGGGCGCGAGCAGGCCTTGAGGAAGGTCTTGAATGGGTGATGACCAACAGACGTAGCCCTGGCTGAACAGCGTCTCGAAATCGGTTTCGCTCGGAAACGCTCCCGAGAGCCATTGGGCGACCAGTCTCTCAACAGGGCCCCACCCGAAGGCCATGTGTACCCAGCGGTACTCCGCGAGGGCAGCCAGGTATTCAGGCGTATCATCCTTCTTGTCGGCGACCATCGTTTCGAGCCGCCGCTTCAGGTCCGTCATACGAGAACCAACTAGGTCCGAGGGTTCGTTCATAAGCGCGATGGATCTCTGGATGCCCTCCAGCATGCGCGCTCGTACGTTGTGGACGAAGAGGCGCCGTAAGTGCCGGTCTCTGTCCATCACCTCCGCGTCGCGGCCGAGCAGGTACTGGTCCTCTGTGTCACCCACTTTCTTCAACGAAAGGTCCATTCCGCGGCAGAGGAGCGAGCAGACTTCGGACCAGGGCCGCGGCTTGAGGTAGACGAAAGCCCCGGCGTCCTCAAGCTCCGGCGACAGCCGCACGACTCTTCCTCCCACCGAGAGCTGTCTTGCAATGTCGGCGCAGGAGAAAAGCCCGGGGCCTAGAGATACCATAGGCTCTCTGACGGGAGCCGGTGCCCGCCACACTGCCAGCCATAGTAGGACACAGAGAAGGTGAACCATGGACTCAAATGCTCGCGGGAGCCTCAATCCACATAGGCCGCCTGGACGTCGTCGAACCAGACGGTGCCGGGACCATAGGTCTGAAGGGCTATCACGATCTGTTTCGCGCCTGCCGGAATATTGACGGTGCCCTCGTACAGCTTCCAGTCATGGTCAGCCGGCGGGTCGCCGGGATTCCTGGCCCCGATGTAGGCCGCCCACTGGTGTGTCGATCCGGTGCCGTCTGCGGTGAACTGCACGTCCAGGATCGCCTTGTATGCCTGCCGGGCCTTCACCCAAGCGCTCACTTTGAGCGCGCGCGAAGACCGGCTATTCGGAACGGTCTGGAACCACTGCGCGATGGGGAAGTAGCGATTGGCCTGCTTGATAAGGCACAGGCTGGCATGCCCTGTGTGCGCGGTACCGCGATCCCACAGGTACGTTACGCCGTCGATTGGAGCGCCCTGCTGCCAGCCAGTGGGGGCATCCGAGCCAGTCTCGAAGCCGGCATTCACTAGGCCCAGTTGTGGCCCCGCTCCGGCGGCGCCCGCTGACGGAGGCAGCAGCCGGCAGGCCAGCACGAACGGCAGAGCGAGCACCATTATTACGGCGCACAGCAGGGCAGGAGTCCGGTGCGGTCGGCAGTCGCTCTTCAGAGCTTGGATCCGTCGGTGCAGCGTGTGGTAACTCGCCGTAGCGCCAAGGCCCGGCGCCGGCGCCCTTCGGCTGTCTCCCGCCACGATCTTCATCAGCAGCCGGCCGTACCGGGAGGCGGCTTGCCCGGTGGCGCTCAGCGCCTCGTCGTCGCAGGCCGCTTCGCGAGCCGTCACCCATTCGGAACAGGCCAGCCAGGCAGGAGGAAAGAAGAAGAACAGCGCCCGCGCGAGGATCGGGGCCAGGCCTAGCCACAGGTCGCGGCGGCGGACGTGCGCCAGTTCGTGCGCGAGCGCCATCCGCACTTCCTCCGGTGAGAGGGAATCCGCGAAGCCCGGCGGCAGCGCCACGGAGGGCCGCAGCAGCCCGGTAACCATGGGGGCCGTGACCGAGGCGGATTCCAGGACCACCGGCGGCGCGCGCAGCCCCAACTCCACGCCCAGCTCCCGCGCCGTCGCCCCTACCGAGCTGCCCGCCAGCGACACGGCGGATCGAAGCGCCGTGCGCAGCGCCAGCCCCTCCCGCAGGAGCGTCACACTGCACACCAGCAGCCCCGCCAGCCAGCAGACAGAGACCGCCACCGGGACGGACGAGAGGCTTTGGGCATCAGGCTGCGCGGGACCGGAGCCATGATCGGCCGTCGGCGCCACAACCGGACTGGAGAGGAAGGACATAGAGGTGGATTCCGCCGGCAGCGGGGCGCGGACGGGTACCGCGAAGCATAGACCCGCGGCGAGCTTGAGGCACGCCAGCCACCAGAGCCAGCAGCGCAATGCGGCCGGCAGCCGGGGCGCGGTGCGGCAGACGAGCCATACCGCCAGGATGAACAGCCCGCCCTGCCAGCAACTCCGCCACAGCAGGCCCGTGGTCATCACGGCGGCGTCCGAGAGGGCCGGGCTCATGGCTTGCGCTCCTCGGATTCCAGCTCGTCCACCAGCCTGCGCAGCTCGGCCACCTCGTCGCCCGTCAGGCTGCGGGACTCCGCCAGGTAGGCCACAAAGGGTGAGACGGAGCCGCCCAGCGTCCGGTGCACGAAGTCCGCCACCAGGTCGCGGAGGAGGTGGGTGGAAGCCGCCGCGGCGGAGTACCGGAAGACGGTCTCCTCCCGGCGGCGCGTGAGGAACCCCTTCTTGCGCAGCCGCTCCATCACGGTGAGGATGGTGGTGCGGGCCAGGCCGCGGGGCTCGCCGAACCGCTCGGCCGTCTCCCGCACGGTGAGGGGCGCGTGCTCCGCCACGTACCGGAGCACCTGCACTTCCAGCTCTCCCAACGGCTGCTGCTTCACGGCGGTCTCCCGGGACAAGGACTGACTACGCGCGTAGTATAACGCGTACTACGGCCGTAGTCAAGCCCCGTACCAATACCAGTCCAGCCAAAATGCGCACCGGCCGATAAACAGAGTGACGAGGGATCGCGGTCCGGCTACGGGGAAGGGTTCTAAGGTTCTGAGGATGCATAGGGTTCTGGGCATAGGACCCTACGCACCCTAGCACCCTATGAACCCTCCGCCCCGTGGTCCGTGGCCCTGCGGCCGTTGACTCGGGGGCCGGGCGCTGATATACTACTGCTTTGGAAAGTCCCGCGGAGCGATGTCCGAGTTGGCCTAAGGAGCACGACTGGAAATCGTGTAACGGGGTAAAACCTGTTCGTGGGTTCGAATCCCACTCGCTCCGCCAGCACCTCTCACAACAGGATATGCCAGGAAGCCACTTTTGAGCAGCATCCGATTCGTTCGCCGCACAGCCTTCTTCGGCCTGCTCCTGCCGTTCCTCTACTTTGGAACGGCCAGCGCGACGTTTCTGTACCGTATCCACGCAGAGAACTCGGACCGCACCCGCGTCCCGCTCCCAACCACCCCCGCTCCCACCGCCCGCCAGCGCATCGTCGTCTTCTCGCCCCATTGCGACGACGAGACCCTGGGCTGCTCCGGCCTCCTCCAGCAGGCCATCCGGGCCGGCGCGGACGCGCGCGTAATCTTCATCACCAATGGCGATGGCTTCCGCGTGGCCGTGGAGCGCGAGTACCGGACCACGGACCTGGAGCCCGGCGACTACGTGCAGTTCGCGTCCCTGCGGCAAGAGGAGACCTACCGCGCACTGGCCAAGGACGGCCTCAGCCGGGACTCCATCCAGTTTCTGGGTTACCCGGACCGCGGCCTCATGCGGCTCTGGAACGACTTCTGGTCGGCAGACGTGCCGTACACCTCGCCTTATACCCGCTGCAGCCATTCCCCTTATAAGCTGGCGTACCATCCCGGCGCGCCCTACTGCGGGGAGAGCCTGCTGGCGGACATCAAGGACGTGCTGCGCCGCGCCCGACCCACCGAGGTCTACGTCACTCACCCGTCGGACGACCATCCCGACCATGCCGCGGCCAGCGCCTTTGTGACACTGGCGCTGCGCGAGCTGAAGGCGGAGGGGCTGCCCTGGGCGCGGCGCTGCCGCCTGCATTACTATCTGGTCCATCGCGGCGACTGGCCGGCCCCGCAGGGGCTTCAGAAGGAGGACGCCTTGGTCCCGCCAGCCGAGATGGCCGCGCTGGACACCCATTGGTCCTCCAGGCCGCTCACGGAGCGGCAGACCGACCGCAAGGAGCAGAGCATCCTGGCGTATGCCAGCCAGACCGCCATCATGAAGCGGTTCCTGCTCTCCTTCGCGCGCCGCAACGAGCTGTTCGGGGACATCAACGATTCGCAGATCGCGCGGGTGCCGGACGGCGCGATCCAGCCGGACGGCAATCCTTCGGAGTGGAAGGGCATCCGGCCGGCGATCCTGGACCCGGTGAACGATAACCTGCTCCGGGACTTCCAGGCCGGCGGCGACATCCGGACGGTCTATGCCTGCCGGGACACGCGCAGCCTCTACCTGCGAATCGACACCTCCAGCCCCGCCACCAACCGTCTCCAGTACACCGTCCGCCTCCGCTACTTCGGCGACCCGGACTCCGACGCTGCCGGCGGCTCCTACACCGCTACGGTCCGCGCGCCGGGCGTGGTGGTCGGCGGCACGGCGCGGGCGGGCGTCTCCGGAAACCACGTGGAGGTCGCCATTCCGCTCAGGGACCTGGGCTACGCCCACTGCGCCGCCCTCAATGTGGAGACCTCCGTAGCCGGACTGCAGATAGACCGGACGGGGTACCGGTTCCTGGATCTGTAGGTGTTCGGGTGTTCAGGTGTTCAGGTGTTCAGGTCGAATCCGAAACACCTGAATACCTGAACGCCCATTCCCCGCAGCGGCATGGATTCTGCATGGATTTCTGTGGTCTGAGATCGGTCATCCGCCATGCAGTTAGCCCCTGAAATATCCACCGAAGCCGTTGCGCGTCCGCGCTCCGCCGAGAGCGGCCGCCTCCACCTGGACTTCCTGGACGGCCTGCGCGCCCTGGCGGCGCTGGCCGTGGTGCTGGACCACGCCTATCTCGTGGTCTGGGCGCGACAGTCGCCGCCGGGGGCGCTGCGTCTTCTTGGCAGCACCTTCCTGCTGGGCCACTTCGCGGTCAGCGTCTTCATCCTGCTCTCCGGCTTCTGCCTCATGCTGCCGGTGGTGCGGGCCGGCGGCGAGCTGAAGGGCGGAGCGCGCCTTTTCTTCAAGAAGCGCGCCCGCCGCATCCTGCCGCCCTACTACCTCTCTATGGGACTCTGCCTGCTGCTCATCTACACACTCATCGGGCAGCCCACCGGCTCCCACTGGGACACCTCCATCGCGGTGGACCGCACGGGCATCTGGACGCACCTGCTGCTGGTCCATAACCTGTTCCCGCATTCCACCTTCCAGATAGACAGCCCGCTCTGGTCGGTGGCGGTGGAGTGCCAGATCTACCTGCTCTTTCCGCTCCTGGTGCTGCTGTGGCGTCGGTGGGGGGCGGAGCGGGCAACGGCAGCGGCCTTAGCACTGGGCTATGCGCTCTTCCTGATGGTGCACCACACCACTTTCTGGTGCCTCACCCCTAGCTTCCTGGGCCTGTTCGCACTGGGCGCGCTGGCGGCGGGAATCGCCTATGGTCCCGCGGACCGATACGCCTGGCTGCGAGAGCGAGCGCCGACGACTGCCATCGCACTCCTGCTGCTCGCCGGGTGCGCCGCCGCCATCTGGCGCATCGGCTGGCAGGTCTCCGAGCGGCATCTGGTATTCGTGGACCCCTTTGTCGCGCTGGCGGCGGCCTGCCTGCTCATCAGCGCCGCACGCTCGCCGGAAAGCCGCATTCGGCGCGCGCTCGCCTGGCGGCCGCTGGCGCTGGTGGGGACCTTCTCCTACAGCCTCTACCTGGTGCACGTGCCGCTCCAGCAGCTCCTGTGGCAGTACTTCATCCACCCGTGGCTCCTGCCTGACGCCTACACGTTCGCGGCCCTCCTCGTGGTCGGCACGCCGGCCGTCCTCGGCCTCGCCTTTCTCTTCTTTCTTGTCTGCGAGCGCCCGTTCTTGAACACCCGTCGTCAGCAGTCGGTCGTCAGTCGTCAGTCCGCAGAAGGGGCGCGGAGTGAGACATTGTCTCAAATTGGCGCGGCGGCGCCAGATTAGTCTGTCCCCGTTCGACGAAAGCGCAGGAGGGCGACGGGAGAGCCACGGGTTGCTGCCTGCTACTACTCTGCTGGATTCGGGAGACCGCCGTGGAGCGACGCGTACGTGTTGTTGAGAACGACGATAGACCGGCTGCGGAAGGGAGAGGTCATCGACGATCCGCAGGTACTGCGGTTCGCGGAGCTCTAGGTGCCCGAGTATGTGAAATCGGGTGTGTCCTGCCGTACCGAGATGACCGCGAGGCTGTTGGGAGTACGGCCGTGACGCCATGCGCGGGGTAGACTCTCCCGAAGGCTTGGCCCCACTGGGCTGAGGGAGGTGCCGATTTGCGCGTGATGGTGGCTACGACGGTGGACCCGCCGGACAGGGAGCGGATACGGACGGCGTTCCCGGACCTGGAGGTGGTGGAGGCGGAGGGGCCGGAGCAGATCCTGGAGCGGATCGACGGCTGCGAGGCGCTCTTTACCGCGCGGCTTCCGTCGGGGCTGCTTGAGAGGGCCGGGGAGCTGCGCTGGATCCAGGTCCGTTCGGCGGGGGTGAACGGCTACCCGCTGGCGGAGATCGCGCGGCGCGGGATCCGGCTCACTAACGCCAGCGGCGCGCACGGCACCCCCATCGCGGAGAACATCCTGGCCATGATGTTCGCCTTCGCCATCCGCCTACCGGAGTTCCTGCGGTTCCAGCAGACGCATACGTGGGATCGGGGCGGCGCGGAGGAGGGCAAGTTTGAGCTGGAGGGACAGACGCTGCTCATCGCCGGCCTGGGGGGCATCGGCGGGGCGCTGGCGCGCAAGGCGAAGGGGCTGGGCCTGCACGTGCTGGGGATCCGCCGGAGCGGTAAGCCCGTGGAGGGGGTGGATGAGCTGCTGCCGCCGGACCGCCTGATGGAAGCGCTGCCCCGCGCCGACCACGTGGCGCTCTGCCTACCGCTGACACAAGAGACCACCCACTACCTGGACGAGCCGCAGCTCCGGGCCATGCGCCGCACGGCCTACGTCTACAACGTGGGGCGGGGCCAATCCATTGCGAAGGAGCCCCTTTTGCGAGCGCTGCGGGAGGGGTGGATAGCGGGCGCGGGCCTAGACGTGACGGACCCTGAGCCGCTTCCGCCGGAGGACCCCTTGTGGGACTTCCCCAACGTAATCCTCACGCAGCACACCAGCGGCTTCAGCCACGCTAACAGCGCCCGCGTAACGGATATCTTTCTGGACAACCTGCGGCGCTACCGGGCGGGCGAGCCGCTACGGAATCAGGTGGATGCAGCCAGGGGATATTAGTACGAAATTGTGGAGAAAAGCAGATTCCTCGCTTTGCTCGGAATGACAGCTTGCGCGGTCGCGGGAAGCACTGTGGACTACAGCAACGAGGTACTAGCGGGCTTTGTGGGCGTTGATGTAGTCCGCGAGGCGGTCGGCGTCGGCCTTGATCCAGATGGGCTCCACGTCCAGGGAGTGGACAAAGACGTAGAGGTACGGCGGCGGGGTGTTCTCCATCTTGGTGCAGGTGAGCACCTCACCGTTCAGGATGAAGGCGAGCCGCTCGCCCTCATGCTGGCTGGAGAACTGCCAGAAGCGGGACAGGCCCTCCTCCGTCAGCCCGATGTGGACGATCCAGTAGGTGCGGTCGAACGGAGGCGGGGCGATCTCCTTGCGCTGCTCCACGCTGGCGCCGGTGAACTGCCCTTGCGTAAGCACCACTGGGCAGTTCGCCAGCACCTCCTCGACAGGGACCACCTCGCCCCGGTTCACGTGGTGCGAGGCACCGGGATTCGCCCCGCGGTCGGCGGCCTCCGGCGAGGAACTATCGCTGGAAGTGTCCTCGTCGCCGGTGTCGTCGTCCGGCCGGCGGATGGCCCACTCGTGGTTGGACTCGATGGCAACGTACTTCCGATGCCAGCCCGGCCGGTTCTGGTCCCGCAGGCCCACGATGGTGAGGCCGTGCGAGTCTGGCTTCAGCGCCGGCCACTGGACGCTGTTCATCTGGGAGGTGTGAATGGTGCTGTAAAGGAACCAGACCACCCCCAGCGCCACCGCGACCAGGAAGAGTCGCTGCGTGCCGCGCTCCCGGAAGAGCCATCCGTACGCCGTTCCGCGCGGCGCAGCAACCGGCGGATTATGTTCTATAGCCACTGAAAACCCCCTGAATCATCCGCCTAGTACCCTTCGCAGGGCTCCCAACAAGAGCTCCACGTTACGCAGGCTGGCCGACTCGCCCATGGTGCCGATGCGCCAGATCCGGCCCTTTATGGGCCCTAATCCGCCACCGATCTCCAGACCATACTCTACCAGAAGTCGCTTCCGCGTGCCGGCGTCGTCCACGCCGTCCGGTATCCATACGGTGGTGATAGTGGGCAGGCGGTAGCCCTGCTCCGCAAAGGGCGTGATGCCCAACTCGCTCAGCCCCTGCACCAGCGCGTCCCGCATCTCCTGGTGCCGCTGCCAGCGCCGGTCCAGCCCCTCCTCCATCATCATGCGGAGCGATTCGCGCAGGCCGATGAGCTGCGTGGAGGGCACGGTGTGGTGGTAGAGGTGCGGCTCGCCCCAGTATTTGGCCAGCAACTCCCAGTCGTAGTACCAGTTCGTGACCCTGGCCCGGCGGGACCTGGCGGCGTCCAGGGCGCGCTCGGACACGGTGAGCGGCGCGAGCCCGGGCGGGCAGCCCATGCACTTCTGGCTGGCGGAGTAGCAGGCGTCCGCCCCCACATTGTCTACCTCTACGGGCAAACCGCCCAACGACGTTACGGCGTCCACCAGGAACAGGGCATCGTGCCTGCGGGCTATCTCGGCGATGGGCTCCAGCGGCTGCCGCACGCCGGTGGAGGTCTCCGCGTGGACGCACGCCACCAGTTTGATAGGACCCGCACCATCCGCGACCTTGGCCACCTGGTCCGGATCCAGCGGCCGGCCCCACTCACCGTCCACGCGCACCACATTGGCGCCGTAGCGGGACGCCATCTCCACCAGCCGCTCCCCGAAGAAGCCGCACACGCCAATGAGCGCCGTTTCCCCGGGCTCGACGAGGTTGGCGAAGCAGGATTCCATGCCCGCCATGCCGGTGCCGGTGAGGGCGATGGTGTAGGGGTTCTGTGTGCCGAAGACTGCGCGCAGGTTCGCCTGGATCTCCGCCAGGGCGTCGAACAGCTCGGGGTCCAGGTAGCCCAGCGGGGCCTCGGCGCCGGCCTGGAGCACGCGCGGCGCCACCGACGAGGGCCCCGGGCCCATGAGGATGCGGGGGAAGGGTAGCTTTGGGTTGGACATGGGTTCTCCTGTGATCGTCAGTGGCCGTGAGTACTGTCATTCCGAGCGCAGCGAGGAATCTGCTTTTTCCGGCAGAGTACGCGCCCCTACCGTAAAGCAGATCCCTCGCGGAGCTCGGGATGACAGGCTGGTGCTCTCGGTACTCTGAAGTTAGAGAGTGCGTGTTGTTACCGTAAAGCACATCCCTCGCAGAGCTCGGGATGACAGATTGCGGCCGAACGCTCTTGGCAGAATCAGACTCCAGAGTCGGCGCCTATATGTCCTCTCTCATATCTTCCAGGAACGGGAGGCGGCAGCGGTAGTCCTGGAGAGTCTGAGCGTCCAGCTCCGCGCGGATCACGGATTCGCGCTCGCCGGCGTCCGCCAAGATCTCGCCGCCGGGCGCCACGATGAGGCTGCGGCCGGTGTACCGGAGCGTTGGGTCCGTGCCGACGCGGTTCACGCCTATCACGTAGGCCTGGTTCTCGATGGCCCGCGCCTGGAGCAGGGTGACCCAGTGGCTTATCCGCGCCTCCGGCCAGCTTGCGATAACGGTAAAGAGCTGCGCGCCCCGGCGTACCGCAGCGCGGAACGCTTCCGGGAAGCGCAGGTCGTAGCAGACAAATTGCGCCACGGTGAACGGCCCGCACCGGAACAGAACCGGGCCGGGACCGGCCGTGTAGTTGGCGGACTCCCCGCCCAGCGTGAAGGGGTACATCTTCTGATAGCGGCTCAGCTCCGTGCCGTCCGGGCTGTAGACTAGGGACTCGTTGCGACCCTTACCGTCCGGCCCGCGCGTTACCACGCCGCCCAGCACGTACGCGCGCCGGGAGTGTGCCTGGTTGGAGAGAAAGTGCTGAGTGGGGGCGGAGTCTAGAGTCGTGAGTCGTGAGTCGTGAGACGGAAAGGCGGAGTCGAGAGTCGAGAGTCGAGAGTCGAGAGACCGGACAGCATCTGCCTCAGCGCGGGCTTCCGCCCTCGGACTTGGGGCGGCTTCTTCTGCGATGGCGGATACGTTCATGCTGAAGCCGGTGGCGAACATCTCCGGGAGGACCACGAGGGCGCCCTCCAGCGGTCCGGCGGAATCCAGCATCGTCTGAACCCGGGCGAAGTTCGCCTCCTTGTCTTCCCACGCGATGTCCGGCTGGACGGCGGCAACGGAGAGGACAGAGGGGGAGTGGGGGAGAAGGGGAGAAGGGGAGGCTCCGGAATCCCTCGTCTCGACCATTGCTGCCTGGCCTTGTGCTGTGTGAGCAAACCGATTCCGTAGGGTCCTGTGCGAACCGACCCCTTCTCCCCTTCTCCGCTTCTCCCCTTCTTCGTTCATTCGGTCTCTCCCAATATAGAAGCTAATCCCGTCACAAACCGTCCGAGGCCCTCGGTGACAGTCTCCTTCTGGAGGGCACCGTAGGCCACGCGCAGATAGCAGCCGTCCACGGCTCCAAAGGTGTCGCCGGGGATGACCGCCACGCGGTGCTCCCGTATCAGTCGCTCCACCACGCGCATCGCTTCTATCTCCGTCCGGGCGCGCAGCAGGAAGTAGAACGCGCCCGGAGCGCGCGGGATGACGCAGCGGTCCAGGAGCGGCTCCATCTCGCGGACGGCCAGCTCCCGCACCTCCGCTATGGATCGTATATGCTCGCGCGCCCACGCCTGGCCCGCCTGAAGCGCCCCCACCGCCGCGTACTGCGAGATGACGGGCGGGCAGATGAGCAGCGTGTCCTGGATCTTGCGGATGGGCTCGAAGAGCCGCTCCGGAATAACCATATACCCGATGCGCCAGCTCGCGAAGCCGTACGCCTTTGAGAGGGAGAAGAGGGAGATGGTGTAGGGCTCGCTGGCGGGGATGGATCCGGGCGAGAAGTGGCGCGCGCCGTCGTAGGTGAAGTACTCGTACGCCTCGTCATGGATGTGGTAGATACCGCGCTCGCGGCAGATGGCGTTGATCTCGCGCAGCAGGTCTTCCGGGTAGACCGCCCCGGTGGGATTGTTGGGCGAGATGGTGGTGATGGCGCGGGTACGCGGCGTGATGGCGGCGCGAATGGCCTCCGGCCGCGGGAGGTAGTCCGCGTCGGTGGGAACCAGCACCGGTCTGGCGCCCGCGATTACGACCGCCATCTCGTGGTTGAAGTAGTACGGTGTGTTGAAGATGATCTCGTCGCCGGGGTCCGTGATGGCGTGGATGGCGTTCTGGAACGCCATGTTCCCGCCCGCGGTGACCACCACGCGGCGCTCCGGGCCCACGCGGATGCCGTTCTCGCGTTCCAACTTTGCCTCAATGGTTTCGATAAGCTCCGGGATGCCGTGGACGGGCCGGTACTTGTGGTTCTGCGGGTCCTGCTGGAAGAGGGCGATCTGCTCTATGGCCTGCTGGGGCGGCCCGTAGTGCACCACGCCCTGCCCCAGGGAGATGGTGCCCGGGTTCTGGCGGATGAGCTCCGCCACAGTGGGGATCACCGGGGTCTGGACCGCCCGCATCCGGGCGGTGGTGGAAGCAAAGAGTGAATCGGACATGCTACCAGTAGGATAGCGCATCCAGGACCGGTGGAGCTCAGCCTAGTCGGAATCGGAATGGTGCGGCCGGAGCAGCAGCGTGAGCAGGCTCTGCGCCGTGTCCGGCCCATCTTCCGTTCAATAGCCGCCCTGGAGGCTACCGCAAACTGCTCGTCGGCCGGTGACCTCTTGACGGACGGTATCTGGATGCTGAGTTTTGTGATTCGGTCGGAGTTCAGCACAGAGATGTTCGCGTGCTGCAGCCGAGGAAGCAGGCGTGCCAGTGCCACTCGGGCCGCCCCGGTTATCTCGGGAGATGGATACCAGAGCGCGTCGATCAGCGGCCCTACGGCTCCTATGTCCTCCGTGCCGGCTAACCGGCGGACCTGCTCAGCAGGGTGGCAGATCCGGCGCGGGGGCAACCCAACCTCGGGAAACGAGCGAACCCTGAACCCTCGAATCCCGCATCCTGCACAGCGAGGCGGGCCGGGTGGCGCACCCATAATCGAGCTATACGGTTTGTTCGGGCCTTTGACAAAGGCCAAAACCTCCCGTTTAGCATCGGCAGGACGTCGTGCTGCGGTCCACGAGCAGGCTTCCTCCTTGCATCCTTCGCAATCGACAAAGGCAAACCCGTGCGAAAGCCGGGGACGCAAAGCCACGGACCTAAAGGACAGGGAACAGGGAAGAGGTTACAGGTTACAGGGTGCGGAATTCCGGTCCCTGTCACCTGTCCCCTATAACCTGTAACCTCCTATGGCCGCCGGGCTACCGAACTGCGGCGATTTCGAAGGAGACGGTTATGGGTTCATCCATTCGTGCAATCCGCCTGACCGCTCTGGGGGCTGGACTGGCAGCATCGGCGGGCCTCAACGCCGCGGCCCCCGCTGCCGCGAGCCCCGAGAGCGGGCGTGTCGACGCCTTCGTCAGCCAGAAGCTGGCGGCCGGCCCGGCAGGCAGATGGATATCTCTCATTGTGCAGGAGCAGGGCGGGGTCACCTCGGCCGCGGAGCGGCAGCTCAAGGCGCTCGGGGGCGACGTATACCGGCATCTGCCGGTGGTCAGCTCCGTTGCCGTCCGGCTGCCGGCGCGCAGCCTGGGCGGCTTGGTCGCGCTTCCGTGGGTCTCGCACGTCTCCGCGGACGTGCCGGTGAAAAAGAACGACCAGTTCACCGTTAGCTCCAGCGGAGCGGACACGGCCTACTCCAGCTATGGGTTAACGGGCAAGGGTGTTACCGTGGCGGTGGTCGACAGCGGTATCGAGTACCACCAGGACATGCTCAAGCCGGGCCTGCTCAACACGGGCCTGCTGGCCAGCACGCGCATCCTCCAGAGCGTCAACTTCGTCGCGAGCGAGAGCACCATCAACGACCTGTGCGGCCACGGCACGCATGTGGCGGGGATCATCGCGGGGAACGGCAACGCGTCATCGGGTCTCACCTGTTACAAAACGTTCTACGGCATCGCAAGGCAGGCGAACCTGGTGAACGTGCGCGTTCTTGACAGCCACGGTATGAGCGACGTGAGCACGGTGCTGGCCGGCATCCAGTGGGTGATCAACAACAAGAGCGCCTACAACATCCGGGTGATGAACATCTCTCTGGGGCATCCGGTGGGAGAGAGCTACACCACGGACCCGCTCTGCCAGGCGGTGGAGCAGGCGTGGAAAGCGGGCATCTTTGTTGTCTGCGCCGCGGGCAACGAGGGCCGGTTGAACGTGACCGCGACGCTGGGCGCTCCGAACGAGGGGTGGGGTACGGCCTACGGCTCCATCCAGTGTCCTGGCAACGATCCGTACGTGATCACCGTCGGGGCGACCAAGTCCATGGACGGCATCCGGGCGCACGACCGTATCGCTACGTACTCGAGCCGCGGGCCGAGCCGGTTGGACCTGATCCTGAAGCCGGACATCATCGCACCGGGCAACAAGGTGATCTCCACACTCGCCGACAACAGCTATCTTCAGACCGCCTACGGCGGCAGCAACCAGATTCCGTGGAGCTACTACTCGATCTCTCTGCTGGGTGGCAACTCCAACAAGTACTTCCGCCTCTCGGGCACCTCCATGGCCGCTCCGGTGGTGGCCGGGGCAGCCGCGCTCATGCTGCAGAAGTATCCCACGCTCACACCGGACACGCTGAAGGCCCGCATGATGTTCAGCGCCGACAAGTGGGCGGATCCCACGGGCGTGATGGATCCCTGCACGTATGGGGCGGGCTACCTGGATATCCCGGCGGCGCTGAACTCCACCGTGGTGGCCACGCAGTACGCCATGAGCCCGGACCTCTCCGAGGACTCCAGCGGTAATGTGTACATCAACATGGACCGCGCGCTCTGGGGCACCAATGCCATCTGGGGCACCGGCATCTCGGATATGCGGGCCATGTGGGGCACCAACGCCATCTGGGGCACCAACGTCATCACGGACAGCCGCGCGCTGTGGGGCACCTGTGTCTGGACAGACAACGCCATCTGGGGTACCGACACGAGCTCCGTGGACCTGACGAGTATCGCCCTCGGCGGCGAGTAACGCGCCGAATCCATACCCATCTCCTCCTCCACCGGCCCGGGGCTCAACGGCGAGCTCCGGGCCGGTTTTCCGTCTGTGCCGGACGGCGGAGAGGGAACGCAGAGACCGGGGAGACGATACGTGCACACGGACCAAGAGAGTGGGAGTGTTCTTGGTCAGACCGTCTGAGCGGTCGGCTCCGCCGACTCTCCATTCTCTTCCCACCATCCAAACCATACAAGGCCGGGCGTCCCCGCGCCCTCGGACCAGTGGCAGGCGCGGACACCCCGGTGGCGTTCCGCCGAGTGTCGGCCTTCACCGACAGAGGATGTTGCGGGACAGTTTTCCGAAACTCCATTAACCCCGGTTGGCGGCGCCAGCGGCCCAAACAGCAAGCCCCCAGCCGCGCAGGCTGGGGGCCAAATAGATTGCAGCTCTAGTGACTACTGCGGCTTCGGTGTGTCCGGTGCGGGAGGCGCATCGGGCTTGTATCCGGCGGTAAACCGGACCACGTCCGCATCCGCAAAGCCCTGGCCGTCTATGGGTGTGGCGATGGAAATGTTCTTCTCCACCTGCCGCACGCGGCAGCGGCCGATGCGCACTCCCTTGGTCGTGGTGAGGACCACATGCGTGTCCGGATCCTCGATGACCTTGCCGGGATGGAACACTTCCAGCTCATCCCCCACCTTGATGCCCATGTCGCTGCCGCAGGCCAGGTAGAGCTCTGTGCCCTTGCCCTCGTCCGTAACCACGGTGGCGACGCGGGCCTGCCACTCCACCTGGTCCATCCGGTCGCAGATGAACCTCACTGCCTTCTCGATTGCCTGCCGGGTAGCGTGGCCCAGCGGGGTGTTCTGGAAGGAGCTGCCGTTAAACTTGAACCCTTTCATGTCGACATTGAGCGCGGTGCCGGAGGACTTCGCCAGCCCTTCCGCCTTCACGGAGTCGGCGATGATGCCGGTGGTGGTGTCCTCCAGCTTGATGTCCAGTACCACGGAGGCGGACGTATCGCCGTGGCCCAGGTTTATCCCGGGCAGGAAGGAGGCGCTGCCTCCGGTGCTGCTCTTCTTGTAGCTGAACTCCGTGATGGCGCCGCGCACGATGTACTGCGCGCCCAGGAGCTGGCCCGCCTGGGCCTGGGTGCCCTGCCGCACGCCCTGGAGCTGCTGCTCGCCCTGGATGTCCTTCATCCCGTTGGCGCTGCGCTCCAGCAGGATGAATCGGTGCGTGTTCGCCAGCGCCGTGTTCAGCATGTCAGTCATGCCGGTGCCAAAGTCTGTGGGCGGCGTGACGTCGACCGTGGTGGTGGTAGACGTGCCCCCGCTGGGGGTGGGATCCTGGGTGGTCGTCGCCTGGACCTTAATCTCCATGTCCGCCACCGCTATCCGCTTTTTGGGGCCGTAGTATGGCGGCAGGTCCACTTTGATGTCTGGAGACTGCTCCTTATCGTTCTGTTTCGCATCCCGCGACGGGAGTTTGGGCAGCTTCAGCGGGTTACGGAACTGCGCTGCGGCGCTATGCGGCACGGCGGCAACGCTCGCGGCGGCCACTGCCGCGGCCAGAATCCATCGATTCATCAACATCCTCCAATCCGGCCCCTCGGTGAGCCGCTACCGTAATAGTTGTCGGGTTTTGAGGGGCCGGATTGCAGAGCACGCCGCTCAGGGCTTCCCGGTGTACTGGATCTGGAGCGGGTCAGACACGTTGCCGGAGCTGTCTATCGCCTGGATCGCATAGGTGTAGCTCTTCCGCGAGCGGGCATTGTAGTCCGTATAACTCGTGGGTGTTGCGCCTGGTATCACCTGCACCTGGATGAACGCGGGCGCGCGATTATTGGGAAGCACCACCGCGCGCTTTACAATAAAGCCGGTTGCGCCGCTCTGAGGGGCGGTCCAGCTCACGGTTACGCCTCCATTCGCGTAGATTGCCTTGCCGTTGGTGGGAGGATCGGCCTTCACCTTATACGGAGAGGCATCCATGATGATGGACGAGTCAGACTTTACGTTGTCCCGGGTGAGCACTACCACGCGGTACGCGTAGTCCGTTCCCGGCTGCACGTTGCTATCCTGGTAGACAGCCTGGTCTCCATTCACAGTCGCCAGTCCAACCTGCGTATAACCGCTCCAGTCCAGCAAGGCCTTAAGCTCGTCCGGACTGAGCTGCGCTGTGATATTACCCGCGACCTTTTGCCTGGCATTCTGGCCCAGCGTCTGCGCCAGGGCGGCGGCCGGAGAATTGTGCCGGAATACGCCAAAGCGCGCCGCCCCATTCCCCACGCGGAGCGCCTCCGTTCCACCTGCCACCAGGGAGCGGCCCTGGAATGTGACGTTAGCGTGGGGCTGATCCGCCGGTGGGAGCGGCAGGTGCGCTCCGGCGGTCGCCATCTGCACGGCAGGGGGCGCATAGCTCAACGTCTTGTTTGTCGCCAGCTCCTTGCGCCACACCTGGTACTGCTCCACCTCCTCCTCGACAGGATTGGCACGGATGGTTACTACTACCTGTCCCGCCTCGTTGGGGGACACCTGCAGGAGAGTCGGCACGCTGGGCGGCAGCGTCGCCGGCACCCGGACGGAAAGGTCCGCCGACGGGCCGCTGGCAACTCCCCAGCGGTTCACGGCTACCACATGGTAGAGATAGTAGTGTGCGTGAGACCGCTGGACCGGGTCTGTGAATGTGGGATCACTCACCTGGCCCAGCAGTACCCAGCTTGACTGAGGCGGGCGCGCGTTTTGCCGCGAAAAACGCAGTGTCTTGCCCGGGGCTATCACGATGTCTGGCTTGGACCGGCCGTGAGCTGTACCCGCGGGGCTTGCCGCATTCTTCGCCGGTTCCTCCGCCGGGAAGTATCCCGTGGCGTTGGCGCGGTAAACGCGGTATGTCATATTCGTGGTGGCCTGAACGGGATTCCAGTTCAAAGACACGGCGCCGGCCTCATCCGGTGCGACAACGTGGGTGAACCCTTTCGGGTCGATCAGCGGCTGCCACACGCCATGGTCATCCCGGGTCTGCCGTGCCGCCAGGGCCGGTATGTCCACATACCGGCCTCCAATCTGTTTCTTGATCTCTTCGGTGACAGTAGAAATAAATGGCCCGGCGGCAAGCCCCGTTGGCGACGCGGGGGGTGTGAGCAGCGGCATGGCTACCGCAGTGGTGTGGCACGCTACAGAATCCAGCTTGTTTGCGGCATAGTCCGCGGTAACGAGGTACCGGTAGTAGTGGTCCTTGGGAGGCTTTGCGTCCACAAAGCAGAGCAGCTTGACGTCCGTCCGGTAGTGAGAGTTTGTGGCGGCGTCCAACTGCTTCAGGGCGGAGTCGGCGTCCAGATCATCGGTGTCCAGATGGATGCCTTTGAGCGACGGTATGGACGATACATGCGTGCCCAGTTTGCCTGGGGCAGTGCCCTGGATGACCGTGGGCGCGTTCGGGAGGAGCCTGAAGACCTGGCGCCCGGTGATGGTGTGCAGGTCCACGGGAGCGCCGGCAGTGGTTCCCGGGGTGAGCAGGACCGGTTGCGCGCCGGGGTATCTCTGCATCTGAACGGTGGGTACCTTCGCGGGCGCCTGCTCACCCTGGTCTTCGATGCGGTAAACGTTGTAGACCACGCCGGGCTGCGAGCTGGCGCGCCAGACCACCGCAATGTTGTCGGCGGTACGAGCCGTACTGTGGAGCGGCAACTTTCCTTTCTGTACCCGCCACGATACCGGCGTGGCGCTACCTTCGGAGAGCCATGCGCACGCGGCACGGACGGCTTGCGGTGTGCGCAGGTCCTTGAGGGTGATAGGATCCGTGGTCGTGGGAGCGCTCTCCCGCTGAAAGGAGTCCACCAGGGACACCTTGTACGTAACCGGTCCCTGGGGCACGTGGGTGTCGCGGAAAGTGGTCAACGTAGCGACGTTATTGACGTAGGAGACGAGGACGAGCCCGTCGTGAGCGGGGACGCCGTTGGGATGCTGTGAATCGACACGGAGGACACGGTAGCCGGCCACTCCATAGCTCGCCGCCTCCTTGGGTGTCGGCGGCTCCCAGTGCAAGTCTACGGAGCAGGTGCCGCTGGGATCGGTATCGTGCTGGAGAGGCTTATCTACCGTAGGCGGCTGAGGCTGCGGGTCTTTGCCCACGGTAATGGTGGTAGTCGCCTCGTCGTTGGGATTCTCCTGGCCCTGGTCGTTGAGCGTGCGCAAAGCGTACTCGTACGTCTCACCATCGTGTACGTCGGTGTCCTCGAAGGCCAGTCCCAGGTTGTGGGCGGCGCCGGAGTTCAGCATGGCGCCAACCAGAAGCTGAGATCGCACCTGGCGCACCTGATCATCCTGGCTCAACGGTGCGCGAGCGGCCGGCTTGGCATTCGGCGTCCGGCGCGTGAGCGCCAGGTACTGAGCCACCGGCGGGATCTGCCGGACCTGCTGGGCCACCGCTTCCGCCGAGAGAGCGGGCCCGAGCTGCTGGCGGACGGCCTCCATGGTCTCTCGCATGGCTCGGAAGGCGGCGAGACTCGACTGGCGCTGGATTCCGGGGGCGAAATGCTCTCCGGCCGCTATCTGCGACTTCGCCAGGTTCAGCAGATTGCGGCCCTGAGCGCTGAAGCCGTTCAGGTTCACGGCAAAGGGCCTGGTAGGGTTGAGCAGGGTGCGGTTGTTACCCTGAATCCGGTACAGGTGGAACCCGCGCTCCGGGAGCCAGCCGTCGGTTACGGTCCACCGGAGGCGCACCTCCGGCTTGTGGTCATTGTAAGCCGTCGCGGCCATAACGACCAACTTGGTGGGTCCGGCCGCGCGGGAGAGGCTGGCAGGGCCGGCAAGCAGCGCCGCCAGACAGAGGCTGTGGGGTAGGTATCGCATGGAGATTCCTCTCACTAGATGCTGCACTTCTTCTCAACATGACCCGATACGTTGAACGACTTGTCTCCGATGACAGGAAAGCTGAGAGTTGCGGTTGCCGTCACGTCGCCGCTCACGTCGATGGTTGGAGTAGTGGAGGGGGAGCACTGGATGCTCCCACCTATCTGACCTGACACGGCGAGCTGCACGCTCGCGCCATACTGGCCGGCCCAGCCCAGGTCCACCCCGCCGCTAACGCTCAGGGAGCCATCCACCTGGAAGTTCCCATTTCCATTTATGGTGAGGCCCGTGGGGTCGGGAATGATATTCATGTCCAGGTATCCCTGCACGTGGGCGGATCCATCCACGTCGTAGGAGACGGGACCGAAACTCCCGGAGGTGTGCGGGATCGGCTGGTCGAATATCAACGCCGCCTGTACCTGCAATTTATAGGGCACGCTCTTGTTCCCCGTTGGTATCAGATCCACGTCCAGCGCTCCCTGGATGGGAGCCAGCGACGCGAACTTGATCTCGCAGGGATTGGCGATAGCGATTGGATCGCGCGAGATGGGTCCCCCGATGTGGAAGTACTTGCCGGTTCCGGCAGGCGGGTCCGGAGCGACGTTCAGCAGTATCCCGCCGTCCGCATGGACCAGCGCCTGCTTACGCGTGGGGAAGTTCAGATCCGCCGTCAGACTGGCGGTAAAGGTGTTCTGCGGCAGGTCGAAGTGGAGGTCTCCGGCCAGCACGCGGTCCTCCTGAGTAGGATCCTGCGGCATCGGCTTGCTGCCCGGGTCGGAGACGAGATAGCACTTGCCGTTGAGGTCGATGTCTACGTTCGGCAGGTAGAGAGTGAGGACCAGGTCGCCCCAGACCGTATCGGGCGCCGTGGATCCCGCCCTCAGGCCGGCGACGAACACGTAGGTACCCAGACCCCCCGCCTCTATGGCATCCACGTCCGGCATGAGCTGGTAGTCGATGCTCGGCACTCCGGTTGCGCCCTCGTGGTCCGGCTTCACATTGTGCCCGATGCCGCCCGCGAAGCCGTAGAGCGAGAGGCCGCTCTGACCCAGGGTGATGCCGGGTGAGGGAATAGTGATGCCGCCCATGAGGAACCAGGCGCCGTTGGCCACTTCAAACGCGATGCGGCCGCCAAGCCCGCCGGCGCCCAGGCAGCTCAGACTGATCTCCGCATCTCCCTTAACATAGTCCAGGCTCTTTCCGTTTGGCAGAGATATGCTGTACGGCTTACCTGTATTGGGGTCTTTCCGCTTCAGTGATCCTGCGATGTGGATCACGTTCTGCACGTCCGTGTCCACGGCAATGTTGCCCACTTCCAGGCCCAGTTGGTGGCTGCTGTCCGGAACAAATATACGGAGACCGTCGAAGCTCACCTGGCCGGTAATGGGAAGATCACCGGACAGCGACACATCTCCCGTTATGCCCACCCAGTACTGGTTCTGGTGGTCCTTATAGTAGGCATCGCCGGAGTCCGTTATCTGCCCGAAGCCGATCTTGCTCGCCTCCAGGGCGACCGGCCCTATCCCGATGTGCGCCGGGTGTGGGAGTTGCATCCAGAGGCTGTCCACGTAGATGTGACCGTCAGATCCTACGCCCACATCCTTGAAGTCGAGCGCAGCGCCTTTCAGTGCGGAGGGGGCGCTATCACCCTTGAAGGCGAGGGTGCCGGTGAGGAGCAGCCGCGTGTTCATGTCCGGCTGGTGGATCTGGAGCGATCCGTTGGTGAGCGTCAGCTCCGCCCCTATGGATGTCATCTGGATCGGCTGGCTGGTATCTACGTCTACCGACACGATGCCCGCGGTGGAGATGCCCACGTTGAGCCCCGCGTTGCCCCCGTAGCCAGGAATGGAGATACTGCCCTTTATGTTGCAGTCCCGTACCGTATTGCGATTGAGGGTTAGGCCCAGCTCCGTCAGTCCGGCCTGGAAACCCATCACCTTGAGGTTGGCGAGAGGTCCCTTGGTGGGATCGGCTGGGCGGATGTCCACCTTGCCGCTCACACCATGCTCGTTGATGTAGAATTTCTGGACCTCTATCTGGGCTTTGCCAGAGGGGGTAGTCTGGTCGCTGAATCCGTCCGGCAGGTACAGAGTGGCGTCTTTCACGTACACCCCCTGCCAGGTGGGTGGAAGCTGGTTGTTGTCCAGACCCTTCTCGTCCTGGTCTCCGGGAAACGGAGCGGAGCTCAGGTCCACGATGAAGGAGCCGGGCGCAACGTGGATTCCAAAGGCGTTCCAGTACGCATCCAGGCCTCCCGTCACCGTCACAACGGTCTGGTTCGGGGGAGTCCCATTCTTTGAGTACTTGATCTCGATGCCCTTGATGGTTGCGGCGTTGCCCTTGTCGTCCTTAAAGTCCGGCGGCAACGTGAGGTCCGCCTTCAGGTCAAAGTCGCCGGGCTGGCTGTTGGCCATACTCATGGAGGCGTGATATACCTTGAGCGCGAATCCCATCGGTTGCGCCAGGGGGATTTCCAGGCCGTTCTGGTCGTCCATGTCTGCCTCGGTGAAAGTCACCTGGCCGTCCTGGTCGATTGTGAGCGGTCCTTTCACGGACAGCTTTAGCGGTGCGTTGTCCTGGCTGGTCATTCCCGGCAGGTTCACCGCCAGCGAGGCGTTGTTGACGCTGAAGGACCAGTCATCTGCTTTGCTCTTGTGATGCTTGTAGACGAGGTCCACGGAGGCTGCGTTGAGAGTGGCGCCCGCCACGGTCAACCCGTTGCCCATACCCATGAGCTGAGCATTATGAGCCTCCAGATCGCACTCACCATCCTCCGTGAAGGATAGCGTCGGCTGCAGCGTGACGCCGAACTGCTTTCCACCATCGCCGCGGAAGGGCAGGGTTACGGAGAGGCTGCCGCCGCTGAGCGTGGCTGTTCCGGCTGTCTGTACCGAGATCGTTGTCCTCTTGCCAATGGTAAAGCCGAGGCCGCTGCCGAACAGGTCTGTTATCGACGCGTCGTTGGCAAACGTGTAGGACAGTCCGGTCGCCTTGCCCGCCGCGTCCGCCGCCACGCCCTGGAAGGGTACGTTCGGGATGGATGGAACAGCCTGACCAGCGACGGTGAGTGGCTGTCCGCCGATAGTGATGGCCAGCGTTCCGGTTCCTGCGAGCTTGCCCGGAGTTTTGTCCGTGTAGGATACGTTGTTGAGCACAATGGAGACGCCGTTCTTGGAATCCATTGGCGTCAGGAACCTGAGCTGAGACGGTGGGTCTGCCGCCATCGCCGGGGGCGCCAGGGCGGCGGCGGCCAGCAGCAGCACGCCCGGCGCAGTGAGTCTGCGCAACATGGACCAGCCTCCTTTCTGCAAGGGGTTGCCAGCCGCGTGTGCGCGGCCGGCATTGAGACGAAGTCCATGATATGCGGGGGGTCCTACAGGACTCCTACAAGGGCCTGTAGGAGTCATGAATGGCGGTTAGTAGGGTTTTGGCGCACTTCTGCCTAACTACAAGTGGCCCTCGGCGAGGGATAGTCCTGGCACAGCATGGTACTACGCGTGGTCATCAACCGATGTCGGATAGAACTACTGGGAGGCGTCCGCATCGTCCAGGGGAAGCAAACAGTCTCCCGCTTCCGCACTCAGAAGACGGCCTGGCTCCTGGCCTATCTCGCTCTGCGCCCGGACCGAGGTCACCCCAGGGAAGAGCTGATCGACCTGTTCTGGCCGGAGCTTCCGCCGGAGGACGGCCGCAACAACCTCAGTACGGCCCTCTCCTCGCTGCGCCGCCAGCTTGAGCCAACGGGAGTCTCACCCGAGAGCGTGCTCCAGGCGGATCGCCTTCAGGTGCGCCTCAACCCGGATGCCGTCAGCACGGACGTGGCGGAGTTTGAGCAGCTCCTCCGGGAGGCGCAAGCGGAAGAAGGCGCGGAGCGGAAGAGGCTGCTGGAGCGCGTGCTCGCTCTATACGTGGGTCCGCTCCTGCCCGGCTGCTATGAGGAGTGGGCTCTCCAGGAGCAGACGCGGCTCAGCGAACTGCACCTGTCCGCGCTGCTCCAGTATGGGAGGGTGCTGGAGGCGGAGCGCAACTGGGACGCCGCGCTGGAGGCGGCGACGCGGGCCGCCGCCGAAGATGCCTGCAACGAGCAGGCCCAGCGCATGAAGATGCGCGCCCTGGCGGCTTCCGGCCGGATCTCCGCGGCGCTGGAAGCGTACGAGGTGTTCTCGCAGCGCCTGGAGCGGGAGCTAGGCGTAGCGCCGGGGCCGCGGACGCAGAAGCTTGCGGCCCAGATCCGGTCGGACCCCTCCGCCATCTTGGCTCCGATTACACGGGAGGCCGGTCGGAACCAGCCGGCAGCCGCCCCTCCACCGCCCGCGCCGCTCCCGGCGCCCATCACCCCGTTCTTCGGTCGCGAGCCGGAGCTGGATCGCATCCTGGCCCTGCTGGCAGCGGAGCTGGATGGAGGACGGAAGACGGAGGACGGACCGCGATCCGTCCGTCACCCGTCATCGGTCACCCGTCTCATAACCCTCACCGGTCCGGGAGGGGTAGGGAAAACGCGCCTGGCAATAGAGGCCGCGCGCGCCGTTCAGCGGAGCTCCGGATGGACGGCTCACTACGTTTCGCTGGGCGACCTGCTGGAGACGGACCGGGTGTGGGACGCGCTGTCCGCCGCGCTGCGCCTTCCCCCGTCCGCGGACTCAGACCCCCAGGAGCGGGTCCTCAGCGCCCTCTGCACCGGTCCTGTCCTGCTGGTGCTGGACAACTTCGAGCAGCTTCTAGACCTCCCGGAGCCGGCCGCCGGAGCGGACCCTCCGGTCCGCGTGGTCAGACTGCTGCTGGAACGGTGCCCGGAGCTGCGCATTCTGGTGACTTCCCGACAGGTGCTGAACCTGGAGGGCGAGCAGGAGGTGCCCGTACCGCCGCTCTCCACGCCACGTCGCGTGGGGACACCGGAGCGGCTCCTGGAGTTCGCCAGCGTACAACTGTTTCTGGACCGGGCCCGCAGCAGGAGGCCGGATTTCGAGATCACGCCCGCCATCGCGGGATCGGTCGCCTCTCTCTGTGAACGGCTGGAGGGGATCCCGCTTGCCATCGAGCTGGCAGCCTCCTGGATCAAGACCCTGACCCCCGCCGAGATCCTGGCGCTCCTGGACCGGCGATTCGAGCTGCTGGTGAGCGACCGGGCAGACGTCGCCCCCCGGCATCGCAGCCTACAGGCCGCCGTGGAGGGAAGCTACCGTATGCTTCCCGCGCCTCTCCAGCGCCTGGTGGCGCGCCTATCGGTCTTTCGGGGCGGTTGGACGGCAGAAAGTGCTGCTGTGGTGTGCGGAAATGGGGATACCGGCGACGTGCGCCGCGGCTTGATGCAGCTCCAGGACCGCTCGTTGGTAGTGGCGGAGCCCGAACCGGACGCCGGACTTCAGATGCGGTACCGGTTTTTGGAGACCATCCGGGAGTACACGGCGCGATGCCTGGAGCAGGACGAAGCGGAAGAGATCACCCGGCAACATGCAATCTACTTTCTGGATCTTGTCGAGAGGGCTCGTGAGCGGCTTCACTATCCAGATCTGTCTAGCTGGCGCCAACGCATAGAGGAGGAGTACGAGAATCTTCGGGCTGCTCTAAGCTGGTGTCTATCGGGCAGGCACCTTGAATCCGGGCTTCGCCTTGCAAGCGCCATGGGGCCGTTCTGGCGCATGACAGGCCATGTTTCGGAAGGCCGCGAGTGGCTTAGCGGATTTCTGCAGGCGCCGGAGGGTGCAGGCGAGCCTTCAACCTCCGATTTAGGTTCCGTGGAGACGCAGCATGTGCGGGCCCGCGCGCTGCTGGCGGCCGGTATACTGGCAGCCTACCAGGATGACCACGCAACAGCCACGCATTGCTATCAGGCCGCTCTGGAGCTATACAGAGGCTTGCGGGACGCCCCTGGCATTGCGGCTGTTTGCAGCGAGTATTACCAGGTGATGGCTCGTGAACATCACTATGAGCAGGCGTCCGAGTTACTGAACGAGAGTCTCGGGGTCTGCCGCCAGGCGGGCCATTCGGTGGGCATTGCGGATGCGCTCCGGTGTCAGGCCAATATCGAGCGCAATCTCGGCCGCAGACGTGACGCCGAGGCCCTCTACGAAGAGAGCATGGCGCTATATCGCCGGTCCGGCAACCTGTATGGCCTTTCAGTCCTATTGCAAGACTATGGCTTTCTGAGGGCAATCGAGCGCGACCATGCGCGCGCTATCGCTTTATACCAAGAGTCATTGGATCTTTGTGAGCGGCTCAAGGACAGGGCCGGCGCTGCGCATCTGCTCTGGTTGCTAGGAGAGGTAGAAGGCGCGATGGGCGACCCCGATCGGTCCATTGAGCTATACCGCAAGAGTCTCCAGGAGCTGAAGGAGACGGGCGGAAGGCAGGACCTGATCTGGGTGCTCGGCAGCCTGGGCGCCGCATTGCTGCGGCGAAGCGAATATGTCGCAGCGGTCCAGGTCCTTCAAGAAAGGCTCCAGGCAGCGGGCGATCCGACCGATCCTCGCGCGGAAATCCAGACCTACGGTTGGCTGGCTGCCGCCGCGACCGGCCAGGGCGATACGTCCGCGGCTCGCCGCTGTCTGGAACGCCGGTTGATGGTTGCCCGCACCTTGGATGAAGTGGACGAAACGCTCGTATGCCTTTCCGATCTGGCGCTCTGGCTCCTCAGCCAGAATCTCCCCAACGAGGCCAGACATCACGTCCACGAAGCTGTCAGCCTCGCCGGACGGGCTCATGAAGCACGCCCGGCTCATCTAGCCGTCCTGGCTGCCGCCGTATTGGCAGCAGACGAGCGCCGCGCGCCGGATGCCGTACGCCTCCTGGCCGCTTCGGACCCATCCGTCTTCAGGACAAGCCAGTGCTTGGAAACGCCGTGGCGCCTCGGCTGCAAACAGCGTATCGAGACGCTCAAAGCGGTGTTGGGTGAGACCTACTATTGTGATCTGTTCGCGGAGGGCGCCGCTATGCCCCTGGCCGATGCGCTGGCGCGTGCTGCAGAAGTGCTAATGATGCCGTAGCGGTGCGGCCCAGCCCGTTATCGTGGCGCGCACGAGCGTATTGTCGCCGTTCACTATATCCTGGGAGATTTCCCAGAAGAAGATGCCTCGAAGACCGTGCTGCCGGGCCCACGCGCCCTTCGCCCGTGCCGAAGCCGGGTCGTCATACGTAACGAGCCCGTTCCCTGCCGGAGCTCGCAGGTAGGGCACACCTGCTTCCATATCACGCTGCGGTTTCCAACCGGATCGGACGAAACCCGGAATGTCGCGGTACTCGATCTCCTTCGTGGTCTTTGCGGGCAGAGGCACGCCCCACCTGCCCACGGAGAACCTGTAACCGTAGCACGGGATGCCCACCAGCAGCTTCTGGCGCGGGAACCCTTTTCCAAGCCAGTAGGACACAAAGTTATCGAGGGAGAGGAGCCGCCCATCAACGGAGTCCGTGCTCGTGGGGTGGAGCGGTGAGTTGTGACCAGAATGGCTGCCGGGCCAGTCGCCGTGCAGGTCGTACGTCATGATCTGGAGCCAATCCACCAGGCTCCGGAGCCGGGCGTCGTACCACTGGCCGTAGTAGGCGCTTGCCGGCACGGCCATGGTGAGGAGGGGGCGGCCGGCCCCTTTCAGGGCGGTCCGCAGCTCCTGCACGAACGTAACTACCAGGTCGCTCTGGTGCTCCGGGAACTCCCAGTCCACGTCTACTCCGTCATACCCATACCGTCTGACCAGGACGAGTATCGCGCCGATGAACTTCCGGCGCTTCGCGGCGTTCCCCGCAATCTTCCCCAGCCACGGTCCGCTCTCTGACCCGCCTACGGCCAGGAGCACTTTCACGCCGTGAGCATGGGCCAGTCGCACGAGGGTCGCGCTGAGCCTCTCGCCCTCCAATACGGCTGATCCGTCGGGTTTGCCGGTGACGAAGGCGTGGGAGAGATGGGTGAAATATCGGTACCGTATATTCTGGGGCGCCAGGCCGCTATAGGCCGTGTAGTAGCCGTACACCACCGGGCGTACATTGGATTGAGCGGGAGGTGTCCTCGCGGCGGTCAGGGCGGCGAGAAGCGCGAGCGCATGGAGCATGAAGGCTCTCCTTTCCGCTTCATTTAACGCACAAAAGCCCCCGGAAGGGTATACCCCCGGAGGCTCTGTTTGCAAGGAGCCGTACGCCGTTAGTAGCGTCGCCCCGAGCTGCGCATGTTCGTCATCAACGCGTCCACCTTCTGGCTGTGGCGCAGGTCATCGTTGATTGAATGGCTCTTCTCTACCAGCACTATATTGCCTTGAGTGTAGACGTAGGCAGCCGCTCCTATCAAGAGAAGCACGACAAAGAGCATGCAGCCTAGCCCGCCGAAACCCGACTGCTTTTCCATCTCTCCACCTACATTGCAGCATCGCTCCCCGTCGAGCACCGGCCGGGGACACCGGCCGCCGGCCGACCGGCGGGAGCAACCGACCCACTGCCCTGCAGGCCGTGCAGCTATTGATGATGCACGCCCCGTCGCCGGTGTCCCAGCGCCGAGGACCGGGGTTGCCCCCGGTTGGCCGCATAGCAACCGGTGGTATCGTTCCACGTTTGCCGCCCGAGGTAACAGTTCAGACTCCATGAGTACCGGTTGAAATATGGCCCGAAGAAAATG
>CAYNFH010000028.1:0-40499 GCA_964396385.1 uncultured Chthonomonadaceae bacterium | reverse complement strand
CGGATGAAGGCCAAAGGCCGGCCACTTTCTGAAACGGACTGTCCCCCCGAGCCGCTCTGTTAGAATGCGCACACGGTACCTACTTTACGCAAGAACCGACGCTTCGCTCCCGGATGAGGCGATTCAATCTGCATCGATCATCCGTGCAGTCTCACTATCTGCGGATACGAAATCCTTCACCGTCTGGCGGACGTCCTCCAGAAACTGCGGGTCCTTGGCGGCCTCTTCGAACGCTCGCCGCAGCCGATCATCTGCTTCGATACTGCGCCGCACGGCCGATTCCGCGTACTTTTCCGGGTCTACGCCGAGCCGGTGCGCCACGTCCCGAACTTTCCTTTCGACTTCAGGAGACAAAGTGATGGGCAATATGGTCCTCCCTGCTACCTCTTCTCTGGCATTGCATCATGCGTCACTCTGGTTCAATGTCCGCCCGCTCGCGGGCCGCCTGGATCATCTGCTCCCAGTAAGGACGGAGGAACGGCGGGTCCTTCAGGCTGTCCTGCGCGTAGCCTCTATCCGCCCGTTCCAAGTCCAGCACGGCCGTTATCATCTCCTCCTGGTACCACCCGCCTTCCGCCAGCGGAATCCCGGACGGCTCCCGGATGAACGACGCCCCGCTGGACGTCTGCTTGCCGTCCGGCGACTGCCCCACCGTATTCGCCACGCAGTGGAAGATCCGCGTGCTGGGACCGGCGGGCTGCTGGGCCCGGCCGGACAGCCGCTTCCACGCCACCGCCTCTATCTCGTCCGAGCTGCAGGAGGGATGGAAGAGAACCTGCGCCCCCGCCATGGCGGGGATGCGGTAGAGTTCCGGGTGGCGCCCGTCCCGGCAGATAACCAGCGTGCAGAGGATGCCATCTATCTCGAACAGCGAAAGCTTGTCCCCTCCACGGCAGTACTTCTGCTCGTCGCGGCCCGCCATGTGCACCTTGGCGTACTCGAACGCTATACGGCCCTCCGGCGAGATGACGTGCGCCAGGTTGAGGAACCGGTCCGGCGTGCGCCGGATGGTCCCTACGATGGACCAGATGCCGCACTCCGCCGCGGCGCGGCAGGCCTCATCCAGCGCTTCCTGCACCGCCCCGGGCGAGAGGTCGACCACGAACGGGAAGTAGTAGCTCGTGAGGCACGCTTCCGGGAAGAGCACCACCCGGCTGCCCTCCTCCGCGGCCTGGCGCGTGTACTGGACCACGCTTTTCAGGTTGCGCTCCAGGGACTGCGCCCAGTGCAACTGGACGCAGGAGACCTGGAGGGTACGAGATCTCATCGGTTACGGAGCCTTGGCTGTGATGTAGAGGTTCGTGATTCCCAGCGCGGGCATTCCCGTCATCTGGCAGTTCAGTGTTTTCCCATGGAGCGTACAGGTGAGCAGTGGATTCGTCCCCGGCGCCGGGGGCGCGCCGGTCACCGTCATCCTCGCCGGGACAGAGCCCGGGCTGTAGGCGCCCGCAATACGGAGCACCGTCGTCTGGTCTCGCGGCCGGACGGAATGGACGGTCGCCTGCCCGGACACCCTGTACGCCGTGCCGTTCGGCTGGAAGTGCATTAGCAGCTCCACCTTGGTAAACCCGAAGCTCGCGCTCCCGCGGAAATCCTGCGCCACTGTGGGAGCAGGCGCCGGTCCGGGCCTCGGCCCGGGCACAGGTACTGGCACGGGCACCGTGGCGGGAGGTGTGAGCATGAACTTCAGCATGTAGTACTTGCCCGAGATGAGCACGTTGCCTGTCGATGCGCTCAGCGTGCTCCTCCCCAGGGCTCCGCCGCTGAGGCTGCCCGTCACGGGAACCCGCGCCGCCGTACCGGAGTACTGCAGCGGGTAGGCCACGGTGGCGGATAGACTCGTCCCGCTGAAGGTTCCCTTCACCTGATAACGGATGTTTCCCACGTAGATGGACCCGGTGGCGTCATAGCCTGGCCCCGATGCCTTGGTGATATACAGCTCCATCTGGATGTTCGGATAAGTGGCATCATGGCCCTTGTAGAAGTACTGTTCCGCCGATGCCGGCGTCGCGACGCCGACGGCCATGATCAGGCAAACGGCAGACCAGAGCGCCATCGCAGACGTCTTGCGGTTCATCTCACTCCTCCTTGGGCGTTGCCCGTATGCCCGGGCTTGAGCTGGGTGATCGGGATAGTCGCCTTAGCGGCGATTGGGACTTACGCGCCGAGGATTCGTCGGCCCGCATGCGCTCACCTCCTTTGGCGCCCGAGGCAGGAAGCCGTGCCGGCCCGCCCGAACGGAAACCCACATCGCAGGCAGTCGCGGGCTTTACGCAGGGGAATGAGGATTGAGAGTTGAGAGTACAGGGCAACGGCGGACTGGAGAAGGTAGTGCTGCGGGCGCCGGATGGGGCGCAGGCCGACGTATACCTGCACGGCGCGCACGTCACGTCCTGGATACCGGCGGACGGCCGGGAGCGGCTGTTCCTGAGCGCCGCCTCCGAGTTCGCGCCGGGGGCGGCCATCCGGGGCGGGATCCCCGTCGTCTTCCCGCAGTTCTCCAACCGGGGAACCCTACCCAAGCACGGATTCGCCAGGACCAGCGTGTGGGAGCTGGCGACTCTGGAAGAGGACCTCGGCGGCCGTGCCGCGGCGATGTTCCGGCTCGACCCGTCCGACGAGACTCTGGCCTTGTGGCCCCATCCGTTCGTTCTCGAGCTCTACATCAGCGTTGGCGGACAGTCGCTCGAGGCCACGCTGACAGTCTCCAACTCCGGAGATGCGCCGTTCACCTTTGCGGCCGCGCTGCACACCTATCTGGTGGTCCACGATCTGGAACAGGTGCGGGTGCGCGGACTGGAGGGGCTCACCTACGTGGATACCGCCTCGGGAGGCACGCAGGGGCGGCAAGCGGAGGAGGAGCTCACCATCCGGGGAGAGGTGGACCGCATCTACCTGAATGCCCCGGACCACCTTGAGCTGGCGGAGCCGGGGGCCACTATCCTGATACAGAAGAACCTGTTCCCAGACGCGGTGGTTTGGAACCCCGGCCCGCAGCGCGGGGCGACCCTGGCCGACCTGGAGCCGGATGGCTACCGTCGGTTCGTGTGCGTGGAGCCCGCCCTGATCGGCACGCCTGTGGAGCTCCAGCCCGGCAACTCCTGGGCCGGGAGACAAAATCTCACGGTCTTGGGCTAGCGATGTACTGCACTGCGTCGCTGTAGGGGCCGGGCGCCGTCCCGGCCCGCTCTGCTCCGCTGGTCAAATCGCTCCGTTCCTTTGCACGTTAAGGAGGAATCCGGCCTCTGAGGCTAAGCCCGGCCACAGCGCCTACCGCGCCCGGTCCGGCTCTCGCGCGAGCTGGACCGCGTGCTCCCAGTCCATCGCGTGCCCGGCGTCGAAGGCCGCCTTATACCGGTCCTCCCCCAGGTTCTGCTGGACCATCGCCTTCCGCGTGTTCAGCTCGTCGCTCTCGTCCGGCAGAACCACCGTGCCGGACTGCTCCCGCAGCGCCGCCGCGGCGCCCAGCAGCTTGGCCGCGCGCTCCGGCTGGACTACGGCCAGCGAAACCGCCGCTAGGCTCTCCAGCACGCGCGCGCCGTCGATGCGGTCATCCCCCTCCCAGCAGAGCTCCAGCGCCTGATCCAGCAGCTTACGCGCCCGGTCGGCGTCCGAAAGCTTCAGGGCCGTCCGGCCGGCTCCCCGCAGTGCCAGAAGCATACCGGCCTGGTTGCCTGCTGCGTCGAAGATCTGCCACGCCTGCCCATAGGCGGCCTGCGCGGCGGCGTACTCGCCGTGGCTTAGCGCCGCATCCCCGCGATGGAGCGCCGACACGCCGCTCCAGTTCCGGTTGCCCATGGAACGCCGCAGCGACTCGGCCTCGTCCAGCAGGGAGCGGGTCTCGCCAAGCCGAGCGTCATCCCGCCCATGCGACCTGTCTCGGGCCGCCGGCTCCGCATCACCCGCCGGGGCGGGCGGCTGCGCGTACCAGTTCTGGGGCAACATAGGCGCCGGAGTGGGACTGGGGCTCCTCCCAACGGAGCCGCCTTCGTTGAACAAGGGCCGCGATACGTGCGAACCGGCACTCCCGCTCGATAGCGTGGACTTGGTCGGCGCCGGCGATGGCCCGGAAGCCGACGTGTCGTTCCCGCGGGTCAGTACAAAGATGAGGGCTGCGGCCGAGATCACAAAGAAAGCGGCGGAGAGCGCCAGCGCATTGCGCACCCCCGAAGAAGCCTTTTTCTTGCCGACCACCACCCACGGGGCTGGCGCGGCAGGGTGCGCGGCAGGGGCCGGCACCGGACTCGGTGGCTGCGAGGGAGGCGGGGGCGTAGCGTGGAGCCGGGGCCGGTGCAGCGCCGTGTTCACCACCGCGAAGGTGGACGCCGTCTGGGTAGGCGCTTTGGCGGGACTCGTCGCCGCGGCATCCGGCGCCGGATCGGGCTCCGGCTCGGGCGGAGGCGCGTCCAGGTCTACGGTGGGGGTGGGTTTGCCGTCAGGATCGGTGAATCTCACGGTGGAGCTCCTCCTTCGGCCGCACCCGCGCAAGACACGAAGCTGTCACGGCGGGCAGCCATGGAAGACGTGCAATGGGAAGACAAGCGATGCTTGCCGTCTGTCTGACGAGCCTTTATGCCCGCCGGTTCCAAGGCGAGAATGCTACGCCTCCCTAACCCTGTATGCCATAGCGGGCCTTCATCTCCCGAAGCACCTGCTCGGCGTCCTTGAGCTCTCCGCGCTCCGCGCTGGCCAGCCCCTCCCGGACGGCGGCGACCAACTCCAGCCGGTGAAGCCGTTCCAGCATCTCCTGGTAGCTATCGGCATCCTGAACGACAACCTCCGCCCTTCCATTCACGGTCAACACCTCCGGAGTCTTGCTCTCCTTCAGTCGCGCAACGTGCGCCTTATGATTCCGCAGGAAGTCGGTGAGCGGGTGAATCTGTTTTGTGTCTAGCAATGGTGAACCCCCATCATAGGAATATATGAGAATCCTATGATGCCACACGTTCACTGGTCTGTAAAGCCCGGTGGGCCGATGGCAGTCCAAGACAAGACTCGCTGCAGCCCTCCGAATCACGTTCGCGCGTCCTTCAGGACGCTCGGCGCGAAGCGCCACCTAGCCGGGTACTTTAGTGCCCGGCGCGTGCCGGGGCTCTGCCACTCTCACACGCTAGCCGGTCGGACTACCGGCCCGGATTCCGTCTCCCGGCTGCTCCCCCAGGATTGGGGGCTGGGGGGCTTCCGCTTGCCGCATCCTCCAGCATCGCCGCTATCTCCCCATGCCCGCCGTGGCGAGCCCAACCGGCGGGCGTTCCGCCCCAGTGCGGCTCTACCACCGTACTGTCCGCGCCGTTCTCCACCAGCAGGCGAACGATCCCAGCGTGGCCCCGGTTCGCCGCCTCGTGCAGCGCTGTGCAGGGGGACCGGCCCCCGTGGGTCACCAGCACATCCCCCTTCGCCCCGTGCCGCACCAGCAGGGCGGCGGCCTCCTGCCGCCCCCGCACACAGGCGAAGGCGAGCGCCTCCTCCAGCAGCGGCCGTTCGACCCCCTGAGCCAGTAGCGCCTCCATCACGTCCAGCCGGCCGAGGCCGGCCGCGTGGCGCAGGTCCATCTTCGCGCCCCGCCGCGCCAACTCTTCCGCTGTCCCGGGCGCGGCATTCAGCAGGGGCATGGTCAGGAGCTCCGGATCATCCGGGTTGTACCGCGCGCCGGCCGCCTGGAGCAGGTCGATGAGCGGCAGGGCGACTCCCGCGTCGGAGGGCTGTTTGCCAGTCAGAATGAGGCCGATGGTGGTCGTCCCCGAATCCGTAGCCGCGTTGGGGTCCGCGCCGCGGGACAGGAGCAGCCTGGTCACCTCCACCACGTTGCCAGGGAGCGGGTGGCGGATGGGGTTGCCGGCCACGTGGTGCAGCAGCATGGCGCCCTGGAAGTAGCCCTCCGCGTACCACTCCCCCACCCGGCGCCGCTGCGAAATGAGCCGGGGATGTTTATCCAGCAGCGTCTCAAGACGCGGCAGGTCGCCCTCGTCGATGGCGCGAACTGCCTGCAGGTAGAGCAGGTCCTCCTTGAACCGGGGCCAGCTAGCGAAGCCGTTCTCGCGCGCGATGACGAGCTGAGCGTCCGCGAGCTGGAATCTGCCGGAGGCGAGAAGCGCGTCCTGCTCGGGGTGGCTCTGGCGGATGCGCTCCAGCGCCGCTACGTCTCCGGAGCGGGCCAGCTTGAGGAGGTCCTTGCCCTGGGTGCGGTACTGATCGAGGTCGATGCCGTGCGACGGTGTCATGACGTCCCCTTTCCTGGCGTCCGTGCGCCGGCCTGCTGTCCGCTGCGTTCAGGCAGAAAGGAGGGTCAATGGATTGGATGGAGCATGGATGGAGGGTGAGCACGGCTCTTTCCGCGGACACGGGCGCGACCTCCTCGCGCTGAATCTATTCTACCCTTTGCTGGCCAGTTAGCGAACGAGCAGGGAATTGGCGCCTATGAGTCGAATCTCCGGGAGCGCCCCCGCGGAATGAGCGCGGCCGGACTCCACAAGATACGGAGCCGCGCGGGAAGGGATGGAACAGATGAAGGGTAGAACGTGCGTTTGCGCCGCACTGATAGCCGTGGCGCTTCCCGGCCTGATAGCTCGGCCGGCCAACGCGGAAAAGGGAGGCAGCGCCGCCTGCTTTGATCGCATCAAGTCGCTCACCGGCGACTGGGTTGCGAAGGAGCCCAAGACGGGCAAGGAGTTCGTCGCGCTCCGCTATCGGGTTATCTCCGGCGGATCGGCCGTGGAGGAGATCGAGGAGCCCGGCACCCAGCAGGAGATGGTTACCGTCTATTTCATGGACGGCGGCGCGCTGCGGATGACCCACTACTGCATGCTGCGGAATCAGCCGCAGATGAAGGCCACGGCGGAGAGCACGCCGGACAAGATCGTCTTCCAGTGCTCGGGCGGCACGGGAATGAAGTCCCACAACGACACGCACATGCACGCCCTGACGATCACCACACCGGACAAGGACCACATGGCGGCGGAGTGGACGCTCTCCGTGAATGGCAAGCCCACCGAGCCGGTCAAGTTCATCGTCCAGCGCAAGCAGGTCGCGCCCCAGAGCAAGCCTTGATTCATGCATTGTCGCACTGACAGTGAAGCCGCTCGGGCGCCAGTCCGAGCGGCTTCACTGTTTGAATCGCCACCAATGAACCGCGGCAGTCCTGATTCTCCTGTTCCGGACTGTGAAACAGTTCACTGGGTTATAACGCTCGCTTGAGCCCGGACCAGAGCGCGTCCGTGAGGCTGTGGACCGTGCCCGCCAGCACGAACCCCGCGACTCCGGCCTCCACCTGCGTTGGGTAGGCGTGGACGAAGCCCAGGAGCGAGATCCACTCGCGGTGGGTGACGTTGCCCGGCACGTGCCAGGCGAGAGTCTGCCCCACCGCCCATAGCCCCGCCGAGGAGACCAGCGCGATCATCGCCAGGAGGTAGATGATGCGGAAGATGCCCCCCAGCAGCAGGCCGTGGGAGAGCCGGCTGCGGTGAGGAATCAGCGCCCGGTAGGGCCACCAGAGGAATCGCAGCGGCCCCCACCGGCGGTACTCCCGGGAGTTGAGGTCCAGGTCCCCGGCGCACGCCAAACCCGCGAAGAAATAGCAGCCGGTGAAGATGGCCGCGTGCGCCGTATCCGCCTTCGGCGCCACCGCCAGGTACCCCACCGCGGCCGCCACTCCGGTCACCAGCGTCACCGCGTCGTGCGTTCTTGCATTGGGCATGGCGTATGTTGTACCATGGGGCGCCGCCCATGCTGATTCCACTGATACTGCTTTCGCCTCCCATGAGAGCGCCTCTACCCGCGATTCGATGGCCCGTTCCGCCTACCTGGCAAACGTCCCGTTGAAGCGCACCTACATCTACAAGCGGGTGGGCGACTGCGCCATCAAAGCCGACGTCTATCGGCTGCCCGGAGACGAGGTCCGGCCCGCGCTGCTCTGGATCCACGGCGGCGCCCTCATAGCCGGTGACCGGCGCGGCGGTGCACTCATCCACTCCGATGAGCTCCAGCGGCTGCTGGAAGCCGGCTTCGTGGTGGTCAGCATCGACTACCGCCTCGCCCCGGAGACGAAGCTGAAGGGCATCGTCGAGGACTTGAAGGACGGCTACCGGTGGCTGCGCACACGGGGTCCGGGCCTGTTCCGCATCGATCCGGGCCGCGTCGCGGTGGCCGGCGGTTCGGCCGGTGGTTACCTCACCCTGATGTCCGGCTTTTGTCTCCGGCCCCGACCGCGGGCGCTGGTGGCGTTCTACGGCTACGGCGACATCGCAGGCGACTGGTACAACCGGCCGGACCCGTTCTACTCGCGGCAGCCGGCGGTGCCAAAGGAGGAGGCCTACGCAGTGGTGGGCGGGCCGGCGCTCTCGGAAAATCCATCCGACGACCGGTACCGATTCTATCTCTACTGCCGCCAGCACGGTCTATGGACCAGGGAGGTAACGGGCATCGACCCGGACAAGCAGCCTCGCGCGCTGGACCCCTACTGCCCCGTCCGCAACGTCACGCCGGAGTACCCGCCGACTATGCTGTTGCACGGAACGGAAGATACCGACGTTCCCTACCAGCAGTCAGCGCTGATGGCGGAAGCGCTGTCAAAGCAGGGTGTGGAGCACGTCTTCATCACCGTGGAGGGCGGCGGCCACGGCTTTAACGGCGCGCACGGCGGCCTCAAGGACCCGGCCAACGCGGAGCGGTTCCAGCGCGTGCTGGAGTTCCTGAAGCGACACACCGAGTAGGGACGCAGTCCGCGCGCGGAGGGAGTGCATCCGGTTGCAGTGGCAGGAACTCCTGGCGAACCTCCTGCCATACTCGGCTCAGCTCCGCCTTCAACCGCTCCCGCAGCGGCCTCAACCCTATTCCACTCTCCTCGTCAGCGCCCCATCAGATGCCTCACAGCCTCGGGGGCCGAAGGATAGTGCACGTGCCGGTGCCGACCGCAATGTTCGCGTTGGTGGCATTGGCCAGGTTCACATAGAACACCTTGTCCCGGTCCGCCCTCCGGCCGCCGATCACCGGCACCCGGATCACCTGGATCGTCTGCCCGGGCGCAAAGGTCAACGTGCCGGAGACGGGCAGATAATCGTGCCCCTTCACCGTGGCCGTTCCGTCCGCGGTGCTGTAGCTCACCGTCACCGTCTGAGTGCTGCTCGCCGACAGCCGTACCGGGAACAGAGCGTACAGCACAGAGATGTTCCGCGCCAACACGGCGGTACTGCCGATGGAGAGCGTGGACTCCTGGCCCACCGCATCCAGGATGCCCTGGTTGATGGCGTAGACCGTCCCATCCGGCCCGATGGCAGTGGGCGTGTACGCCTCCCCGATGCCCGGAGAGAGCGTAACCGTCTCGGTCAGCATGTTGGAGGCTAGGTCCCAGCGGTACAGGTTCCCGTCCTCGCTGTTCACCACTACGGAGCCGCTGAACGGGTCCACGGCGGCCGTGTTGATGCACCACTCGTGCACCGCATTCGGGTACTGGGAGGTGAAGTCCGGATCCGGCGTCGGACCGACGACCGACAGCACCACCTTCATCACGAGTTGACCGTTGGAGGACGCGTGCGGCTCCACCATGGTGTCGTTGGGGTCCAGGATGGCCACGCGGTTGACGCCGTCTCCCCCATCCAGCCCTGCGTAGTTGTTGTACTTGGCGAAGAGGAGGTAGGAGGAGCTGCCGGTATACGATGGGACGGCGGACGCCGGCACGACAGAGGGGGTATTGTCCCACCCGAAACCGCCCGGCGTCTTCGTCTGGGTGAGGTCCGCGGAGAAGTGGAGCAGCCATCCGCGCGAGCCGTTGAACGGATAGCCCAGGATCCCGTAGTAGACGTCCCCATCCGGCCCAACCATGGGACAGGCGGAGCTGGCGTCCAGCACGTAAGCGTCGTTGTTCCCGCCGTTGCGGGGGTCCTTGAGCTTGACGCGCATCGGCACGCCCGGCGACGACTGCTTGGTGGCCAGCGTGGTGGGATCGAGCCCCACCAGGTACCCGCCCGTGCCGGAAGAGTTGTATGCCACGGAAACGTAGAGCGTCTGCTCGTCCCTGCTGAGCGCCGGCGCAGCCTGGTGCGGCACGCGGACTACTTTGGCGTCCCCTCCGGAAGCGGCCAAAGCCGAGACCCACGTGCCGTTGCCCTGGGCGTCGATCCGCGCCACGCCGCTCTGCAGGCTCAGCGGGGCCGTGCCGCTCACCCGGAACCCGAAGTAGATGTTTCCGGCGCTGTCCGCAGTAATGGGCGTGTTGATGAAGACCGTCGAGTTAAAGCTGGAGGGGTCCGTGTTGTAATTGGACATTCCGTAGAAGGCGAGCTGTCCCATGGGACCGGGGTTCGCGGAGTCCACGTTGTCCAGGTAGTACACCGTGCCGCCCGCGCCCGGGAAGTACAAGCGGCCGGTGGACGTCAGCACGGGCCCGTAGCTCGGCGTCCAGTCGTGAGGCGGGAAGATGTAGTCCGAAGACTCGGACCACAGGACCACTCCATCCTTGCCGCGGAAGGCCCGGACGCTGAACCCGCCGGCGCTTCCCACCTTGATCGGCACGATGACCGTGTTCCGCGGCGTCGCCACGGGCGAGCCGTAGTGAATGTAGATAGTTCCAACGGGGAGCGAGAGGTCTACGGGGGTAGACCAGTGGATCCCCTGGAGCGGTTGTGACGGTACGGTGGAGAGACCCGTGTGCTGCGAGTTTCCCCCTTGCGTATACCAGCCGTCGGCCTTCGCAGTCCCTGCCCACAGGACAACAGATGCAACAAGGAGCGCACCGGCGGCCAGGAGTGGCCGTATGTTACGGCCCGTCGGAATCGCGCGCAGTTTCATGTCGATGTCCTTTGTTTTCTCTCCTCCTTCCGGGGAAGATGCCCCGAATCCTCTGTCGCCGTTCCACAAGGAAGAGCAAGCGGTGGGGCCCACCCGCTCAACGTCGTACGTGTTGTACTTTTCTGAACCCTCCCTGCGAGGGAGGTGTCCGGCTGTTTGCGCGTGTCTTGGTGTAGCGCCCGAGGCTCACTGTCGGAGGTGGCTGACTCTCCCGTGCCCCACGAGCTATGGCTCCCCTCCCTCTCAGGGAGGGCAAAGAGTGCAACAATGAGTACGGCGGACGGTGGGTGGGCCTCCGGATCGGGAAGGAACTGCCGGCCAAGCGCCGGAACCTAGAGTCCTATCAACCAGAGAGCTACGGCTGAGCTTTGAGCAGGCGCGGGCCTCCGTGCCCGCGCTCTATAATTTTGAATCCAACCAGGAGGAGCCCAGACGATGTCCCTGACGTTGCAGCAGTTCTTTGCGGATGGCGCGCGCAAGGCGGCGGAGGACCTGGAGGCCGCCGTCCTCCGGATACCCGAGGACAAGCGCGCCTGGAGCCCCATGGGCGACGCCCGCACAGCCCTGGACCAGGCAGCCGAGTGCGCCATCCTGTGTGGGAGCACCGCCAAGCTGATCCAGACCCGCTCATGGGACTCGCTGGGCTCAATGGACGAGTACTTCCAGAAGAAAGCCGAGCTGGCAAAGGACTGGGGGCAGATCCAGGCCACACTCAAGGAGAATAGCGCCAAGGTAGCCGACACGATCCGGGGAGTACCGGACGCGGACCTGGGCGTAGAGATCGCCATGCCCTGGGGCCCGATGACGATTGCCCAAGTCATCTCCTACCCCTACTGGAACATGTCCTACCATCTCGGCCAGATAAACTACATCGCTATTATGCTGGGGGTAGACGTACCATAGTGCACGACGGATGATGGAAGACGGAGGACCGGCGGATGCTAGTTCCGTCCGTCACCCGTCATCCGTCACCCGTCACTGGGAGAGGAAAACTCGCCATGCCATCACTGCCAACCATAACGCTCGGCTCGCTCGAGGTCTCGCGCCTCATCGTGGGCGGGAACACCATCAGTGGCTTCTCGCACCAGAACACCGAGCGCAGCCGCCAGATGGTGGAGTACTTCACCGTAGAGCGCATCAAGGCCCACTGGCGGGACTGCGAGTCCAGGGGCATCACCGCGCTTATCGCCCGGGCCGATGCCTTCATCATGCGGGTGCTGGCGGAGTACTGGCGCGAGGGCGGCAAGATGCGCTGGATAGCCCAGACCGCGCCGGAGCACCGGAACGCGGTGGCCAACATCAAGCTCGCAGCCGGCGCCGGCGCCTCCGCCATCTACGTCCACGGCGGCGACGCGGACGTGATGATGGAGGAGAATCGCCAGGAGGAGCTGCGAGAGCGGATCGACACCATCCGCTCGCTCGGGCTGCCGGTCGGGATGGCGGCGCACAACCCGGAGTGGCACCTCAAGGCGCAGTCCCTGGGCCTGCCCCTGGACTTCCATATGGTCTGCATGTACAACCTTACGGGGTACCGGGGCCGCAAGGACGTGGAGCCCAAGGAGGAGTTCGACCCTGCGGACCGCGCAGCGGCGCTTGGCGCGCTGCGCCACCTGGACCAGCCCTGCATCGCCTACAAGATCCTGGGCGCGGGCCGGCTCACCATCCAGCAGGCCCTCACGGACGTGGCGCCGGCGCTCAAGCCCAAGGACGGCGTCCTCATCGGCATGTTCCCCCCGGACCGTCCGGACATCGTCGCCGAAAACGTCGCCGCCGTGGCCGGAATCTGAGATAGCCGGGGAGCGGCTCATAGAACACCGCTCCCACTGTTACCACCGTCAGGTGTCGGGCGTGGAAACCGCAAGAACGGGAGGGTGAGAGGGAGCCTGCGCCCCTCTCGGCTCCCCATGCCGAACCGCTCTGTACCGCGCGGAGCACTCGTCCCAACACCTGCACTCTGGCCCAAACTGTGGGGAGCGCGAGGCTCCCGCCGAGCTAATCGGCGGCAACACATGTACCGGCAACTCCCATGTCCTTCGCCCACCGTGCTTAGGTCCGTTGCGGGGTCCTTCCTCCCTCTCCTGCTGCTCGCCCTCCTGTCCGCCGCGATCGCCCAGGAGACCGACCTCTCGATCCACGACCCCTCCACCCTCATCAGGCGCGGCGATACCTACTGGGTGTTCGGCACCGGCCTGGGCTGCCCCGCCTTCTCCTCCACCGACCGCGTCCACTGGACCTTCCGCGGCCCGGTTCTGCCGGAGCCCCCCGCCTGGACCCGCACCGTCACCCCCAGGAATCCCAACGGCCACTTCTGGGCGCCGGACGTGCGCTACGTCCGCGGCCGTTACCTCCTCTACTACGCCGTCTCCACCTTCGGCAGCCATGAATCGGCCATCGGCCTCGCCGCCAGCCGCACCCTGGAGCCCGGCTCCTGGACCGATGAGGGCGTGGTGATCCAGTCCACCGGGCGGGACGACTTCAACGCCATCGACCCCTGCGTCACGGAATCGCGCGACGGCAGGCTCTGGCTGGGGTTCGGCTCCTTCTGGAGCGGCATCAAGCTCGTGGAGCTGGACCCGGCTACCGGCAAGCGCATCGGGACCTCCATGGAGTCGCTGGCGCGGCACCCGCAGGACCGCGCGGACAGCATCGAAGCTCCTTTCATCTGCTCCCACGGCGGCTACTACTACCTCTTTGTGAACTGGGACTACTGCTGCCGCGGCGCCCGGAGCACCTACAACATACGCGTGGGCCGCTCCCGCCGCATCACCGGCCCCTACGTGGACCGCCAGGGGCTGCCGCTGCTCCAGGGCGGCGGCACCCTGGTCCTGGGCTCCCACCCGGATGACGGCTCCGGCAGGCCCTTCGACCCGCGCATCGGCCCCGGCCACGCCGGCATCCTGTCCGACGAGGGCGTGGACCGCTTCAGCTTCCACTACGAGTACGTGCGCGACCGCGGCGGCCGGCCCACCCTCCAGATCGGCGCCGTCCGCTGGGACTCCGCCGGCTGGCCCACCGTCACCCCGCCGAACTGACCGGCAGGCGGCGCCGCCCACGGCAGCCAGCCAATCTGCAGTCTATCTCACCTTGAAGGGACCATACGTGCGGAGGCGACGGGCTAGTAGTCCAGACTGCTCGCGAGCGACTCGCGGCGCTGCGCCACCCCCTGCAATCCACAGGACTTTTCGTTCTGCATGCTCCTCCGGCGGCTCTGTGCCAAATGCTGCAGTCTCACCAGCCGCGTCGATGCAGAGCAGACGCCAATGTCCGCGATCACTCGTGGGTAGATCGTACAAACCAGCCGCCAGTGACCGAATATCGAAGTCTCGGTACTTGTCCTTCGCGACGCGTACGGCCAAGCGGATCGGCGACAACAGCCCATATCTCCACCCGAATGCAAGCAGAGTGACACCCTTATTGAATGCCAAAGGTACGTCTGCAAGATGCGCATTCACGGGCACGTCGGCGCCGGCCACTACGGACGATCTGTGCGTCTCGATCGGCCGTGGCCTATCCCATCGTAGCGAAGTTACAGCTCGCCTCACCTTTGACGCCGTGCCTGGATCGAGTCCGTTGTCATAATCGAGCAGGCTCCCACCGAGTCTCTCCATTGTGTACGTGCCATTGCGAGGGTCGATAGACGCCAGAAAGAGGCCGGAGCCAGGCGGAGACCAGACGACTGCCGCGAGTCGCGCACCGCGGCGATGAAGAGCGTCCAACGGTTCGTAGCCTGAGGGAAGACGGATCCGTGAGACGAGCCTCCCTCCCGCATCCCACGTGGAGAGTTCCAGCCCATGAGTGCCGCGAAACCAGTTGTACAGCCTTCTCTCTCCACCATCGTACGCCAGGTCGCCAACCAGCGGAATTTCACTCGGCGAGAGCCTCATCACAGGTGCCGAGCGATCACACAGATAGACCGGCACCTGGTCCCTGCCGGGATGTACGAGCCCAATTGCAAGTAGTAAGGCAATCCACATCACAAGGTCAGTCCTCGCCTTTGGAGTGCGGCGGCTTGACGCCGCTCTCTCTGAACCGTTAGAGAGACTGCGGCATCCAACGGCCTGCATCACGCCCCCCGGCCCCCAACTCTGGGGGAGGCTGTTCACTCCCGTTCCAAGAGTGCAGATCCACCGCCGCAACCTTGCGCCGGAACTCTGAACAGGCAAGAAGCTCCCCCAAAGTTGGGGGTGGGGGGCCACTCTACGGCGGCGCAGGAAACCGTTCGCCACACCTGATGATCCCCCTCCACCCGGTTCCCGAGTCCGCACAGGCGGACTTTGCGTACCTGTCACCCGGGAATTCCATTCGCCGGGACTGAGCGACCCGCAGGTACTTCCCCCCCGCAACGCGTACCAAAACACCGTATGCTCTGCCCCTCCTGCCAGCAAGACTGCGGCCCCGCCGCCCGATTCTGCCCCGCCTGCGGCGCAAAGCTCACCGCGCCCCGGTGCGCCTGTGGCGAGCCCCTGCCTCCCAACGCCCGGTTCTGCCCCGCCTGCGGCGCGGCCCGGGACCGCATGCCCCCGGACACCGCCATCGCCCCCGGCGACCTCCTGCCGCTCCTCACCTCTCTCGTCCAGCGGTCCCTCGCCGTACAGGACCAGCGCACCGGCCGGTACCGGCTCCTGGAGACCGTGCGCCAGTACGCGCGGGAGCGGCTGCTGGACCAGGGTGAAGGCACGGAAGTCTACCGGCGGCACCGCGACCACTTCCTGGCCCTCGCCGAGCAGGACTCCAGCTCCCTTACGGAACAGGAGGTCGCCGTGTGGGAGTCTCGCATCGCGGCGGACCACGACAACCTGCGTGCGGCGCTCGCCTGGACCCTTGCCGAGCCGGACGGCGCGGAGGCGGGGATGCGCCTCGCCTGCGGCCTCTGGCCCTTCTGGCGCCGGAGCGGCCGCTTCCGCGAGGGCCGAGAATGGCTGGAGCGAGCGCTGGAGAGGTCGGACGAGGTCCCGGACGAAGTGCGGGCGGAGACCCTCAACATGGCCGGCGTGATGGCCCACCTGATGGGCGACGCGCAGCGCGGCCGCGACCTCCAGGAGCAGAGCCTCGCCATCTACCGCCGGCTCGGCGATAAGGCGCGCGCTTCCGTCCTGCTCGGCAACTTGGGCTCCGGCGCGCTCGCCCAGGGCGAGCTGCAGCAGGCCCGCGCCTACCTGGCGGAGAGCCTGGCGCTCTGCCGGGAGCTGGACAACCGGGGCGGCGAAGCGTACGCCCTGCTCTGCCAGGCCGAGCTGGCGCGACACCTGGGCGACTACCCGGCCGCGACGGACCTCGCGGAGCAGGCCCTCACCCTCTACCGCGGCATGACGGGCCAGCGGGGCGTCGACTGGTACATCGCCGCCGGGCTCGTCGTCCAGGCCGCCATCGCGCGGGCGCAGGGCCGCCTGCTGGAGGCCCGGGAGCGCGTGCGGGACGCGCTGCTGCTCCACAGCCATGGGCACAGCGCGCCGGATGGTCTCGTGGACAGCCTCTCGGAGCTGGCCTACCTGGAGATAGAGGAATCCCGGCTCGAGCGGGCGGCTCGCCTCCTGGGCCGGGTGGAGGCCCTGCGGGAGGAGATCGGCGCACCAATCCCGCGGTACCAGCACGACGAATACCAGCGCTATCTCGCCTGGCTGCGCGTGGGCTTGGACCAGAAGGAGCTCACGTCCGCCTGGACCGCCGGCCGCACCCTCTCCACCGACGCTGCCCTCGACCTAGCCATTGGCCCCTGATCCGCCCAACCCCGTCCCACGCAGGTATGAACCACCCAAACATAGCCTGCGCGCTAGCGGCCTCATTGGTTGCACACCGCCGCTGTCCGCTAAAAGAATCCAGGCAGCCGCGCCGCGCGGCTGCACAATTGCGGGGGAGGAGTGGAGGCGGATGAGCCGCGCTTTGGCCGCGGAAGCGGACAGCGTCCCGCTCCCTCAAACCAGTGGCGGGAGCGGGAACCCTGGGCCGGTCCCTAGGCGGCAGGGTGAGGCGACGCCCGGCCTGCCAAGCTGCCACACCGTTACTGCCTCACCGGGCGGCGGAGGCTCGTGCGAGAGGCCCCTCCAAAACCCGGGCTGCATTCGTTGCACGGGCAATCAATGCCGTTCGGCATGGAGACGTACGGCGGGTCCGCCGATTCGGAGCGGCCTTCGGCCGCGGAGACAGAATGCGGCCCAGGTGCGGGGAAAGACCTCTCGCACGAGCCTCCGCGGCCGGAGGAAACCGGACCAGTGGTTCAGGAAGAAGGTACCGGCCGCGCCTCATGCTGCCTCCCGGGGCCCGGCCCCCGCCGCTGTCCGCTTCCGCGGCCAAGGCGCGGCTCCCCCGCTCCCCGCTCCCCTCTCCGCAGGATTCCGGAGGTTCGTGCCCAATGCAGCAGCGTGCATGATCATTCGAGTGGGCTCCGGCTGTCTATGTAGTCTGTAGCGCCGCACGCGGGGCAGCAGCCGTGCCACATGAACCTGCTATGAGCCTGCCAGGCTGCATGCCGGCAGAACTGTCGAACGCGGGGCAGCAGCCGGCCCGCGGGAACTGGCCCGCAGGGACGGTCGCGGTTCCGGCAATGCCTGCGCAGCCCGCGCAGCGGCTCGTTATGAGGGGAGGCTGAGGGGGCGAATGAAGCCCCCTCAGCGGGAGCACGAGGGCAGAGCCCTCGGAACAGGGCCGCAGGAGCCCCCGGAATCAGACAGGGAATCAGAAGCCTGAGAGGAGCGCCCTCGGAATCTGCACCCTTTCTGCGCTTATTGCGCTTCCTGCGCAACCTGAGAACCCTGCCCCTGTTGAGCTTGGAACGGGGGCTGCGCCCCCCTTATTACGCTTTCTTCGCTTTTTACGCAGCTCCCACCAATTACCGCACCCACGCCGGTGGCCAATGCGGTGCCGCCGCTCCTCCCGGTCAATGTACAGTTTGAGACAATGTCTCACTCCCCCTCACCGAAATCCGATCTCACGACTCCCGACTCCCGACTCACGACTCCCGAATTTGACACGCGCGTGTCAAATTGCCGCCCAGAGAAGCTCCAAAGATTCCGTTAATCCCGGGCCGGCAACCCAGTCAAACATCTGAAGGAGGCGCCGGACAACGCATGTTGGCGAGCACCGAGGTCGCGATGAGTCTGCCGCAGAGCTCCCTGCTGGAACGCCTGCGCGCGGGCGACGTCGACGCCCTTGCGGACCTCTACGATACGCACGCCGAAGCCGTCTTCCGCCACGCCTACCATCTGCTGGGCAGGGAGGAGGACGCGCACGACATCCGGCAGGAGACCTTCCTCTGTGCGTGGAGGTCCATCGGGTCCTTCCGCGGGGACTGCGCCCTCAAGACCTGGCTCTTTACCATCTGCACCAACCTGTGCCGAACCCACTCCCGCAAAGCCCACGTGCGGCGGGAGACCGGCCTGGAGGCGCTGCCGAGCCTGCGACAGGAGCAGTCCACGCACTATCCCGACCCGTTCGACGCCGTCTCCGACGCCCAGATGGCGGCCGTGATCCACCGCGTGCTGGACCACCTGCCCGCCTCCGCCCGCGAGATCATCGTCCTGCGGGACGTGGAGGGGCTGCCCATGGAGGAGATCGCCCGCATTGCGGGCTGCACCCGGGCCAGCGCGGCGGTGCGGCTGTTCCGGGCCAGGGCGATGCTCCGGATGCGTGTGAAGGCTATCCTGGCCGAGGGAGAGTGAGCCATGCTATTGCGAAATGAGTGCCGGTACGCGCGACGGCTCCTGGCGGCCGGCGAGGACCTGGAGCTGTCCCAGCGCGACCGTCTGTGCCTCGTGCGCCACCTGGCGGCCTGTCCCGGCTGCCGGCAGGTCTCGGAGGAGTACCGCGTGGCCGCTGCGTTTCTGGACGGCTACCGCCGCCAATCGCCCGCCGATGACCGGGCGGACTGGTCTGCCTTCCGCGCCGCAGTAGACCAAGATTCGCACCACGCCGACCGTCTGCGCTGGGCCCTTCCTTCACGCACCGCCGGCCCCCAACCTGCCCGCGAAGGCGGGCAGACGGCGCGTAGCGCCCGTCAGCCGGAGGGTTCAGCCTCCGGCTCCCGCCCCTCGGTCGTCGCGCGGCGTTGGGCCGCCGCTGCAGCCTGTGCCGCCGTGCTCCTCGCTACGTACGTGGGTGCCCACCTGACGCGCAGCCACCCGGCCTCGCTGGCCGGATCAGACCCCCGGAAGCTCGCCCTCGCTCCGCCGCCGACGCCGTCCAACCATCCTGTACGCCCCGCGTCCGCGCAGGCGGACGCTCGGCCCCTTGGGGCTACCCAGCCGAGGACCTTTGTCCGACGGCCGCCGTGGCGTGGGCACGTAGCGACGCCGCGGCCCCCATTCCGTGCGCCCGCGCCAACCTCGAAAACCAAAATTCGAGAACCGGAAATCATGCGGCCTGCCCGTCCGGCCGACGACATGGCCTACGTCAACGGGGACTCCGTCCCGGCCCTCTTCCGCTGGGCCGGCGTATCGGAGAACACCGCCGAAGCGCTCCAGGCTCGCATCGACCGCGAAGCCCGCCGTGGTGACGACTTTGTGGCCGTCCCCTTCCCCCGTATCGCCGGACTGGAGCGGCGCGCGCTGGTGGCGGCCCTCGACTCCTACCGCCGCCAGAAGGAGATCGTCGACAGCCGGCTGACCCGGCGCGTAACGCTGGCGGCGAAAGCCACCGCCTTCTCCGACCTCTGCCGGCAGCTCTCCGACACCAGCGGAATCGACCTCCAGGCCGCCCGCTCCGTGGCGGATGAAAAGGCCACCATCTTCTGCCAGAACACCCCGCTGCGGGACCTCATGCGCCAGATCACGCACGTATTCGGCTACCGCTGGGCGCGCACGGGCGAGGACGGCCGCTACGCCTACGAGCTCACTCAGGACCTGCGCGCCCAGTTGGCGGAGCAGGAGCTGTGCAACCAGGACCTCAACGCCGCGCTGGTGGACATGGAGGCGCAGCTCGCCGCGAACCCGCCCAAGCCGGGAACGGAGTCCGCGGCGGCCGCAGCGCTGGTCCGCGAGCTCTCCCCTTCCGACCTGATGGCGCTGCGGAGCGGCCAGAAGCTCTCTTTCAGCGGCTGGTCCACGGACCCGTCCCACCGTCTCTCACCGGACCTGAACAGCGCGGTGGTCCAGGCATTTCCCAGGCTCCACGGCCCGGAAGGTGTCTTCAACGATCGGCCGGGCGTCAATGGGATGATCACCCTCCACATCGACCGCTCGGAGCTGGGGCAGCTCTCCCTCTCCGCGGACGTGGGCATCCACCAGGTAATGCCGGACGGCTACGTGGGCGCGGGCTACAGCGGCGAGCATACCCTGGCCACCGGCCGCAGTCCCTCCGTCTCGAAGCCGGGCAACGCGCGCCAGGACGCGGCGCTCCGCCGCGACCCCGCGCTGGCAAAGACCGTCTCGCTCCACCCCAGGCATGTCTGCCCGCGCACGCGGGGCAAGCACGCCGATGCCGCGGACCCGGGCCCAATGCCGAGCTTCGCCACGGATAGCTTCATCCCGATGGACCGGTACCAGCGAGGCATCACCACCACCCCGCACGTGCAGAGCGCGGACGTCTGGGAAGAGGTGCACCGGCAGACCGGCCTTCCCGTCGTGGCGGACAGCTACATGAAGCTCTATCCGGCCGCCGAGCTGCAGGCGGATAACGCACCGCTCTTCGACGCGCTGTGCCGCATCGGAGACACCATGGGCGTGCACTGGAAGATGGAGGACGGCTTCCTGCAAGCGCGCAGCGTCAGCTTCTTCTGGGACAAGCAGAAGGAGGTCCCCAACCGTCTGCTGGAGCGGTGGCGGCACGACAGTGATGCCAACCAGGGCCTGCCCCTGGATGACGTGCTGGAGATGGCCTCCCTCTCGGATGAGCAGCTCGACTCGAAGGTGATCGGCGACGCGATGGTCGCCTGCTGGGGGCTGGAGGAGTGGGATGCCCTGCACCGGCCCATCGGCTACTACTCACCGCGTCCGTTCGCCAGGCTGCTGGCGGGATGTCCGCCCCCGCTGCGCGCCAAATTCTTTGAGCCGGAGGGCGCCGCGCTCAGCGCCCTGCCGCCGGAGCAGCAGCGGCAGCTCCTGGATCTCCTGGCCAAAGACCGCGGGCCGTGGGCGCCCCGGGAGGGCCGGTTCCGCGTGGACTACGTGCCGTCCGGCTGGTACTCCTGGGTACCCCACTACCCCGGCGACCGGCAGCTAGCGGAAAACCGCAAGCCGGTGGTGGCCGCCAAGACGCCCGAGGAGGCGCTGGCCGAAGCCCGCAAGCTGGATCCGGACGCCAAACCGGATCAGATCAAGCGGAGCGGAGGTATCTTTGCCGTAACGAATTTCAACCAGAAGGGCGAAGCCTTCCTGGTCCAGGGCATCCGCCCCCAGCGCTTCACCCGTTAGCTTGTTTAGTCCTCGTAGTGTTCGGGGGCAAGCCCCACGTCAAGTGGAAACAGGTAACAGAGGCTGTAGGGGCCGGGCGCCGTCCCGGCCCGCCAGGGAGGGCGAGGCTCCTGCCGAGCCGCAGCGAACCAAAACGTACGTGGTAACTTCACTGTCCTTACACACCAATGCTTGGCTCAGTCGATCACTAACCGTCCATCCCCAAAGCCCGCAGGAGCTCGCGGTCGAAGGCCGCCGAGATGCTCTCGCGCGGCGAGTACGGGCCGGGCGTGTAGGCCCGGGAAGATACTCCAAGCTGGCTCTGCTCGCAGATGTGCCAGTCCTCCCGGTTCGTGCGGTCCCAGAAAGCCACTCCGTCGTCCGGCTGGAAGCCGGGCTGCGCCGCCGCATCCGGGTGGAAGAGCCACTCGCACTCTATAATGGTACGGTCGGGAGCCATCCGCCAGAGCGTGTGCGCCATCACGTAGTCCGGGTGCAGGCTCAGGAGCATGTTCGGGAAGAGGGTGTAGTAGTAGACCCGGCGCAGATCCTCATCCGGCAGGTCTCCCACGGCGACGGCGCAGGCGCGGCCGGTCAGGGTGAGGCTCTCATGGCCTGGCGAGACTGTCATGTACCCGCCCAGAAACGGGCCGCTGGTCAGGTCGTTCTCGCCGCTATCGGCCGGCGTTAGCCTCACGAGCGCCGGATGGACCGGCGGGCAGTGGTAGCACTCGGAGTAGTTCTGGAAGATGAGCTTCCAGTTGGCCCCCACGTCGTAGTCTATGCGGCGCACGGACCGGAGACGCGGAAGGTTGTACTGCGCGAACCGGCCGAGAAGCGGGGCGTGCGACTGTTCGAACGGCTCCGGCTTCGGCGAAAGGGAGATGAACAAGAAGCCCTCCCACCGCGCCAGCGCCACCGGGTGGAGGGGATACTCTGTACGGTCGAAGCCCGCCACGCCATCCATGCCGGGCGCGCCCTGCAGCCGCCCATCCAGCCCGTACGTCCAGGCATGATAGGGACACCGGACAGTCCGGTTGAAGCGGCCGGAGGTCTCCTCGCACAGCCGCGAACCGCGGTGGCGGCAGACGTTATGGAACGCACGGACCGCCCCTTCCCCATCCCGCAGCAGGATCACGCTCTCCGTGCCGATGGACCGGACAAAGTAGCTTCCCCTCTCCGGAAGCAGCTCCTCCCGTCCGGCGCAGATCCATCGCTCCAAGAAGATCTTCTCCAGCTCCTGCTGGAAGATGTCGGCCGAAGTGAAGAACCGGCCGGGCAGCGTCCGCGCGCCGCCCGTCCCCACCTCCTCCGCCTTCCTGAACGCGTCTATCACTCCACTCCCGCCGTTAGCCCCACCGCGGACCAGCCGGCGTTGGGGCCGCCCCACACGCGCCAGCGATAGCCCGCGCCGTCCCGTCGCACTGCAGCAAGGCCAGAACTGCCATTAGCAAGCGTAACGTGCGAAATCTCATCGTTCAGTATAGCGGACCCGAAGCGGCCCAGGCGGTAAACCGCCTGTCTGACCAAACAAGGCTGACAAACTTTGTAGGGGCGGCCCTATGTGGCCGCCGGCGCTTCTATCTCCGCAACTATCTCACCGGTTCGGGTGGTGTCATAGCCTCCCAGCATCTGGAGTTGGGTGCGCACCCAGCGTTGGCTGAGGGTGGAGAGAAGCTCCTGGATCGGCTCCAGGGACAGGTGCTCCTTGTGGAACGCGAGGTCGTATCGCACTTCCCGGAGCGGCACAAACGACAGACCGTAGATAGCGGCCATAGCGCCCGTGCTGACACCCACATGTGCCTGGCCGCTTCGCACGCGGCGCGCTACCTCCTGGTGCGACCGCGCGATGCTGTCGTAACCCTGGATCTCGCCGGTTGGGACTTTGTGCCTCTCCAGCTCTGCGTCCAGGATGAGCCGTGAGCCCGCCCCGTCTTCCCGATTGACCAGCCGCACCTCAGGTCGGGTCAGGTCGGCCACCGACCGTATTCCGAGCGGGCTGCCCGGCGCCATCAGCAAACCCTCCTCCCACACGCCCAGGTTTACCAGCGACACCGCGCCCCGCTCGCCTCCTTGCAGCGCCTCTCGCACGAATGGCGCGTTGAACTCGCCGGATACAGGGTCGTAAAGGTGCATCCCCGCCGCGTGCACCTCCCCACGCAAAAGGCTCTGCAAAGCCTCCATGCTGTTGGCGTGCGTCCAGTGCACCCGCAGCCCCGGATGGTACCTCTCCGCGGACCGCGCCCAAAGCGAGAGGGCCGGGGTGCAGCCGGCCAGGATTACCGACTGGGCCACGCGCTCTGGCGTGTCCAGCAGCCGCACCCAGAGCGCCTCGCCCCGCGGAGCATTGGCCGCGACCCCGTCCGCCGGCACCGTCTCCAGGCGGAAGGCGGAATCCGCCGCAAGGGGGTGCGCTACCCAGCGCCCGTCGATGCGCGCCAGCGCCACCCGGGAAAGCGTCTCCCCGGACGCCGTGCCCGCCGCGTGCGCCTCGATCGTGGGCAGGTCCTCCTCCAGCCAGAAGAGCTCCTCTACGGTCCGGCCCAGCGCGCGTGCGATCCGCAGCGCCACCACGGCGGTAGGGGCGAAGTCGCCCTGCTCCACGCCGCTCACGGTCTGGCGTGTCACGCCGCTGCGGCTGGCCAGCTCTTGCTGGCTCCAGCCCATTCGCGCTCGCGCCGCGCGGAGGTTGTTATGCAGGCCGTGTTCGTTCTTGGACATCGCTACTGGTTATTCAGGTGTTCAGGTTGCAGGAAGTAACTGGTGCAAGTATAATTGGCACACCGCCTATTCTACTTGCGCTCGGGCAAGAGGAGAAACATATGAGGTTAGGAACATCTGTGCACGGTAAAGCTGGATTCCGGCGCCTGAACACCCGAACACCTGAACACCTGAACACCCATCCGGCTCCCCCAGAATTGGGGGGGGAGTGCTGCGCTCGGAGCCGAGTGAGCGCAGGCTCCGCAGCACTCCCTTGGGGGGCTGCCTTCACCTTGATAGAGCTGCTCGTGGTCATCGCCATCATCGCGGTGCTGGCCGCTATCCTCTTTCCAGTCTTCGCACAGGCCCGTGAGAAGGCGCGTGCTTCTGCCTGCCTCTCCAACCAGAAGCAGATCGGGCTGGCGCTGGCCATGTACCGGCAGGACTACGACCAGGTGAATGCGCGGTATCGCTTCTGCGATCCCTCTTCCGGTGTGGACCCACTCTGCCAGACGCTCGCCAGCGCCACCAAGTACACGGGACCGCTGGAGACCTGGTGGGCGCCCTACGATGGAAGCCTGCCTGGCGGCCCCGAGCCCACGGTCCCGCTCCCGAACAACTATGCGGGGAACAAGGCGGGATTCCTCCAGCCCTACGTTAAGAACCAGCAAATATTCCGCTGCCCCAGCTACCGGCAGGGCCAGGTGGGCTACGCGATGAGCTACATCGTGAACGGACCAATGGGCCAGCCGGACGGATATGTAGTGAACCCCTCCGTGCTGTTCGTGTGGGACCACGCCAAGACGCCGGGCTGCGCCAACACCGGCAAGGCTACGCCGACCTCTCCCGCAGCCCCCGGCAACCGCGGCCCTTTCCCTATCGAGCAGGATACCGCCCACACGCACTATCCGGCTCGCCACGTGGATGGCTTTAACGGATTGCGCTACGACGGCGGCACGAAGTTCCGCAAATATTCCAGCCTAGCCACCAGGCTCTCCAGCCTGGACTTCGCCGCCAACGAGTAAAGGTTACAGGTTACAGGGGACAGGTTTCAGAAGCGGTGAGTGCGTCCTTCCGGTGCGCCGTCCTCTCCCCGCCTTTCCCCTGCAACCTACAATCTGTCCCCTGTAACCTGTCCCCCCATCCCGCCTGCGGTGCCGTCTGTCGCCGTCCGGGTGCACTCAGTCTCGTCCGGTGTGAAGTTTTGCCCGCTGCATACCGAAAAAGTAGTACCCACTCCAGGGATAGCGCAGGCTGGAAGGTTCCGGCAGCAAACGGCAGGCGCCGGAGCAGACCGAACACATCTAAACCATCGCCCTCGGGCTGGTAAGGAGACCCACATGACGAGACGCATTCAAGCGATGCGGCGGGGACGCCGGGGCTTCACGCTCATCGAGCTGTTGATCGTAATCCTTGTGCTGGCCATCCTCATGGCCGTGGCGCTGCCTCTCTATTTGGCCGCAGTCGCTGACTCGCAGGTGAAGACCTGCCGGGCCAACATGCAGACCATCGCCAACGCGGAAGCAGCCTACAAGACCTCAAGCTCCACCCACGTTTACACCACGGATCTTACGCAGTTGAACTCCAACCTGGGTTCCACGCCTGTGTGCCCCTCCGGCGGCACCTACAGCGTGGCGATCAGCACCGGCGCCAGCACTGCCAACAACGGCAAGACCGTTCCTTCTGGCGGCCTGGTGATCTCCTGCAGCCAGACCGGCCATGGTGTGTTTGCTCCGGGCATCGACAGCCAGTAGTCAGAGGCTGCCGCAAAGGCACAAAGGGCGGTCCTTCCCACAAGGAGGGACCGCCCTTTCTTCGTGTGACCCAGGTAGAATTCAAGATGTTAGTATGATGCGCAAAGGAGCCTGGACAGAGAATGAAGGTGAAGTCGCGTGCACTCTTGATAGGCATTGCGTCACTGGTATTGGATGGAATGCCGGTGTGGGCGATGCCGCGAGCACTGCACGTGAAGGGGACACAGGTCCTGGACAGCCGTAACCGGCCCGTGCTTCTGCGGGGCGTCAATGCCGCGAGCATGGAGTGGTCAAGCGACGGCGAGGGGCATATTCTCCAGACGGTCCGGACGGCCATTAGGGATTGGCACTCCAACATCATCCGCCTGCCGCTGGCACAGGACCGCTGGTTCGGCAAGGCGCCGGAGCAGAATGGCGACTACGGGCAGTATCGCGCGCTGGTAAAGCAGGTCGTCGACGAGTGTTCCGCCCGCAACTGCTACATTGTGCTGGACCTTCACTGGTCGGACGTGGGCGTATGGGGCCAGCAGGTCGGCCAGCACATTATGCCCGATGAGAACAGCATCGCGTTCTGGAGAGACTGCGCGTCGGCCTACCGGAACAACCCCGCTGTGCTCTTTGACCTGTACAACGAGCCGCACGACACTACGTGGGACATCTGGCTCAATGGAGGACAGATCACAGAGAAGAACCGCCGGACGGGGACCGAGAGCGTCTACGAGACCCCCGGTATGCAGGCGATGCTGGACGCGGTGCGCGGTACCGGAGCCAGGAACGTGGTGGTGGCGGGAGGGCTGGACTGGGCGTACGACTTCTCGGGCATCCTGGCGGGAAGGAAGCTCTCCGACCCTCACGGCAATGGTGTGATCTACGCCAACCATGCTTATCCGTTCAAGGGAGAGACGGTGGCACAGTGGATCACCCGGATGGAGACCGCAACCAGGGAGCTGCCCGTGATCGTCAGCGAGTGGGGCAGCGGCCCCCAGGCGCGCGGGAGTTTGCCAGCCCGCGACTGGGTCCGGCAGGTGCTGGACGCGCTGCACTCGCATGGATTGGCCTGGACCGCGTGGGACATGCACCCAAGCGCCAGTCCGTGCCTGATCTCCGATTGGAGCTACACACCCACGCCCTACTTTGGTGCGCTGGTGAAGGAGGCGCTGTCCAGCCCGCCGTCCGCGCGCGCCGGCGGCTGAGCGTCGATCGCCGAACCATCAACCACGGCATAACCGGCAGCGGACGTAGGGCCAATCTCAATCACGACCAGGGCGCAGATGGCCTCTTCCCGCCATACCTGTCCCGCGACCCGGACCGCGTCAGCCCTCGACTCCGCTATTCGCGCCAGAACAGTGAGTCCGTCGCCGGGAAGCGCCTCCCCCGGGAAGCTGGCGTGGAGAATGGTGAACTCCCGCGCCGGCTGCGCTAAGCTGGGCCCGACGACGGCGGGAGATCCGGCCCGATGGAAGTGGAGCGCACAGAGCCCTAGCTGATGGACCATTTCTACCAGCAGGGCCGCCGGATACGCCGGGCTGCCGGGCAGATGGCCGGCAAGCAGGGGGTCGTCGGGGTCCACGCGCCGTTGGCCCCGCGCGCAGCCCTGGCGCACGTCCACTTGCGTGATGGTATCGAGGAGAAGGAACGGAGGACGGTGTGGCAGGATGTTGCGGATGACCGCGGGCCCGTACTTGACCGGGAACGTGGTTGAGCCGGGCGTCCAGAGCGGCAGTTCATGCCACCTGGATAGGCCTGCCGCGTCCTGAGAATTCGCCATCTTCCGGCTGCCTTTCGATACTTCAAGGGTTTGGGGCCACGCGGCCTACTCTTGGAGTTGCCGCGCGGCCCTCATCCAGCGATCACGGTCAGGGTTACGGAGAGACGAAGTTGCCATGGACCGTGCGGTCACCGGCGGTGCCGGCTGTAAAAGCGAAGTCGCCGGCCGCGTACGCGCCGTAGCCTCCGGCGCATACGGCGGTGCCATTGACCCCGTCTCCCTCCGCCGCCGTGCACGAGAAGCCGCCGCACACCGTGCAGGCGCTGCCGGTGGCATGGTTCTGGAAGCCGCCGGTGACGGAGGCCGCGTATTCCGTCGCCTTACCGGCGTAGCCGCCACTTACCGACGAGTAGCTTCCGGAGGCCATATTGAACGAACCACAGAGCACGGACGCGAAGGGGCCGTGGATTGCGTTCATCTGGCCGGCTACGATCCCGCCGTAGGACGAAAAGTAGTTTCCTTCGCCCACGATGATATTGTGCGATCCTGTGTGCTTGCGGGGTCCTATCCCCTCCGCGTTCTGGTCCTCGTTGTAGCCGACGATCAGGTTGCCGGCGCCATTGGTGGTCTCGGTGCTGCCCATGCCGTTGATGATGCGCACGTTGACGCCACTGAATACCACTTCCGGAACGGCAAATAGGTCCTCGGCAGGTATCAGCTTCAGAGGCGCCGTCTTGGTCTCCAGGGCCGAGACCCGAGCGTCGAGCGCCGGGAGCCCGCCTCCCTGGTCCGCGTGCGCCGTTGGCCGGCTCTCCACAAGAACGGCACCGCACACTACAGCCAGCGCCAGACCACACATCACGCGAAAGCGACGCTCCGCGCGCTCCAACCGGCGCTCCAGCACGTCCACTCTTGAGTTCATTGCTATTCCGTCCTTTCTGTTCTTTGGGCGTTGGCGGCGCGGGCGAGGAAATACGCCGCCACATTACGAATCTGCCTGAGAGCGGCTGCTTTCCCCGAGGCCGCGGTGCTACCAGTATCCCGTCCTGGTATGGACAGAAACGTGGACGGAATCCGCATGAAAGCGTGAGACGATGAGCGCGTCGGCGGTCTCCTCAGAGGATCAGTTTTCCAGGCCGCAGAGCTCCCCGCTGCGGATCCAGCTCTTCGGGCACTTTGGCGTCTGGCTGGATGGCCGGCCTATCGCCCACCTGCGCACGCGCAAGGGCCAGTGGCTGCTGTCGCTGCTGGCTCTTAGAAAGGGCCGCGAGGTGGACCGGGCCTGGCTCGCGGGCATCCTCTGGCCGGATAGTCCGCAGGCGCAGGCGTATGGCAGCCTGCGGCGCGCCCTGACCGACGTGAGGCAGGTGCTTGGGACTCACGCCGGCCGGATCCAATCCCCCGGACCTTCCAGCCTGAAGCTGGAGACGGAGGCTGCGTGGGTCGATACCGCCGCTTTTGACGACGCGATCCGGCGAGGCGACCTGGCATCCCTGGAGGAGGCTGTTTCGCTCTACTCCGGTCCGGTCCTGGAAGAGTGCACAGAGCCGTGGGTCCTTCAGGAGCGGGAGCCGCGCGAGCAGGCCTTCCTCGCCGCTCTAGAGACGCTTGCCACCCAGGCCCTTACAGCCGGGGACGCGGCGACCGCGGAGGCACACCTCCGGCGGGCCGTGCTCGGGGACCCCTTGCGCGAGACGGCCCAGCGCATGCTCATGGAGGCCCTGGCGCGCCAGGGGGACAATGCGGCAGCCATCCTGGTCTACCGCGAGCTTCGGCTCCTCCTCCGCCAGGAACTGAACCTGGACCCGGACCCGGAGACCACCGCCCTCTACAACCGGCTGCGCGCGGAGGCGGAGACGAAGGCGTCCTCCAAGCCCGCCACGATCCGGCCCGCCCCGGTGGAAGCCCCGCCGGTGCGCCGCCTGCCTCGCCCGCTTACAGAGTTTGTCGGCAGGCGGAGGGAGGTCCAGAGCCTTCGCGACCTGCTCGATCAGCGCCGCCTGATCACTCTCACCGGTCCGGGCGGTATCGGCAAGACGCGTCTGGCGCTGCAGGTGGCGGCGGAGATAGCGGAGCGGTTGGCGGAAGGCGTGGTCTTCGTGGATCTCGCCCCGCTGGAGGACCCGGCCCTGGTGGTCCAGGCCACCGCTGCCGCAATAGGAGCGAAGGAGTTGATGGGCCAATCGCTCGTGGATTCCATCACCGATATGCTGCAGTCCCGGCGGGCGCTGCTGATCCTGGACAACTGTGAGCATCTGCTTGGCGCCTGCGCCCAGCTCTCCGAACGGCTGCTGAGCGGCGCTCCGAAGCTGCGAATGCTGGCCACCAGCCGCCAGGCGCTGGGAGTTACCGGAGAGACCGACTGGCGCGTCCCGCCCCTATCGCTTCCGTCCGCGAATAGCAGCCTAGAGGAGGAGCGCGGTTCGGAAGCCGTGCAGCTCTTTGTGCAGCGTGCGCAGGCCGCGCGGCCGGATTTTGCCCTCACTCCCGGCAACGCTCAGGCGGTTGCGCAGGTCTGCCGCAGGCTGGACGGTATTCCGCTGGCGCTGGAGCTCGCGGCAGCGCGCCTGAAGCTGCTTACGGCGGAACAGATAGCAGCGCGTCTGGACCAGCGGTTTCAGCTTCTGACGGCCGGCAGCACCACCGCTCTGCCCCGTCAGCGGACGCTCAGAGCCACTCTGGACTGGAGCTATGAACTGCTTCCGGAGCCGGAGCGGGTGCTGCTGCGCCGCCTCTCGGTCTTCCCCAGCCGCTTCAGCCTGGAGACGGCGGAGGCCGTCTGCGGAGAGGGCGTTCAGGCCTTCAGGCGTTCAGGTGTTCAGGACTCGGGCAGCGGCGGTCCGAACTCCGAAGTCCGTGGTCCGGCACCCGGCCCCTCACCTCTCACCTCTCACCTCTCACCTGAATCACCCCCTCTCCCCCTCTCCCCTTCTCCCCCTCTGCCCTCCACCCTTGACCTTCTGGGTCAGCTCGTAGATAAGTCCCTGCTTGCGGTGGAGGAGCAGGATGGGGAGGCGGTGTACCGTCTGCTGGAGACCACGCGGGTGTACGGCCGAGAACAGCTCCGGGCCGCGGGAGAGGAGCAAGCTGTGCGGGCGCGTCATGCCGCGCAGTACCTGGCCCTGGCCGAGAAGGCCGGACCAAAGCTGGTCACCTCTGGTGCCGCGGAGTGGCTTGATCGCCTGGAGGCTGTACATGACGACCTGCGGGCGGCCATGGGATGGTTCACCGAGAGTGCATCAGAGACGGCCCGAGAGGACGGATTGAGGATGGTGACGGCGCTGTGGCAGTTCTGGCGCATCCGCAATGCCTGGGGCCGCGTGATGGGCTGGTTTGACGAGCCGTCGTGGCGCGAGATTGCCCGCTGGTTGGAGGCGCTCCTCGCGCCATCCCCTCCCGCATCGCGCGCAGGCGCTCGGGGCTTGCGCCAGCTCGGCTATCTCTACCGCGGTTACCATTTGCGTGACCAGGCGCGGTCCGTGCTGGAGCAGAGTCTTGCGATCAGCGAGCAACTAGACGATCCGACGGGGGCGGCGGCCGCACTCAGCCAGATGGCTGCGTTGCGCGCTCAGGAGGGCAACGCGGACGAGGCGATGCGTCTGTATCATCGCAGTCTGGAGCTGCGCCGGGAAGCAGGCGACCGGGAGGGCATCGCGGAGAGCCTGACTGGACTCGCCGGGGTTGAGTATAGAGCAGGGAGGTACGCCGCCGCCCGCCCGCTGCACGAGGAGGCCCTGGCGATCCAGCGGGAGATCGGCGACCCTCTCGGCATCTCGGCGGCGCTTACCAGCCTGGGAGGGACCTACTACGCCCTCGGTGACCATCGCGCCGCCAGGGAGGCTCACTCGGAGAGCCTGGCCATCAACCAGCGCCTGAAACATACGGTAGGTATCGCCTGGTCCCTGGATAACATCGCCGAGGCCGAGTTGGCGCTAGGCGACGTGAGTACGGCGCGGGAGCTCTATAGGCGTTCCGCGGCCATGTTCCTGGAGATGCGGCACCGCAACGGCGCCGCTGACTGCTGCGTTGGTATGGCGGAGATTGCCCTGCAGCACGGCGGACAGGCGGTCCGGGCAGCACGACTGCTCGCCGCGTCACAGGTGCTGCGGAACGCATCCCAGATTACCCTTACGGGTGCAAATCGCACCCGCTTTGAGCGATTACTGGAGGCTGTCCGTTCCTCGCTGGATGAGACGGAGTTCTCGGAGGCCTGGTCGGCGGGAGAGTCGCTCACCATGGACCCGGCGGTCGAATACGCTCTCTCAGAGACGAACTAGCCGACGTGAGATGGCGCCGGGCAGGAATGCTGGGGCGGAACATCTAAGAAACCTACGCGCACCGACTGACGTCGATGGAGGACGGGAGCCCCCCGTGCCCCTTGCCTGTTGCGCCCCCCGCATCCACTGGAGAAAGCCATGAAGACGCTCGTCCGCTGCCTCGCCATCTATGCGCTGGTCTGTCTCTGCTTGCCTGCCCGTGCCGCGGAGACCTTCGCGCTCAGCTACAAGGCCCAGAAGGGCCAGGTCTCCCGCCACAGCTCCCAGGGCAGCCTCACCATGGAGGCCGGCGGCAACAGAGTGAACATAGAGGCCAAAGAGGTACAGAAGATCACGATAACGGACGTGAAGCCGGATGGCACCATCACGATGGAGCAGTCCACTGAGTCCGAGGAGGTGCGGTTCAACGGCCAGACCATGCCGGCGGGCGAGCCCAACAAGAACGTCTCCACGATTATCATCCGCAAGGACGGCACGCTCGTCTCCTTCAAGATGTCCGAGCCGGGCGAGGACAAAACGCAGGCCAGGATGTTCGTGGCTACCACGCCGGTGTTCCGCGAGCAGCCGGTGGGTGTGGGCGATAAGTGGAGCGTCGACTACAAAGCCGACTCTGATGCCGGGACGCGGCCCGGCCATGCCGATTACGAGGTCCTCGGCACGGAGAAGACCGGCGGCACGGACACCCTCAAGCTGAAGATAACCTACCACGAGACGGAAGGCTCTCCCGCCCTAACCGCCACCAGCACGGTATGGGTGGAGAAGGCCTCCGGCGACACCGTAGTAGCGGATACGGAGATAGAGAACCTCTCCATGGGAATGGGCGGCATGACCGCCCAGGCCAGCGGCAAGATGCACGACGAGCGGATCAGCGGCTCTCCTATCGGCGGCGGCAAGCCCGCAGAGCCCGCCAAAGAGAAGACCATCGACGATATCGTCAAAGACTACACGAAGGTCCCGGGCCTGTTTCCGCTCTACCGCAAGACGGAGGCCGGCCGCGAGACGGTTTACCTGGAGATCCGCGAGGACCAGCTCGATAAGCTGATGATGATGGAGGTGACCGCCAGTACCGGCACCGCCTCCCAGATAGTCGCCGGCGACCCCATCAACGACATCGTCTTCAAGTTCGTGAAGCGGCCGGACAACCGCGTGCTGATGGTCACGCCCAACATCAGCTTCCGCGCGCCGGAGAAGACCCCCATGGCGCGCGCGGTGCGCCGCTCCTTCGCGGACGGATACCTGGAGGCGTTCAAGATCGAGGCGACCCAGCCGAACCGCAAGAGCCTGCTCATCAACGTGAGCGACCTCTTCCGGAGCGACGTTGCGCAGATCACCGCCCAGCTTGGGGGCATCTTCTCGCTGCTGGGCATGCCCGGTGCGGGCGGGTACGTGATGGATCGCGACAAGACTTACGTGGTCTCCATGAAGAACTTCCCGGACAACCTGGTGGTGGAGACGGCGTACCACTTCACCAAGGGGATGGGCGGCGGCCTGGCAGCGCTAATGGGCGGACAGACACTCCCGGACCCCCGCAGTCTGCCGCTGAATGTGATCTACAACGTGTTTCCGCTGCCGGACAACGGCTACAAGCCCCGCCTGGCGGACCCACGCGTAGGCTACTTTTTGACCGAGTACCAGGACTTTGGCACGGACGATAAGTACGACCAGCAGGTGCGCTACATCGTGCGGTGGGACATGGAGAAGGCGGACCCAAGGGCCGCGCTCTCCCCGCCCAAGAAGGCCATCGTCTTCTGGCTGGACAACGCCATCCCTCTGGAGTATCGGGATGCCGTCCGGGCGGGGCTGCTGCGCTGGAACAAGGCGTTCGAGAAGGTGGGCATTAAGGACGCGATTGTGGTCAAGCAGATGCCGGACAACGCGGACTGGGACCATGCGGACATGCGATACAACACCATCCGCTGGGTCACCTCGCCGGAGAACGGCTACGCGGTGGCGCTGTTCCGGATCAACCCGCTCACGGGGCAGATCCTTAATGCCAATATCACGGTGGATTCCAATCTGGTCCGGTTTACCAAGCTGGAGCGCTCCCACCTGGTGGATCCCGCCAGCTACTTTGAGGACGCGCCCGCTCCCACCGCCCTATCCATGGACCCGCGCCGGTGCCAGTTCGGAGCCGGCGCCATGGAGCAGGCGTGGTTCGGGCAGATGGCGCTCAATATGCTCGCTCCACCCGGGTCCAAGGCGGAGGAGAAGGCGTACATCAACTCGTTCCTGAGTGAGGTCGTGTCCCACGAGATGGGCCACATCATGGGACTGCGGCACAACTTCATCGCCAGCACCTACCACACGCTGGACGAGCTGAAGGACGAAAACACCATCAAGAACACGGGTATCTCCGCCTCTGTGATGGACTACAACCCGTTCAACATCGCGGCGTTGCGGCAGCGCGGCGTGGACTACTTCCAGCCGACCATCGGCCCCTACGACATCTGGGCCATCCAGTATGGGTACACGCCCATCGACTCGCGAACGCCGGATGGGGAGCTGTATAAGCTGCGCGATATCGCGAGCCGCTGTAACGAGCCGGGTCATGCCTACCAGAGCGACGAGATCGCGGACATGTTCGACCCGGCGGTGGTCCGTTTCGACCTCGGTAAGGACCCACTGGGCTACTGGACGCGGATGCTCCAGACCAGCCGGTTCATGCTGATGCACCTCTCCGAGCGGGTACCACGCAAGGGCGAGAGCTACTGGGAGTTCACGCGCGACTTCGAAAGACTGCTGGGACTGTACACGCGCGCCGCGGCGGTGGCGAGCCGCTATGTGGCCGGCATTCACGTGAACCGGAACCACAAGGGCGACCCGGGCGAGCAGCCTACCATGGCGCCGGTGGACGCCGCCAGCCAGCGGAGGGCGCTGGATCTCCTCAACACCTACGTCTTTGCGGAGAACGCCTTCTCATTCCCCACCGGCTTCTACAAGAAGCTGATCGGGGACCCGTTCCCCTCCATGGACATTATGTCGCTCCTGGCCGGGGGCTCCAGCCAGGAGTTCAACGTGCGGGACCAGATGGCGTCCATCCAGCGGGCAGCGCTGATGCGGCTGTTCAGCCCGGCGGTGCTGCGCCGGATGTCCAACAACGAGTTCAAGACCGGCTCCTCCGGCGACGAGCTAACGCTTCCGGTCCTATTCCACTCTGTGCGGGATGCGGTGTGGTCGGAGCTACCCGAGCGGCGGAACGTCTCCAACCTCCGCCGGGCCCTCCAGAGGGCCTACCTGGATTCCACCATCGATATGTGCCTGAAGCCGGGGCTGGTGACGGAGGACGCGCGGATGCTGGCCTGGGATCAGCTTCGCACGCTCAAGGGCCGAATCGCCGCAGCTCAGAGCGGCTGGTACGACGAGTACACGCGGGTGCACCTGGATGAGTCGCTCATGCGTATCAACCGGGCGCTGGACGCCAAGCAGATCGTGTCCACGCCCGGCACGACTCAGACGAGCCTTCTACAGCTCTTGATGGGCGGCGAGCAGAAGCAGCAAGCGATCCTGCCATGAGCAAGCCCTCGCCCGCCGAAGCGCAGGAGATCTATGACATCGCGCGCCGGCTCGATCTCCACTCTCCTCTCCGGCTGATCGCGGAGGAGCTCCTGGCCGAACCCGGCGCGCGGCCGGCGCAGATCGAGCCGCTGTTCTCCGCGCTCACCAACGCGCGGTCGCTCCGCTGGCGGCAACGGAGCGTTGCGGCCTGGTGCCTGGGCCGAGCGGAGCTGGAGCCGATTGAGCGGGAGGCGGCGGCCGGAACCCTGCTTCGGGTGCTGGAGGGCACCACCGCCGAGACGTCCAGCAGCCGATGGGGACGGGCCTGGCTGAGATACCTGTGCACTGTGCCTGTCGCAATGCCTCTGGATGTGCAATTCAACTCCGGTCCGGTGTTCATGATGCTGCTCCTGCCCATTGTTCTCGGTGTCTCGGTCTGGCACGACACGCGGGCGAATAACACCGTGGGCGCCATGGCCGCCGCGGCCCTGGGGCGGCTGCGCGCACCGGAGTCCGTGGGAGCGCTGGCGCGGGCGCTGCGCAGTCGCAGCCCGCGCATCCGGGAGGCCGCTGCATCCGCGCTCCATGAGGTGCTGCCCGCATTGGGTCAGGAGCACCTGGGCCTCTACGACCGGACCGAGATTACCCACCTGGCGCAGGCCCTCCAGAATCCCGACAATCTGCTCGTGTTCAAGGTGCTGGAGGCGTTGGAGAAGGTCGGGACGAGCGCGGCAATTCCCCACGTGGAGGCGCTGCTCGGCGGCGCACGCATGGCACGGACGAAGGAGATGGCCGTGCGCACCCTGGACGTGCTGAGGGAGCGGCAGAAGCTGGAGCAGCAGGGCAAGACGCTGCTGCGGGCCGTCGGCGCACCGAGTGCGCCGTCCGAGATCCTCGTCCGGCCGGGTCAAGGAGCACCGGACACGGCTTCCGAAGTCGTGTTGCGCGTAGCTCAGGGGGGCGGCGAGGACACTCGGAGCGCAGGGTAATCCCGTTACAGGATGCGCACCGATCTACGGTCGTTCCGAGAAGTCGTGTAGCGCCACAGCCATGCCGATGGAAAGAAACCCGGAGCTTACCAACTTGTCATCCCGAGGCACGAGGGATCTGCTTTTCAGTAGCTATGCGTACTTTGCCGCTCCTGTGCATGGCCGGAGGGTCGGCCAGATTTCGGGGAGGGCACATGTGCGCGCGACGATTGCGGCTGCACCTTGAGCTGGTCGACTACCTTCACTCCTGCCCCGACGGTGTCTTTGGCGATACGGACCGCCAGCGTGTTCTGCGTGGCGTCCGCCACCGCGCCCTGTAAGTAGACCATGGGGCGTTTGGCCACCACGTGAATGGCGGACGTGTTGACCCGGTCGCTGGCGTTCAGCGCGGTCTTCACCTTGGCGGCAAGCGCATCGTTGCCGAGCGCCTGCTTGGCCGATCCGACGGCCTGGCGAAGCTCGTGGCCCGCGCGGTCCACCGCCCCCGACGCCTCTACCTTCTGCTGGTGACTGCAGCCGGCGAGGCACACCGCGGCGGCCGCCATGCCAAGTAGCGGCACCCGTACCATCACTTCCCTCCTTGCGCCCGTCCGGGCTACCTGAAAGACGGTCTGCCGGCGGGGACCGTTCCGAGGGAGCGGCGCTCGGGGTAACATGGAGGAGCCCAAGAGGCCTTTCATGTCGACGCGGATAATCACAACTGGCAGCCTTGCCGACCGGTTGCTCACGAGCAGGAGCGTGCCCTCGTGGCTTGCGGATTTCCTGCTGGTTCTGGCCGGCTCGGCCCTGGTGGCGGCGAGCGCGCGGGTCAGCATCCCGCTGCCGTTCACGCCGGTGCCCATCACAGGACAGACGTTCGGGGTGCTGCTCGTCGGGGCAGCGATGGGCAGCCGGCGCGGCGCGCTGGCGCTGGCGCTCTACCTGCTGGAGGGAGGCGCCGGGCTGCCGGTGTTCGCGGGCGGAGCGGCCGGGAGGACACACCTGCTGGGACCGACGGCCGGCTACCTGTTCTCGTATCCGATCGCGGCGGGAGTAGTGGGATGGCTCGCGGAGCGGGGCCTGGACCGGCGCCCGCACGGCGCGTTGGCCGCCATGCTCCTCAGCGAGACCATCATCCTGGCCGCCGGCACGCTCTGGCTGTCCGCGTTCGTCGGCGGCCTCTCCCGCGCCTTCATCCAGGGGGCGCTGCCCTTCCTTCCCGGGGACCTCGTGAAGGCGCTCCTCGCCTCCGCCCTCCTCCCCTGCGCGTGGAAGCTCATCGGCATTGACCACCGAGCCTCATAGTATCACGATTACTTCCGCTCGGAGTGCCTAAAGTGAATACCTTTACATGCCCCGTATGTGGATTCGAAGGGATGCGGCGGAGGCCGGAGAAGCACGCGATTTGTCCCTGCTGCGGCACGGAATTCGGGTATGACGATGCCAACACGAGCCACGAGGAACTGAGGGCGGGATGGGTGAGGCGCGGAGCACCGTGGTTTAGCCAGTCAACGCCGCCTCCTGCGAACTGGAGCGCTCTTGCACAGCTTGAGAGGGCCGGTCTATCGACCGGTGACGCCAAAGTCGCCTGAATGGTTTCGTTGCACCGCATAGCACGCCTGGCGGGTGGGGCTGCCAGCGTCTTCATTGTCAGAGCTCCTTCATGCCCAGCTCTCGCCGAGTCTGATTGACCCCTCTCTCGAACTCTTCCCACATCTGCTGCTCCTGGGCGACCTCCTCCGGTGTCTTGGCGGCATCTTCCGCCCATTTGTCAAAGAGCGCGAGCCTGGGGTCCTCGGCGGGCAGAACCGGATTCTCGAAGCCTCCATCGTCTGGCTTTCGTCTGTGATTCATGTCCAATAGCATACCGGACCCGGGGCGGCGCGAGATGGCGCTACGGCGGGCGTTCCTGCTTTACGAGCGGGGGCAGTTGGGCCAGGCGCGCCGGATACTTGACGCCCTGCCGCGCGATCCGGACGTGGACGACCTGCTGGCGAAGATCGCAGCGGAGGAGGGGCGCGAGAAGAGCATCCAGGAACGGCTGCGGGGACTGCGGTACGAGCTGAACCTCAATACCAGCGAGAAGCGCGCGGGAGCGTACCTGGTGGCGGCGGCTTCGGCTTGCTACGGCGCGTACGAGCTGGTTCGGGCCGGCATGTACGCGGCTGCGCATGGCATTGCCTCGGAGATCACCACTCAGGTCAACACCGGCGGCCGGTACACCTCGCATCTAGTGGACTACACCCGGCCTATCTACTTCGACCTGCTTTACGGCGCGGGCTTCCTGTGCGTCGGAATCTTCGTTATCCTGCTCGTGCTGCGGATTGCTCGTGGGGCTGCCGAGTGGGAGGAATTGGATGCATCCAGCCCGGACTACGACACAGGCCGCTGGTTCTGGCGCTGGTGAGGGGCATCCGGAGGACGACCTCACAGCAGCCGCGAACTCCACCGTAGTGAGATTGGCCCAACAAAGGCCCACGGCTCCACGGGAGGGGCGACCATGAGTGAACGGGTTCGGCTGGGACGGACGGAGCTCCAGGTCTCCCCCATCTGCTACGGTTCCTGGCAGCTCTCCCCTCGGTTCTGGGGCCCACAACCCGAGGACCGGCTGATCGACGCCATGCGCCGCGCTGTGGAGGTAGAAGTCAACTTCTTCGACACGGCCGACGCCTACGGCAACGGTTTGGCGGAGGAGGTGATGGGCCGCGCGCTCCGGGAGGTTCCGCGCGACCAGATCGTCATCGCCACCAAAGTCTACTGGCACTGGTTTCCGGATGGCCGGCGCTATGGCGACCTCTCGCCCAGCTACATCCTGGAAGCCTGCGAGAACAGCCTCCGGCGGCTTCAGACCGACTACATCGACCTGTACCAGTGCCATGCGTTCGATCCGCTGGCGGATGTCGCGGATACTGTTGGAGCTCTCGAGCGGCTGCGCGAGCAGGGGAAGATCCGCCACTACGGGGTAAGCAACTGGACGGTGGAGCAGATGCGTCTGGGCAGCGCGCTGGGAAGCTTCGCATCCTGCCAACCGCGGTACAGCCTCCTCGACCGCGGCATCGAGGCGGACATCCTGCCTTACTGCCGCGCCAACGACATCGGAACGCTGGTCTACAGCCCGCTTCACAAAGGGTTGCTCACCGGAAAGTACAAGGGCAACGAGACCTTCACCGACTTCCGGAAAGACGTGGCCGACTTCCAGGGCGAGCGATTTGCGGCGCTCTGCGAGCGTGTGGCGAGACTGGGGCCCATCGCCTCCGGCTATGGACTATCTACCACCCAGCTTGTGCTGGCCGCCACGCTCATGCACCCGGCCATAGACAGCGCTATCGTGGGTATCAAGACCCCCGAACAGATCGAGGAGGCGGCCGGCGCCATGGGCCGGCGGCTCTCTACGGACGACTGGAACGAGGTACGGACCATCCTGGACGCAAGCTAAAGCCCAGCCCCACTTGGGCCGGAATCAACGACCAGGCCGCTTTCTGCAAGGCCGCGGAGGCCGGTAAAAGGAAACAGGGACACGCGAAGCAAAGCGAAGTCGCTCGACGCCGTAGGAACGGGATAGTCATGGTAGTCGGGGCATCCGACGGGAGTGTCCCTCAGCCCAGCCGGAAGCAGGGGGATAAGTCTAGGGGATGCACTGACATCGCCCTCCACATCGGATCGGCCGTCCGGAACCAGCACAAAGACATGGAGCCGGCCATTCAGGAGCCCGGTACCGGCGATCTGGCCCCGGTCGTTGATGGCCGCCGCGTCCAGGAGCTGCCAGCCGGAATTGCGGGGTATGAAAGCGTTGAGGTTGTAGAGCTTGCCGCTGCGCCACGCGCAGGCCGCGCTCTCCGTTCACCCTACGCCTGACGCTCCGACGATGTCGCCCGCGCGGTTCACTCCTGTGGCGACTCCCCATTCTGTGTTGGGCAGCCGTCCCATGTCCCGCGGCAGGCCACTGTCCCAGAGGCATGCGTTCAGCTCCTCGTCGCTCCCGGCCAGCAGGGACGCGCCGACAATCTTGCCGGACGGCCCGATTGCCGCGGCGATGCTGCTCTTGCCGCCGAGCGTGCCGAGGTCCCTTTTCTGCCCGCGCTGCCAGAGGAAGGCCCGGATGCGTTCCATGTCCCCGTCGAGTGCATCCCCGACAACGAGCCCCTGGTCGTCGATGTCCTCCGCGATACTGAGGGCGTAGCCCGACGGCACGCCGAGGTCCCGGCAGCGCCTGCCTTGCCATTGGCAGGCGACGAGCGTAGACTGTGCGGTGGTGGAGAAGCCGACGGCGTCGCCCCGAGCGTTGAGCGAGCGCGCGAAGCTGAGCCCGCCGTCCAGGCTCTCCAGCCGCTCCATGTTGCCGGCTTTCCAGCGGAACCCGAGCATTTTGCCGGCGGATGTCTCCGACCAGCCGACCACCTCCCCGGCGTCGTTAATCGCCGACGCCGCGCTGCGCGAGCCTCCCAGCGTGCCCAGATCCAGCATCTTGCGTCCGCGCCAGAGCGCGGCGTGCC
>CAYNFH010000027.1:0-41117 GCA_964396385.1 uncultured Chthonomonadaceae bacterium | reverse complement strand
GCTGGATGCCGCCGCAGCCGCACGTGCCGGGCATCCTGCCACTCCTGGCGGCGCTGTCGGAATTCGGTGGAGGGGCGGCCCTCGTTCTGGGCCTCTTCACGCCGCTGGCCGCCTTCGGCATCCTATGTACCATGGCTACCGCTATCGGCATGGTGCACCTGCCAAAGGGCGACCCGTTCGTCAGCCCGACGCCGGGGGGACGTTCGTGGGAGCTGGCTGCCGTCTACCTGACGACCTCCCTGGTGATGCTCCTGGCTGGGCCCGGGTCCATCTCCCTGGACGCGCTCCTGTTTGGCAGGGTACGCGATCGCGCCGCAGAAGAGACACCGCTTACGTCCGGGGGAGTGGAACAGGAGCGCGCCGCTTAGTGCGTCATCGGGCAGGTCCGGTGTAATTCCCGGAGTCCGCGAAGGCGACTTGGCGCCTTCCGTAGCCCGCGACTTCAGTCGCCGGGGACAGCCGCCATCTGGTCCTGTTCCGCGTAGATGCCGGCGGTGCGCAGCGGTACGGCGGACAGATCGAGCGGCGGCTCGAAGCTCTCCACAAGCGCCACGTTGCGGTCCACCTCGTGCTTCCAGCGGGCGCCCACCAGGGCCGTATCCACCCGGGGATCGGAGAGCACAAAGCGCAGGCAGACCTCGTAAGGGTCCTGCGACGATACCCACACGGGAGCGAGCTCCTGCAGTATGCGCTGGAGGATGCCGCTGGTCATGGGCCGCATCACGGCGATGCCTAGGCCGGCATCCTCCGCCTTCGGCAGGGCGTGCTCCGCCGCCTGGTGGTTGAGCAGGTTGTACCGGAGCTGCGCCACGTCGAAAGCGCCGGAGGCGATGAGCGGGAGCGCCGTGAACGGCTCCTCGCAGGTGAAGCCGATGAAGCGCACCTTCCCCTGCTCCCGCAGCCGGACCAGCCCCTCCAGCGGGCCGCCTTCCAGGATGTGGCGCACGTCCGCCTCTGTGAACATGCCGCCGTGGAGCTGTACCACGTCCACCGTCTCGCGCCGCAGCCGCCGGAGCGACTGCTCCACGCTTCCGATCACCCGCTCGGCGCCTCCGGACCAGCCGCATTTGGTGGCCAGAGTGTAGGGCGCAACCGCTTTCTCTAGCGCCTCGCCGTAGATGGTCTCGGAGTTGCCGTCTCCATAGCCAGGCGCCGTGTCGAAGTAGTTGATGCCGGAATCCAGCGCATCCCGGATGGTCTCCACGGCCGTCCGGCGCCCCTCTGGCGTGAACGGATTCCAGCCGGCAGCTTCGTTCACGCCTCCGAACGGGAAGCCGCCCATGCCCAGGCGGGTCACCGCTATGCCCGTGCGGCCGAAGGTGGTCGTTGGAAGGCTCAAGGACGGCCGGGCCTCGGATTCAGGAAGTAGTTGTCGTGACCGGGCACAACGATGTCTGCCACTTCAGCCAGCTCATCGATAGTGCGGGCGGCCAGTTCCGTGTCCGCGGAGTTGAAGTAGCCCTGGCGGTCCCGCCAGAAGTCACGGGTCATGGCGGCATCCGCGGCAATGACCACGGAGAGTCCTTCGCAGTCGAAGCGCAGGCTGTGGTGGTTCAGCGTGTGGCCGGGAGTCGGCAGCACGTCGATGCAGCCAAAGATGCGCTCACCGGCGGGCTCTACGGGCTTTTCGTACTGGCCGGATCCGTTCAGCTCCGCGGCCACGTCCGGCGCGGCCAGCCAGCGGGCCTGCGGGAAGTGGGCGAGCCCGAAGTGGTGGTCGCCGTGCCCGTGGGTGATGAACACCGCGGTCACGTCCTCGAGGCGAAGCCCGGTGCGCCGGCCGAGCTCCGCCGCCATGGCCTGCCGCTCCTGCAGCGACGGATCCACCAGCAGGGAGAAGCCTTTGCCTCGAACGAGGGTACAGGTGCAGATGGCGGAGCGATAGGCGCGATCGTCCGATTCCCCCCAGTACCGGTTCCGCGAGATGTTGCCAATCGTCACAATGTCCCACCGCTCAACCATCCGTTTGGTCACTCCTGCGGAACGCCGACTTTGGCGAATTCACGCCGAGGTTCTCTGTTACGGACGCTCCTTCCTGTCTACTGCGGTACCAGCTCGATGGCCTGAACGACGGCATTCACCCCACTGAGCTGAGAGGCGAAGTCCAGCTTTACGACGCTGTTGGTTACAGTGACCGTAGTAGTCTCGATGACCGCCGTATTCGCTCCTCCTGCCGCCGCGAAGATGTCGAAGCCGGCCAGCCAGGGCGAGCCATTCACGCTAACGTTGAAATTCCGCTGACCCGCACTCGTGTAGCTGCACTCCGCGAAGTAGAGTTTCAGCGTGTAGGTCCCGTTGGCGACGGGGATGGAGTAGCTGAAGCTCGTCCCGGTGCGATGCGTGAGATAGAGCTGCGGGTCCTGGGTGTTGGCGATGGGCCGGCTGCTGTACGGCTCTCCGGTGCCGCCCTGGAAGTAGGCGTCCGCGGCGAAGACCGTTCCGGAGGCGCTCGTGTACTGGCCACCACCACAGTTGATGCGCACCGGAATAGGAGTGGTGGGCGCGGGCGCTATCTGGATGCCCTGTACCACCGCGTTGACTCCGGTGAGCTGCGACGTAAACTCCAGCTTTACCTGGCCTCCCGACACTACCGTGGAGGTTCCGACGACCACGGCGGTATTTGCCCCGCCGGCTGCGGAGAAGATGTCGAAGTTGGTAAGCCACGGTGCTCCGTTCAGGTTTACGTTGAAGAGGCGCTGGCCGGGCCCGCTGTAGCTGCACTCCGCAAAGTACAGCTTCACCTGGTAAGATCCGTTGCTCACCGGAATGGTGTAGCTGAAGCTGGAGCCCGTCCGGTGACTGAGGTAGAGTTGGGGATCCGCCGTGCCGGCAATGGGCCGGCTGGTGTAGGGCTCGGCCGTCCCGCCGGTAAAATAGCTGTCCGCTGAGAAGAGTCCTTCCGAGGTCTGGAGGTCGCCGCCGCCGCAGTTGAGGCTCAGTGCTCCCGAGCTGGCGGGCAGTATCTCAATCGCTTGGGCAACTGCGTTGACGCCCGTGAGCTGAGAGACAAAATCCAGCTTGACCTGCCTTCCGCTCACCGTGATCGGCGTTGTCATGATGACGGCCGTGTTTGCCGCGCCTGCGGTTGCAAAGATATCGAAGTTGGTGAGCCACGCCGATCCGTTCACATTGACGTTGAACTCTCTCTGGCCCGCTGCCGTGTAGCTGCATTCCGCAAAATAGAGACGCAGAACGTATGACCCGTTCGTGACCGGGATGTTGTAGCTGAAGCTCGTTCCGGTCCGGTGGGTGAGGTAGAGCTGGGGATCCGACGTGTTCGCGATCGGGCGGTCGCTGTATGGCTCCGCTGTACCGCCCTGGAAGAAAGTATCCGCCTGGAACAGTCCGGAGCCGCTCACATACTGGCTTCCGCCGCAGTTGATGCGCGTGATCTCATTGGGGGTGGCGGACGCTTCGTTGGAAGGCTGACTCTCAGAGGTCGCATTGACTCCAGTTACGACGTAGTAGTAGGTTGTGCCGTTCGTTACCGTGTTGTCGATGTAGCTGGCGCCCGTGACGCCGGACATGATGAGGGAGTACGGCCCGCCGCTGGCGGTGGCTCGCTTCACGTTATAGGAGGTAGCGGCCGGCGCGGCGCTCCAGGTCAGGGAGACCTCCCCGTTCCCGGCCGCCGCCGTGAGGCTCGTTGGAATCAGTGGATCGTTGCTCATCCCGTATGTGTCGATGAGCAGACCGGCGCGCGTATAGAACCGGAACGTGAGTGTCTTCGCATCGGCATCGGCTTTCATGGCGCCAAAGTCGTCACTGTAACGCACCTGGCTGCCGTCGATAGGCGGGCCAAAGAGGGAGATCTCCGGATCTCCTCCCAGGCCATCGATTATGTAGGGAAAGCCGTTGATGTTGAGTCGCTCAAAGTAGTGGCTGTGGCCCGTGAGAACAATGTTGGCGCCCCACTGCTGGAAGGGCCATCGCATATTAGGAGCAATATCATTGCTGTCGGAGTCCGAGGCGTATGGGGAGTGGTGAAAGTAGACCACCTTCCACGGCTCGGTAGCGGCCGCAAGGCGGCTCTTGAGCCACTGCGCCTGAACGGAGGTACTGGTGTTGCCGTCCGGTTCGTTGGCATCGCTGTCCAGCGCGAAGAAGTGAACAGGCCCTCTGACAAAGTCATAGTATCTGCCGTTGTTGGGAAGGGTGAAATAGTTGAGGTACGCCTGATCGCCGGTGGGATTCGGATAGGTGTTGCCCCAGTCGTGGTTGCCCAGCACGGGCCAGAACTTGTTGACCGTGGCGCCCGGTCCATAGGAGCCCCTGTACGGGTAGATGTAGTCCTGGTAGTACTGGCCGATGTCCGCGTCAATGCTGGAAGGTGCGTCGTAGAAGTTATCACCTACCGTGACAATAAACTCTGGAGCCCAGCCGTGGATCATCCTGGAGACGTCCGCCTCCGGTTGGCCCGGCTCCCCGAAGTCTCCTACAACGGCGAAGTGAAGAGAGGACTGGGCCGATAATGGAGTGAGAAGCCCAAGGACAAGGGTTAGCGAAAGCCACACTGTACGCGAGGTCGCCCGCGAGCAGAAATGCCGGGCTGAACAGGGGTATAGCAAGGTTCCAGCCTCCTCGGCAGCGTATTGGAGCCGCCAGAGCGGGCTCCCTCCCGCAAGAGCTGCAGGAACCGTACCAGCGAACATAATAGGGCCGCGAAATGGTTGACTTCCGCGGCCCTACTGGCGCTGCGCCGCTTGCTCCGCCCGGCGGCGCAGCGCCTCTGTTGGGCGGACCTAACCGTCGCCGTCGTGATGTCCGCCGTGGTCGTCGCCCCCGGAATTGCCGCCATGGCCTCCGGTATTCCCGCCGTTACCGCCGGTGTTGCCTCCGTTGCCGCCGGAGCCTTGGTCGTCGTGACCGCCATGGCCCTCATGCTCCGATTCGTCCTCAATCCGGACGAGGCTGGCGCTGAGCGTATTGCTCGCGGCGTCGAAGGACCCGCTGACCTCCACCTTGGCCGCCTGTGGCAGCGCGGCGAAGAAGTCCGCCACGGTCAGGATGCTCCCACCGGCGCGGAACACCGTATTCGCCCCGGTGGTCACCTGCACGGTCGCCGCCAAGGGCAGCAGGCCGTGGGCGCGGTCTATGGTCACGGAGAACGTGCCCGCCCCGGCATTGATGCTGCTCGGGGCGCCGGTCACTTCCGCCTCGTTCTCAGTCTCCGGGTTCGGCTCGATCTGGATGCTGGTCGCCGCCAGAACATTGGCCGCCGCGTCAAAGACACCCTCCACCCGTACCCGTGCGCCGTTGGCCAACGCCGGCGCCGCCTGGCCATGCTCTCCGAGGAGCACGGTGTTGGCGTCCGCCCGCACTGGCACGGACGCGCCGGAGCCCAGGTTGAGGGTGAAGGTCACGTTCGGCGGCGTCCCTGCGAGGTTGGATACCACTCCGTCAAAGCGAGAATGATCGTGGCGCAATGCATCCCCCATACCGGCATCGGACCCCTCCTTCACCACGGGCCGCACCTTGCCCCCGGATACGGTGAAGGAGCTCAGGTCAAAATCGATGATCACGTGATCCCCGCCGGCACTCGGGGCGCTGGAGAGGCTGCAGGAAATCTGCGCGTTACCCGCTCCGTCGCGCGGCACGTCATCCGCCACCGGCATGGAAGCCCCCGCGCTGGACCCGCGCGGGACCAGGGTGAGCGTCTTGCCGATGGTGACGCGGACCCCCGCCAGCGGCGCGGAACCGACTCTGGCGCTGGTCAGAAGCGCGAACCTCTGTCCCTGGCTGTCGCGCAACGTTTTCAGGTCGATCGTCTCGCCGACGGCGTCGTCCATCACCGCCTGTGAGTGGCCACTCGCATCAATGACCTCAATCCGATGGATAGTGGTCCACACGTGATCGAAGTCCTCCCGTGGGCTGTCGGTCGCAAATACGGAGACGCTCCGCCCCGCACCTACGGGACCGCTCGCGGATCCCCCTCCACCGCATCCGGTAATCAGCACCGGCGCCGTGAGGATCGCGCCGAGCCTGAGAAGCCTGTTCATAGCTGCCATCTGTCTCCTCCAAGAAGTCCTGTGCGCCATGGTGACAACCGCACAGATCGGGCCCGCGTTCAAGTGCGGGGAGTGAGGCGCTGCTCAATAGGCGCCTGCTGCAGAAACAGAGGATGCTATGGGCGGAATAGATACATGCGGCGATGCAGTACCGCAAAGAAGATCGATGGCACGCCGGATTGTGCCGCCGGATGTATCAATCCAGCCGGAGATGGACTCCTGTCCAGGGGGGGAATAGGTCAGAGCGAGGGATTCGACCTTGTCCGGCGCCGCTTGGTACAATAGTGGTATCCCCGGAACGACATCTGCCGCAACACGTCCCCCGGAATATTAAGCCCGGCCGCCCGGCGCAAATGCGTCGCCGCGACCATGGTGGAGTCATCCGCATGAAGCTCAAGCATACGCTTTGCGCTATATCGCTAGTGGCCGTCTCCTCTGCGTTTGCCCTCCCCGCGCGGGCGGACGGGAACGTCTCCAGCGAGGTCCTCGTCCGCGTCCAGCCTGGGGTTGACATCCAGGCGTACGCCGCGGACCACGGCACGGCCGTTCTCGACAGCCTCCCGGATCTGAACATCTACGATCTCCGGGCCCCAACCGGCGGCGAGGATACGTACGCCACCCAGCTCGCGGCCGATCCCCGCACCCTCTGGGCCGAGACCGAGGACAAGCTGCCGGAGACAGAGCTGCGCGGCAAGCAGTACCACTTCGCCTTCGACAAGGGACCGGACGCGGGAGGATACGTGAACCAGGGCGCCTACTCCCAGGTGAACGTGGGCGCGGCGAGCAGCTATACCACCGGCAGCGGGACCATCGTTGCGGTCCTGGATACGGGCGCCACCTTCACCCATCCGGCCCTCCAGGGCGTGTACCTGCCGGGCTACAACGTGCTCAACCCCACTAGCCCGCCGGATGACGTGGCGGATGGAACTACCAACGCCGCGGTGGGCCACGGCACCATGATCGCCGGTATCGTCGCGCGCATCGCGCCAGACGCCCGCATCCTGCCGGTGCGGGTGATGAACGGGGACGGCACCGCCACCATGATGCAGGTAGCCAAGGGCCTGCACTACGCCGTGAAGGCCGGCGCCCGCGTGGTGGTGATGAGCTTCGGCTCCTCGCGGCTCAGCGAGGCCATGAAGAACGTGATAGATGAGGCGAAGGCGGCGGAGGTGGTGATGGTGGGCGCCGCCGGCAACGACGGGACCAACCAGATCCAGTACCCGGCGTTGCGGAGCGGGGTCATGGCGGTGGCTTCCGTGGAAGCAGACGACGTAAAGTCAGACTACTCGAACTATGGGCCCGACATCTCGGTGGTCGCACCGGGGACCGGCATCCGAAGCACCTACGCGGATGGCGGCTACGCAAGCTGGTCCGGAACATCCTTCTCCGTACCGTTCGTAGCCGCGGAGGCCGCGCTGGTTCTGTCCGAGCATCCGGCCCTCACAGCCTCCGCCGTGGCGGGCGTGATCCAGGCCACGGCGCACTCGGTCACTGCCGCCAACCCCTCGCTGCAGGGCCAGCTCGGCGCCGGCATCATCGATATCGCCGCTGCGGCCGCCATCACCCGCCCGCACGTGCTCTGGACTCGGTCCGACGGCGCGGTAAGCCTCTGGTCCATCCTCAGTCCCGGAGCTTTCGTGTTCAAAGACTTCGGGCCCTACCCCGACTGGACCGCCGCGGCCATGGCGGTCGGGACCGCGGACGGCCTCACGCGGATCCTGTGGCGGCATACGAGCGGCAAGATCTCCCTCTGGACCGTGAATCCCTCGGGCTCCTTCACCTTCCAGGATTACGGCCCGTTCGACGGCTGGTCGCCCCAGCAGCTTGCCGTGGGGCCAGACAATAAGCCGCGCATCCTGTGGATCAGTAACGGCGGCGCCGCCTCGCTCTGGACCATCGACGCGCCCGGGAGCTTCCGGTACGACGACTATCCCGTTCCGCCCGGCGCCAGCGCGGCGGGCCTGACGATAGGTCCGGACAACCAGCCCCGCATCCTCTGGAGCACGCCGGGCGGTGGAGCGACCCTCTGGACCATCTCCGCTCCCGGTACGGCGGTTAAGCAGAGCTACGGCCCCTATGCGAGCTGGACGGTGACCGGTATCGCCGTGGGAGGAGACAATCTCGCGCGGATCATGTGGGTTCGGACGGATGGCAAGCTCTCGCTGTGGACCTTCGGGACGAATGGAGTCTTCACGCCGGACGACTACGGTCCCTACCCGGGATGGACTCCCGCGGTACTGGCCGTGGGACAGAACAACCTGCCGCGCATCCTGTGGCGGGACTCGCGGGGGGCGGCCTCCCTGTGGACCATCACCTCGCCTGGGACGTTCACGTACGAGGACTACGGCCCGTATCCCGGCTGGATGCCGGCCGCTGTTACGGCCGGCATCGAGTAGCCGGTGTGCTCCTGCCTACTTGCGGGCGCTTACTTTGCGCGTGGCGGGCGCGATAGATCCGAAGAGACCGTCCTGCTCGCCATTGATCCCGGCGGTGAAGAACAGGACGTTGGTGGGCGCTGAGCCCGCGCCGTTGCCGAATGCGAGCGCCCACAGGCCGGGGATGGTCATCGGCTGCCCGGTGGCGTCGTCCAGTTGGCCCAGGAAGGCCATGGTAGATGGGTCGAACACGTCGATCTGGCCGCTGCCGAAGTTCCCCACCAGCAGCGTGTTGCTGAACCGGCCGAAGTCCGCCGGCGCCATCGTGATGCCCCACGGCGAGTTGAGTTGGGAGATGGAGCCGCCTGCCGCCGAGCCGGTGGCAAAGCGGCGAACAAACCGCCCGTCGGTGCTGAATACGTCGATCAGCCCGTTCCCCGCCCCGGGCACGTCGTTGTGCTTCTGCGCGTCCTGCTTGGCGTACGTCACGTAGAGGCTGCCGCCGATGTTCTGGATGTTGAACGGCGCGTAGCCAGCGGGCACGTTCGGGTCCGTGAAGCTTCCGCTCGGGTTGGCCTTGGCGAAGTTCTTGTCGAAAACGTCGATGGTGCCGGCGTTGAAGTTGGCGGCGAACAGGAAGTTGCCCGTGGAGTTGGTGCCGAGCGCCAGCCCCTTGTAGATGGCGCCGGCCCCTGAGTTATTCGCCTTGAGCACCGCGCTGGTCCCGGAGGCCCACGCGGCTATCGTCCCATCCTCCGTGGCGAAGATGAAGCGCGCGGGGGCACCCGTTGTCACTGCAAAATCCGTGGTCGGGTTGAACACCTGCCCGGTTACCGCGCCTCCCGTGGCGGCGGTCGGCGTGGGGATGTTCACCACCAGCGGCTTTATGGCGCCCGTACCGTCGTACAGCGTGGCGACGCCGGTGCCGTTATCCGAGATCCAGAACGGTGAGGTGGGGCTGAAGGACATTCCCCAGGGGTTCTTAAGGTTGGGGTCCGTGACCGCGGCCGCCCCGGCCGAGTCCGTGAACCCCGCCTTGTCGGACACCAGGTTGGTCCGCGTGAAGACGTTAGGCAGGTTGGGGATGCTGGGGCCATTATCGCTGGAGCCGCACCCTGCCAGCAGCACGAGCAGCCCTGAACAGGCGATCCCCCCGGCGGCCAACAGGGAGCCCATCTTTAGTTTGCGCATAGAGCCTTTCCTCCTTGATTGGCACAGCATAACGCGGCGGGTCCGGGGTCCGAGGGAGGCTCGCCGCCCCGCATGCGGCTGCGCGCGAGAATCGGTGAATCAAGGAGTAGTAGGGGCCACGCGCCTCTTGCGTCACGGCCCGGCCCGGCCGTCAGGCCTTCTCAACGCGGCAGCGCGGAATGGAATCGCGTCCGCAGCGGGGTCTTTGCGCCGGGAATCTATCGCTGCCGGAGGACGTAGTACGGCTGGCCGCAGAGGTCCGGGCCGAAGTCGGGGAAACGGGTAACTCCTTCGCGCGTGCGCACGATGAAGTAGTACAAGAGGGGGAATGGCGAATCCGTGTACGCGGCCGGAACGGTGGCGCGACATACTCCGGATTCCCGCCGCATCTCCTCCTCCTGGTACCGCTCCGCCTGATTCACTCGGCGGTACCGCAGCGCTACCGACTGGAGGGATTCTGGCCGCTCCACGCGGACCTCCAGCGGGACCGGCGCGCCGCGGCGGAACCCGTCCGGCGGCTCGTGGATGATGTTGACTTGCGGGGGTGGCGCGGGAGCCAGCACGGCGCGGACCAGCGCGTCCGCATCAACGCCGCCGGGCGCGGCGCCGGCAGCGCGCTTCTCCATGTCCGCGATGTCCGCGTCTATCGCCGCCAGCCGGTCGGACCAGTGGCCCCGCAGGTGCGCCGCTTTGCCAAACGTGATGTCCGGCCGGTAGACGCCGCTCGCGACAGAGGCGGCGCGAGACCAGGCGGACCGCGCCGCGCGATACTGCTTCAGCGCCTCCATGAGCGCGCGGTGGCTGCCGCTCCGCTCGTGCAGCGTGTACAGCGCCCCGGCCCTTAGTTTGGCCGCGAAGAAGCGGCCGAGGGCGCTCTGGATGCGCGCGTCCACCTCCAGCCGGCGCGCCGCGGCGCTTCTCCGCTCCCCGACCGCGCGGACCATGTCTGCCAGGGCGCGGTCGGTCTCTGCGGCCAGGCGGTCCAGCCACTGCGCCACCTCCGCGGGGGAATACCTGTGGTCAGGCTCGTGCGCCAGGTTGGAAGCAACGAACTCCTCAATGCTCGAGAACAGCTCCGGATCCAGCGGGCTCACCGTGCCGAACCGCTTAGGACTGGGCGTGTCGCCGTACGGATGGGGCCGGCCGGCGTCCACGATGGGCATGTTGGTGTACATCTCCGGCCAGTAGTTGTTGTTGGCGGCGGACGGGTCGTGCGCGGTGGTAACCAGCGGCAGGATGCGGCTGGCGTGGGCCAGCGCCCTCTCCGCCGCCGGGGCCGCGGAGCCCAACTCCCGCCGGAGCAGGTCGCGCCACGTCGCGGGATCCGCGTCCGGGTCTAACAGCATCCGTCCCCACAGGCAGTAGCCGTACCGGTACTTCTCCCAATCGCCGTCCGTCGGCTTCAGGTCCGGGTCCGCATAGCCGTCCCGCCCGCCCGGCAGGCCGGAGCCTTTGCGCCCCTTGAAGGAGAGCGGCTCGAAAAGGTCCAGCCCGGCCGCGCCGCAGAAGGACGCCGCGCGCGAGTAAGCCGCCGCCATGGCCGGGTCGCCCCACAGCAGGAGCCGCTGGGTGCCGGGCCACATGCGGAACAGGACGCGGTAGCGGCGGCCCTCGGACATCAGGTCGCCGTAGCCGTACCGCAGGAACCGGCGGGAGCCGTTGCTGAGGGCGAAGAAGCCCCGATCGGCCCGGCCCTGGGGCGGCATCTCCAGCGCGCGGATGGCGGCCTGGTGGTACGGCAGCCCCATGTGCTCGGCCCAGAACTTGGGCGCGACGGTCACCGGCATGCCGGTATCCAGCGCCAGGTCGATCAGCCGCTGGTCCAGCCCCTTGGCGTGCAGGTCTATCTCTATCTGGCGGCCGGCGCCGCGGATGCCATCCAGCACCGTCTGCCAGAAGCTGTACGTGGCCTCCGGGATGCCGCTCTCGCCGTGGGTGCGGAGGGTGACGCCGCGGACGGCGGGGCAGGCCAGGAGCAGCGCCCGCAAGGCGTCGCGGCAGTAGGCGGCGTGGTTGGCCGGCGAGAGCCCCTGGATGGTGTAGTTGACACCGCGGTTGCGCGACCAGTCGTAGCCGTGCGTCCAGAGGCCAAGCTGGAAGTGGAGCCCGCGCGCCTCGGCGGCGTCGGAGATGAACCGCAGCGTCTCCAGGTTCCGGTCCCGCTCCTCGTCCGGGAGGCCGGCGACGCGAACGTCGTAGCCGGGCACCGCCAGCAGGAACGGGTACGCGAAGTGGAAGTAGGCGTCCGTCACCTCGCTCAGGAAGTCGTACCCCAGGCCGAAGGCGAGCTGGAACCGGTTGAACCGGTACTCCGCGAGCATGGAGAGGTATCGCTCCCAGAAGGCGCGGTCGTAGTACCAGGGCTTATCCTCCACTTCGCTGACGAACAGCCGGCTGATGCTGCGGATGGCGTAGGCCGGCTGCTCGGCCGCCGCCTGCCCGGACGTGAAAGCATCGGCGGCGGCAAGGCCCGCAACGGCGCTGCCGGCGGTGAGGAGGAACTGGCGGCGGTTCATGCCAGCGCCCGCACCGCCGCGCCCGCGGCGCTCAGGTTGGCGAGCCTCATCTCGGAGTACTTGCGCGAGAGGATCACCCCGTGTGCCCCCGCGCGGAAGGCCTGCGTGACGGCTTCCCGAACGTCCTCCGGGGCGGACTTCGACTCGTCCGCTCCCGTCGGGATGTCGATGTCGATGCCTGGCCAGATGAGGGTCTTCGTGCCCTTCGCCCCCGCTACCGCGCGCCGGGTCTCCCGGAAGACGTAGTCCCTCTTCAGGCCCGCCTTCTTCACCTCCGGATAGGGAGCCTCCTCGTAGTTCAGCACGCGGTAGTCGAAGTGGAGCAGCTCGTCGGGCGGAACGTCGCCGTAGATTGTCTGCCCGACGCTCTCGACATAGCTCGCGATGCGGGGACCGCCGCAGTTGTGGTACATGACCATCTTGAGGAAGTCCGAGTACTTCGAGAGCTCCTGGAGGTCCTGTTCGGCGCGGTACAGAGGACTGAAGGAGTTGTTGTGCCAGATGTGCCACCCCACCTGGAGCTCCGGCCGCACCGCCTTGACGGTGTGGTAGATGGCCTGGTAGGTCTCGCGCAGGCTCTCGTGCCAGAGGTGCTCCCAGGCCAGCAGCTCCGGATACCGCAGCAGGAGGCGCCAGACGGTGACGTAGTATCCATCCACCGGCCGCTCGCCTCGACGCGCGGCATGGACAAAGCGGCTCAGCGCCTGGAACCCCTCCCGCACGCGCGCGAAGTCGATCCCCTGTCTCCGCGCCTTCTCCTGGCAGTGGCGGCAGAAGCAGGTTACCGTATCCGGGTTGCGCCCGCGCCCGCCGTGGGAGGCGCCCAGGGCGTTGCTGAACGCGCCCTGCCGCTCGCACCCCCACATGATGCCGTCCACCGGGTAGGACGAGGCGTAGTCGCGGACCAGCCCCTCCAGGAAGGCCCGATGGCCCGGATGGTTGAAGCAGAGCGTGCCCGCCGGCTTCCCCTCCAGCGTCTCTTCGCGCAGCTCGCCCACTCCCGGCACGTCGGTCCGCCACACGTCCTCCATCCAGCAGATGACCTTCATGCCCCGCCGCTTCGCCGCGGGCAGTACCTGAGCCAGGATGTCCAGGTCACCGAAGTCTGGCGCCTTGGTGGCCGCGACCTGTATGGGAGTGCCGTGGTAGAAGCGCGTATGGGGAGTCGCGTAGTTACCCCCGTGGAACTGCGCCTCGTCGTACTCCTGCTTGCCGTGATCCGGCAGCGGCTGGCCGGGGATCTGGCGGCCGGCAATGCCGCGCCCATACGTGAACACCGCCAGGAAGAGCGTGTTTACGCCGCCGCGCTCCTGGAGGATGTCCAGGACCTGCTCCACGCCTTCATCCACGAACGAAACGGCGCCGACTTGAATGCCGACCATGCGCTCCATCGCCCTTCTCCTCCCTGCCGTTGACGATCCGGCCGATGCCGCCAGCGTCCCGCCGGCTATCGCCGCGGCTGCGTCCCGGACAAGCTCGCGCCGGCTAACGCGCTTCATGCCCCTGTATCTCCACCGTGCAGCGCCTGAGCGGCACAGGCACGCACATCTTCGAGCAGGACCCGCATGTCCTCCTCCGTCGTCCGGTAGTTGAGCACGCACCCGCGCAGCGCGAACCGGCCGCCGATCCGCGCATTCGATAAATAGGACGAGCCTCCCCGCTGCAGCAGGTCCAGGATCCGGCGGTTGAGTGTATCCAGCTCCTCCTCCGAGAGGCGCCGATCCCGCGGGATATATCGGAAGCAGAAGATGGAGAGCGAGACCGGAGCCAGCATCTCTAAGTCGTCCGATGCGTCCACCAGGCTCGCCACATGGGCGGCGCACCGGCAGTTCCGCTCAATGGCTTGCCCGAGCCGCCGCGTGCCCACGTGAGCCAGCATCATCCAGACCTTGAGCGCCCGGAAGCGCCGCGAGAGCTCCGGCCCGTAGTCCCAGAAGGCGAACTCCTCGTCCGCATCGTGGCCGAGCACGCGGGTGTACTCCGCGTTATGGGCAAACGGGGCGCGGGCACGGTCCGGCTCCCGGTAGAGGATGCAGCCGCAGTCCACAGGAACATACAGCCACTTGTGCGGGTCCAGCGCGATGGAGTCCGCGCGCGCGATGCCCTCAAAGAGGGACCGGCGCGAGGGCGCGAGCATGGCGAAGCCGCCGTACGAGGCGTCTACGTGAAACCAGAGGCGATGCCGCTCGGCCACCGCCGCCAGGCGCTGGAGATCGTCTATCGCGCCGGTCTCGACCGTGCCCGCGCTTCCCACCACACAGATCGGAAGGGCTCCCGCCGCCAGGTCCGCGTCGATCCGGGCCTCTAATGCCGCCGTGTCCATCTGCAGGCTCGCGTTGGTGGGAACCGGGCAGACGTTGCGCCGCCCGATCCCCAGCAGCCCCGCCGCCTTGGCGATGGAGAAGTGGGCCTCCTCCGATACGTACACGCGAAGATCCCGGTCCAGCCCGCGGCAGCCGGTCTCCGTTACGGGCTGTGAAGAGAGGGCATCTCGCGCCGCGGCCAGGCCACACAGATTGGCCATCGACCCCCCGCTGACGAACAGTCCTCCGGCGTCCTGGGGGTAGCCGACGATCTCGGTGATCCACCGGATGGTCCCGCGCTCCAGCTCCGTGGGGCCGGGTGCCGAGCGCCAGGAGGTGACGTTGGGGTTGAGCGCGGAAGCCAGCAGGTCCGCCAGCGCGGTGGCGGCCGAGCCGGGAGAGGCTATGTAGCCGAAGAACCGAGGGTGGCCGTTGTGGCGCGTGGCCGGGATGAGCTCCTCGCGCAAGTAGGAGACAAGCTCCTCGAAAGGAGCGCCCTCCACCGGAAGGTCCGCGGCGAGACGCTCGCGCAGTTCGCGGCCGGTAACGCTAGGCCGGATGGGGAGGTCTCGAAGCGCGCTATAGTACTCAGCGACCGCCCGAATGGCCGCATTCCCCATCTCGAGGATGCGCTGTGGGGGCGGGTCCAGGCGGTCGTCATCGTCCGGCATGGTGGAGGTCTCCTGTCCCTTTCTAAGTATGTCACACCACCAGAGACCGCTTCGGGGGGTATATTGGACTAAAATAGTACGGTATGATAGACCGAAGTCAACCACAGCGTTAACACGATGATAAACTCACCCCGGCGCTCCCAGGCGCGCGGAGCCGCATCCACGCCCACGAGCGCCGATCCGCTTTCCGGGCCCGCGGCGGGCGCCGCCTCCGGGCGGCTGCACCTTGAGCCGGTGCTCCTTTCTCTGGCGGCGTTGGCCGTCATCGCCGTGCTGCTCTGGCAGGCGCTCGCCGCCCACGGCGTCCCGGATCCGCTCTCGCGGGGCGCGAGCCCCCTCGCCATGGTCCTCAGCGCCAGCGTCCTCGTCTTTCGCGAGGGGCTGGAGGCCATCCTCGTTCTTGCCGCGGTCACCGCGGGCATGGCGCGGGATAGTGATCGGAGCTACGTTCGTGCCGTGCCGCTGGGAGGGCTCGCCGCGCTCGCCGCCACGGTCGCTACCTGGTTCATCGTGGTGGCCGTCATTGCCGAGGTGAACGCGCCGGAGCTGGATATCCAGGCGGCGACCGGCATCCTCGCGATTATCGTGCTGCTGGTGGTGATGAACTGGTTCTTCCACAAGATCTACTGGACCGGTTGGATCGCCCACCACAGTAAGCGAAAGCGGAAGCTGCTGGAAGCGGCGGACCAGGGCGGCCCGCGCCCGTTCTGGGGACTGGTGCTGCTGGGATTCACGGCCATCTACCGCGAGGGCTTTGAGATCGTGCTGTTCCTCCAGCACCTCCGGCTGCGCGCGGGTGACCGGCTGGTGCTCCAGGGCACGGCAGTCGGCCTGAGCCTCACGGTGGCCGTGGCCGCCCTCACCTTCGTGGCCCACCGCCGTCTGCCGTACAAAAAAATGCTCGTCTACACCGGCGTGCTGCTCGGCATCGTGCTCCTGGTGATGGTCGGGGAGAGCGTGCAGGAGATGCAGCAGGCGGGCTGGCTGCGCACCACGCCCATCGGTATCTCGCTCCCTGCCTGGCTGGGCCTCTGGTTCTCCGTCTTTCCTAACGTGCAGAGCCTCGTGGCGCAGGGGGTCGCGGCCATCCTGGTGGTCGGCTCTTACTACGGCGCGCAGTTCCGCACCTTCCGCCAGCGCGGGGGGCGCACCGAAGCCGTCTCCTCCCGCTGACCTCCGGCGGGTCATCGCCCCAGAATGGTCCCTCCATATCCGTCCACCTTGAGGTGACCGGCCTTTGTCTATGCCGGGTTGCTATTTTTCCACTCGGCAAGAGTGCCGCTTTTCCACTGATGGTCCCTCAATGATCTCGATAAGGATGTTAGGGTCTGTGCAGTCCTGTGGAATAAACGTGCGGCGATACGTTTCGCGCGCCCCGCTGCGCCGCAACCTCCCACGACCCGCACCAGCCGCTAGAGGAAACAGATGCTCCCAAGAACCTGGAACTGGCGCCAGCGTGCCACGATGGCCGCGGTACTCCTCTATGCGGTTGTCTTTATCGCCATGCTTGTCATGCGGCCGGGTGGCAAGCAGTTCTATCACGGTTTCAACGACGTCTACCAGATTCTCCCGCCACTCTTCGCCTTCTTCTGCTGCATAGCGTGCATGCGCTCGCTGCCTTCTGCGCGTCCCGCCCGCAAATACGGTTGGGCGCTCGTGGGCGCCGCCTCCCTCTCTTTCGCCGTCGGCCAGGCTACGTGGACTTACTACGAGACCATCCGCGGGGTCGAGGTTCCGTCGCCCGGCTGGGCCGACATAGGCTATCTCGGCGCGTACCCTTTCCTGGTGGTGGGCGTGCTGCTTATGTTCGGCAAGATGAGCACGGCAGCCCGCGTGCGGCGCCTCCTGGATAGCGCCATCGCCTCCAGCAGCGTAGCCGTGCTGAGCTGGCACTTCCTGGTGGAGGAGCTTTGGAGCAAGTCCGGCGTCTCTCTGCTGGCCAAGCTCATCAGTATGGCGTACCCGCTTGGCGACATCGCCGTGCTGTTTGGGGCGCTGGCCCTCTACGGGGCGGCCGCGAATGACCGACCGCGCAAGCAGGCGCTGGCACTGCTGGCAGCGGGGATGGTCCTCATAGCGTTCTTCGATACCACCTACGCCCTCTACAGCCTGCACAACGCGTATCAGACCGGAAGCTGGTTCGATTGGTCCCTCTCCTTTGGCTACCTGCTCATCGGGCTGGGCGCCCTTTCCAGGCGCTGGTGGCCGGGCCCGGCCTCCGAGGAGTCTGCCGGGGCGGAGAAACAGGACTCTCTCCGTACCCGATCCGTATTCGTATTCGCTTTCCCGTACGTGGCTGCGGGAGCCGCATTTGGAACGGCCACGGTCCACGAATATGTGATCAGCCAACGGATCAGCGTCTCCTCGTTTGCCATAGGCTCCATCCTGATCAGTCTCGTGGTGGTGCGCCAGATCTTCACCTTCCTCGAAAACCAGCACCTTACGCGTGAGCTGGCCGTGCTCAACGAGAATCTGGAGCATATCGTCCATCACCGCACGCGCCAGCTCACGGCCCTCTACAAGCTGGCAAAGGCGGTCAACAATACCCTGGACGCAAGATGGGTTCTCGCAGCGGGCTTGGACCACACCCAGGAGGCCATGCGGGCGGACGCCATCGCCATTTCGCTGTGCGACGACGCCCTGGATGGAGACGCCGCATCGAACCTTGTTCGACACCACGGCTTCGGCGACCACGCGAAACTGTTGGAGAAACTGGCTGAGATGCCGGCACCGGATCAACCGCAGGCGCTGAGCGCGGGAGAGCTTGGGATAGCCGAGAGTGACAGCGGTTGGGTCTGCCTGCGTGCCGCGCTCAAGTGGCCGAACCGCACCCTGGGCTCCGTCGCGGTTCTGCGATGGGAGGCAGGCTACGGAGACTCCGACCTGGAGATGCTGGAGAGCATCGGCCTGGAAGTAGGTACGGCATATGAGAACGCCAGACAGTACGCGGCCGCCGTAGATGCCGCGGACCGAGACTCCGTCACTGGCCTCTTCAACCACCGCGCAGTCCACCAGCGGCTGGACAACGCCCTCGCTCGGGCTGAGAAGCGCACTGTCCCGGTGTCCATCATCATGATGGACCTCGACAATTTCAAGCTGTTCAACGATACCTACGGCCATCCCGCCGGCGACTGCATACTCAAGCGAGTTGCCACCATCCTCCGGGAAGAGTGCGATAAGACCGACATTGTGGGCAGATATGGCGGAGACGAGTTCCTGGCCGTGCTGCCGGACTCCGAGCCCGAACGGGCATTCGCGGTGGCGGAACGATTGAGCGCTCGCATGGCGGCCGAGGGCTTCCGCAAGGACGGCGACGAGCGCACCGTCCCGGTGGCGCTCAGTTTCGGAATCGCCTCCTTCCCGCGCGACAGCGCCAGCCGCCACGAGCTCCTGACCATCGCCGATTCCAACCTGTACACCGCCAAAGATACCGGCCAGCGGGTGATGGGTACCACGCAGGAGCGGCGTCTCTACAGGCAGCTCCGCAGCGAAAGCTCCTTCGAAGTGCTGGACGTGATGGTCACCGCCGTCGACAACAAAGACCGCTACACCCGCCGTCACTCGGACGACGTGACCAAGTACGCGCTCTGGATCGCGGAGGAGCTTGGTCTTTCAGAAGAGACCATGCGTGTGATCCGCCTGGGCGGTCTGCTCTACGACGTCGGCAAGATAGGGGTTCCCGACGAGGTGCTCCGCAAGCCTGGTCGGCTCACAGACGAGGAATACACGCTGATGAAGCGGCACGCGGAGTTCGGCTCCTACATCGTGAGCGCCATTCCGGGAATGGAGAGTATCGTCCCGATTGTGCGCTCTCATCACGAGCGCTGGGATGGGAAGGGCTACCCGGACGGACTGGCCGGGGAGGAGGCGCCGCTGCTCGGACGGCTCGTCGCCGTTGCGGACGCCGTCAGCGCGATGACGACCACCCGACCGTACCGCAAAGCCATGGACTGGGAGGCGGCGCTGGAAGAGGTCCGGCGGAACATCGGCAGCCAGTTCGATCCGACTATGGCGGAAGCGTTCCTTCGCGTTGCCCGCGGCCGAGAGCTGGAGACACCGGAAGCCGACGTGCCGCTGCTGCGGGCCGCATAGCCTGCTCGCGCCGGCAAGTCAGTCTCGGATAGGGAGAGGTCAAGAGGACATGCTGGACTTACATAGCAACAACGACTGCGCGCACAGCTCGAGAGACCGGCGCCTGAACACCCGAACACCTGAACACCTGAACACCCATCCGGCTCCCCCAGCATTGGGGCGGGGCGCAGCGCATTCACCCTGATAGAGCTGCTCGTGGTCATCGCCATTATCGCAGTGTTCGCGGGCATCGTCATGCCGGTGTACGGCACCGCCCGTGAGCAGGCGAGGACCACCGCGTGTCTCTCCAACACGCGCCAGATCGCGTCCGGGCTCCTGCTGTACGCGCAGGACTACGACGAGGCGCTCATTCCGTGGTGTACGGCCCGCGACACGGATCCGCTCGATCAGCAGATCGCCGGCGCCTGGACCACCACTGTCCAGCCCTACATCAAGAACAGGCAGGTCCTGTTCTGCCCGTCATTCAACCCCGACAAAACGGCCCAGGCCATCGACAATCCGGAGTGCGACGGGAATGGCACGCCGGGCAGCGGCTCCGCAGGGTTCATACCGGCCGCACAGTACCTGTCTCACTACGGCATCACCATCAAGCTGACCTTCGGCACCTGCGTGCCCGTGGACCCCTACGGCTACTTTGAAGGCAGCGGCTGGGCGGATGCCTGGTACCCGGGCCTCGGCGACGGCGCGACCAAGGCGTTCTACACCGCGTCCCTCTCATCCGTCATGTCGCTTGCGCGCACCGCCTACTCCGGGGACAGCCTTACCGTGGTGCGGTCCGACGCGCCCGCGGTGGGAACGCTCTTTGGGTGCGAGGGGCGGTACCGCCACAAGGACAGCGGAGCGACCTTCACGTTCATGGACGGCCACGCCCGCTACCTGCCTGGAAATCCGGAGCGGTACCTGGATCAGGACGAATCCGGCTGCTGGTACGAGCGCTACTTCACCGCAAACAGGTAAGAGTGTAGGGCAAAGCGCGGTCAGCAATGTTGTCATCCCGAGCAAAGCGAGGGACCTGCTATACGGTAGCTGCGCGTACTCAGTACCTCTAGATCGTGAACCGTAGCATACTGTCATCCCGAGGAAAGCGAGGGATCTGCTTTACGGTAGCTGTGCGTACTCTGCCCCAAAAAGCAGATTCCTCCCAGGGTCCGGCCCTCTGCGTTGCGCGCATTCACCCGCGCTCGGAATGACATTCCGGCCGGCGATCAGGACGCCCTGTCGGCACGATTCGTGCGTGGAGCGCTCCCTGCCTGTGCGCAGGCTGTGCGCATTGGAGAGAGCGCGACTCGTTCATGGTGCGCCGTGAGTCCGCCACGCAGTGGAAGCAGCGGAGCGCGCTCCCGTTAGGGGGGCCAAACGGTGTCTGAAGCGCACAACAGGAGGTTGCGCGGCGAGGAGCGGCCGTGATACAACGATCCGACACCCTCTCTCGCCGAGCCTGGAGGCCCGCAGTGTATACCCCGATCTGTGACGTGGAAGGCTGCCGTTACGAGGCGCGCTGGATCCGGATCTCCCGGGCAGATGCGGACCTGCACAAGCTCCTCTGCTCTCTGCACTGGCGACTGCTCGGGACCTACAGCGATAGCGCCGCGGCGGCGTACGAGCCGCTGGGGGATCCAGAAGCCGCCAACCGCGTGCTCCGGGTAGACTGAACGCTCTTACCTCTCCAGCCGCTCCCGAGCCTGCTGGACGGCCATCCGAATGGCCGGCTCCTCTTCCACTTGCTGCTCGATGCGCAGGATGCCGCGTTTGACGGTCGCGTGGTCCCGCCCGCCGAGGGCGGCGCCTATCTGCACGAGACTGGCCGCCGAGAGCCGGTGCGCCAGGAGGAAGGCGATCTGTCGGGCGGTTACGGCCAGCCGGTCACGGCGTGGCCCGGACATCTCCTCCAGATCCAGGCTGAACTGCTCGGCCACCGCCGCGATCACCGCGTCCAGCGGCACGCTCTTGGGCAGCACCGCTCCCGTAGGCCGCTCAATCAGGTACTCCCCAACCTGCTCCTGCGCCAGCTCTACCGTGATGGGCGCTTGCAGCAGCCGGGCGGCCTGGGTCAGTTTGAGCAGCGCCCCCGCCAGGCTCCGCACGTTGGACCGGATGGAGTTGGCCAGGTAGTACACCACCTCCCGCGGCACCTGCCACCCCGCGCCCGCGCAGCGCCGCTCCAGGATGGCCATGCGCGTCTCCAGGTCCGGCGGACCGACCTCTACGATGAGCCCGCCTTCAAAGCGCGTGCGGACCCGCTCCTCCAGCCCCGGTAGCTCTTGCGGACTCCGGTCGCTGGCGACCACAATCTGCCGCCCCTGCTGGCACAGCCGGTAGAAGAGGTAGAAGAACTCTTCTCTCACCTGCTCGTTGCCTGCGATGAACTGGAAGTCGTCCACCAGCCATACATCGGTCGCGTCGCAGAAGCGGCGGAACGCCTCCACGCGGCTCGTCTGGGCGGCCTCCGCGTAGCGGAAGCTGAACTCCTCGCCGTCCACGTAGCCCACCGTGAGGCGGGGGTGCTGTTTGCGGAGCGCGTGCGTAACGGCATGCAGCAGGTGGGTCTTGCCCAGGCCGGGACGGCCGTAGATAAAGAGAGGGTTGATCTCCAGGCCCGGCGCGGCAGCCACCGTCTTTGCGCTCGCAAAGGCGAGCTGGCTGCTGTGGCCCACCACAAAGCTCTCGAAGGTGTAATCCTCGTTCAGAGCGACGGGCGACAGCCATTCTGGCCGCTGCACACGCCCACGCAGCGAGACCTCCGCGCCAACGGCCTCCTTCAGCGGACCTGCCGGACTCTCTTCCAGAAAAAGCGGTGGCTGCTCCTGCGGGAGCACCTCATAGTGGACCTCCACCGCGTGGCCCAGGGCCGCCTCCATGGATCGGCGGACCTCGTCCGCGCAGCGGTTCCTCAGCCACTCACGGGCGAAGCTGCTCGTGACGCCGAGCGTAACGGTGGAACCATCCAGGCGCAGAGGGACGATGGGGCGGACGTAGGCCTCGTATGTGGGGCGTGGCACAAGCCCCTTGAGCTTGCGTTCCGCCGCGTTCCACGCGCGCTTCAGCGCGATGGCTTCGCGCGCATGTCCAGTGTGGAGCTGATCCTTGCCCATAAGAATGACGGAAGACGAAGGACGGAGGACCGACGGATTCCGGACCCGTCTGCCGTCACCCGTCATCCGTCCATCTGCTCGCAAACTATACTGTAATGCCCGCTCGCTGTCAAGGAGCCCAGGCGTCTCTCCCGGCGCGTAATGGCGCAATATCCCTGGAAAATCACCTGCCGGAAGCCAGGAATCCCGGCGGTCGCAGCGAATACGGGCGCATCCAGCCCAAGCCGTCCATCCGTTTCGCACGCGCGCGAAAAGGCCAGCCCATGCAGCCAGACCAACATGTGTTGCCCGGCAAACGGGTCATCGTCTGCGAAGACCAGGGGATCACCAGCATGCACCTCCAGGCCGCGCTCTCCGCTGGTGGGATGGAGGTCATCGGAAGCGCCGTTACCGGCATTGAAGCCGTGGCCGTCGTACTGGAGACCCGACCGGACATTGTGATCATGGACATTGGCCTGCCGGGTCTGGACGGTCTGGCGGCGGCGCGGCAGATTCTGCAGGCGCATCCCGTATGCCTGGTGGTGCTGAGCGGGCATGGGGACGATGCGTACCGCGAAGAGGCGCTGCGGCTGGGGGTGGATGCCTACCTCTTGAAGCCCATTACCGGGCAGTCGCTGCTCGCATGCGTGTACGAGGCATGGAGATCGTTCGAAGAGCGGACGGGCCGCCAGCGGCAGAAGGCGCACGAGCGCCGGGCCAGGCTTCGCCGTGCGCTGGAGCGGGGAGGCGCGGCCCGATTCCAGGAGGAGTGGGACCGTCTCCGGAGCGACGAATCCCGTGCTCCGGGAGACGGCGGGGCGCCGGGCGCTTCGTCATAGCGGGAGCGGAAACCCCTCCCTCAATACGCTTTTGCTCGATCCTCCGCGCTCACATAGGGCCGCGCGCCGCGGCGCAGACTCGTGAGGTAGTCCAGCTCCCCCGTACGCTCATCTACGCCAATTCCCCCGGCGTGGGAGGCCGAGCTCCACTCGAATGTGGTGGGCCACGTCCGGGAGATGGTTTGCAGCTTTACCGGCTCGCCCTCTTGGACGCAGCCCAGCCTGCACAGCCACCGAATGGCCCAGGCGCGCACCTCCTCCTCCGTCATTGCCGGTAGATTGGACTCGGGACGCCGCGTGCGCGACAGTTCGAGCAGGTCCACCTTGTTTCCCTCTATCTTCCAACAGAAGCACCCGCGATAGATTCCGTCGGTTCCGTGGCACTCCACCACCCAGGCTCCGAGCGACGGCCGCCTGGGTGTGGAGTGGCCATAGTACGAGGCGCGCAGACTGGCAGGTCCGAGGTCAGGATAGACCAGGCGCAGGAGCGCCTCCGACTGGTCCATCACGTACTGAGAATCGGGCAGCTTGCCGGATGACTCGACGGTGCGCTCAGCCTGCGCCTCCGAGCCCATCGGGCGAATGGTCCCCACGCGGACACGCCCCGCCATCGCCAGCGTAAGCGGTGCAAATATAGCAATTCTAGCAACTACTGCCCTGGCGCGCACAGACATGTCGCCTCTCCTTCTGTAAAGGGGGACGGGTATGGACCGGATTCTGGTGGGACGGCTCCGCCGCCGGTTTGATCAGGGAGGCGCCGCCCGCGGAGCCGTCTTCACGCATATAGACGGGCCAGGGCGGAGAATCTTACGAGGATTAGTGCGGTAGAGGCGGAACTGGGGAGCATGGGTCTTCCCGGGTTGCGGAGCTCCGCGGAACAGGGCGTGGACGAGGGGACCGAAAGCCGGTTCATCCGTCCCGACTCCTTCTCCACGCGCCAGCCGATGCGAGCCTGGGCGGTATACGGCCTGGGCAGCCTGGCTCTTGTGTTCAGCGCGTACTTTGGCACCTACGCCTACGTGGTGGTGCAGGCGCTGCTCTGGACGCAGACTTCGCTCCTGCGAGGTCCGGTTGTCCTGCTCTGCCTTTTCGCACTGCTGAACCTGCTGCTGTGCCGGGTCGCCCGCCGCCTGTCCCTCTCGCGCGCGGAGCTGCTGACGCTCTACGGCATGCTCTGCATGGGCACCTGCGCCGGAGGAATTGGATTCGTCCAGTTCCTGGTGAACCAGCTTCCGGCGCCATACTACTACGCCAGCGCCAGCAACCGCTGGGCCGCCCGCCTGTGGCCGCATATTCCGGCATGGTTGGCGCCGCATGACACCCAGCTTGTGCGCGGCTTCTTCCGCGGGCACTCCACGCTCTACCAGCCTGCCGTTTTGCGGATGTGGAGCGTGCCTGTGCTCGCGTGGAGCGGCTTCATCTTCGCCATCTTCTGGGTGCTGCTCTGCGCCACGGCGCTGCTGCGCCGGCAGTGGGTGGAGGAGGAGCGGTTGACCTTTCCACTGGTGCTGCTCCCGCTCCAGATGTCCGAGATGGAGCCCGGTGGCTTCTGGGGCAGCCGCGCCATGTGGGCCGGATTCCTGGTGGCCGGAGCCCTGGAGAGCGTCAACTTCCTGAGCTATCTCTTCCCGGCCATTCCCACCTTGCCCATCAAGCCGGTGGGACCGAACCAGCTCGACGTCTATCTCACGGCGTCGCCGTGGAACGCCGCGGGCATGTTCCGGCTGGCCTTCTACCCGTTCGCCATCGGCATCGCCTACCTGCTCTCGCTGGAGGTCTCCTTCTCCTGCTGGTTCTTCTATCTCCTCGTAAAGGCCGCCAACATCGCGTGCGCCGCCATGGGGTTTGCGGAGGTGGGCGGCTCCGGGGCCGCGAACCGGGCCCCCTACATCAAGGAGCAGTCCCTGGGGGCATTCATTGCCATCGCGGTGTTCTCCGTCTGGATGGCGCGGCGCTCTATCGCGCGGGCATGGAGCGGAACACGGTCGGGCGGGTCGGAGCTGCTGCCGGGCCGGGTGGCGCTCTTAGGCGGAGCGGCGGGGACGCTGTTCCTGGTGGGCTTCCTCCGGGCGGCCGGGCTCGCGCTGCCGCTCGCCATCCTCTTCGTGGCGGTGTACCTGTGCTTCGCCGTGACGCTGGCGCGGATCGTCTCGGAGGCCGGAGCCGGCTGGGCATGGGCGCCGCTCTGGTCGCCAACCGACTTCACGCTCAATATGGCCGGGGCGGATCAGCTCTCCGCACGGGACCTGGTGATCCTGCAGGGGTTTACGGCATGGACCAGCGACATGCGGGACAACCCGATGCCGCAGCAGATGCAGGCGGCCAAGCTGGCGCAGGCGGGCGGATTCCATGCCTCGGCATTGGCGGGACCGTTGGTGTGGGCATCCGCCTTCGGCATCCTCTGCGCATTCTGGGCCCACCTCCACATCTACTACGTCTATGGGGCGGCGACAGCCAAGGTGCGGCCCTGGCTGACGACCGTGGGCAGCGCCCCCTTCCAGCAGGCGGCAACGCTGCTGAGCGTGCCCACACCGCGGGACCTGCCGGGACTGGGCGGCGCTGCGGCGGGCGCGGCGATTGCCATGGGGCTTTCTCTGCTGCGGCTGCGGCTCCCCTGGTGGCCGCTCCATCCGCTGGGCTACGCGCTGGCGGTTACCAGCAGCATGGACTACATGTGGTGCCCGTTCTTCCTGGCGTGGCTCGCGAAGTGGCTCACGGTGCGCTACGGCGGTATCCGCGTGTACCGCCGGCTCCTGCCCTTCGCGCTGGGGCTCATCCTGGGCGACTACGTGGTCCCCGCCTTCTGGGGCCTGTACGGAATGCTCTCCGGCGCCCAGCAATACCTGGTGTTCCCGCACTGATCTGGTTGCAGGCGCCGGATTACGGCGCCTGCAACCAGATTATGACCAATGCTAAGGATGCTGCCACCAGATGGTGAGGCTGTTCGCCGTCGCCGGGGTGGTGTCGTAGATGCAGTCGTTCTCGTGCCCGGAGATAATCACGGCGCTGCCGTAGTCCCACCCGTTCAGGTGGCCGAACACGTTGTTGTCGATGGAGTGGAACCAGCCGTTGAGGTTGGCTACTCCCATCCCGCACTGCTGTCCGAAGTTTCCGCCTACGCCATCACAGATGAACATGGTGGTGTGGTAGCCGTAATTGCCGCGCATGCCGTTGAAGATCTTCCACCAGACGTCCCACGGAGAGGCGGGCGACTGGTAGTTGCCGCCGTAGCTGTCTCCGGGCGCGGGGATCACGTCGCAGGAGTGCCATGCCACGTAGCTGGTGACGCCGCCCGAGCCGTTGAACCCGCCGTAGCCGGCGATCTTGGTCAGGTCGATCACGTCGCAGCAGTTCTTCTCCGTGGTGATCTCCCACGGCGCGCCATGGCCTTCGATCAGGACCATGTCGTCCGTGCCCACATAGTAGCGGCTCTCGTCCGGCACGCCCAAAGCGGCCTCCCAGCACCACGGCTCATCCCAGTAGTAATCCTTTAGATGGGTGGGATTGAGGTGGTACCACGGATGGCCGATGATGGTGTTCCAGAAGTCCACGCTGGTGTGGAAGCTCCACGCGTCGTTCAGCCAGCAGGAGTCGTCGTCCCGCACGATGTACATGCCGTACTGCACCGGGTTGGCCTGCCACAGTCCGCCCGTCCCGCAGAAGGCCGGCAGGGCCGCCGTGTCGTCCACGGGCGCGGCATCCGCCCGCTGGGGCTGGGGAGCTCGGGGCTGCGTGTTGGGCATTATCATCATGCCGGGCATGCCCTCCATGATGGGCTCCGGCGACTGTCGGAGCGCCGGGATCACCCGCACGTATCCGGTCTTGATGCCGTTCCGGCCGGTGATCTGGGCGGTGATGAGGTAGGCCGGCTGCGCGTACTTCTTCCCCTGCTCGTAGTAGATCAGGTCGTTGGACAGGATCTCAAGCTGCGTCTCCGGCGTCTTCTCGCGCATCTTGCTGACCATTGGGTTCATGGCGCGCAGGAACTCCGCCTGTGCCTCCTGCTTGGGCCGGATCTGCGCGGCCGCGGCGCGGCGCAGCGGGCGGAGCGTGCGGACGAAGCCGTCCACGCCCTTCGCTCCGACGTCCACCGAGAGGATGGAGGTGGGTCCGTATACCCGGAGGCCGTCCAGCATGCGATGGAAGTGGACGGTGTGGAGCACGTCTACCGGTGCCGCCTTCCGCTGCGGTGTGCCCGCCTGCTTGGTGGTGGTGGTTACCTCCGCCGCGCGGAACTGGGCGGCGTCGCCCGGCATCAGCGCGTTCTGGCGGAGCCATCCCTCCGCCAACTGGAGGGCCTGGGGGCGGGCAGGCGCGGCTGCCATCTCCGTCTGCAGGTGCGGGAACGCTTCGGCGAACCCCTCCTGCTCCCGGTAGACCATGCGGGTCGGACCCTCTTGGTCATGGAAGGTGATCACGCCGCGCTCCGGCATCGGCATTCCGATGCGCGGGGCGGGCTGGCCGTTGAAGGGACGCACGCCCAGGACACGCGCCAGTTGCTGAGCGTGTTGGGTGGCGAGGTCCGGCTTTTCGAGCTCATAGAGGAAATAGCTGCCCGTGGGGCGCGGCGGCAGCGACAGGCCCGGGCGTGGACGCTCCGGCGCGCCGGTGGGCGGCGGCTGCGCGATAGTAGGGGTGGAGACGGTAGCGAGACCCAGCAGGAGGATTCCTAGAGTGCGTCCTGGCAGGGACCCGGTTCGGGATGTGCACATGATCAGCTCCTTTCGCGGTTCGTGCACGGGCCGACATCGGCCACTGGAGCGCATTATCTCACCTGCCCGGCCGCCGCGCAGTGAACCACCGCACACCCGCCCAATGAAGGATATCACGCGGCCGGGAGGAAGGATGGCTCCAGTGCACGTTCCGATTCGTTTCAGAGGAGGGCCACGCTGTCCGTTCGCGCGTTACAACTGACCCTGCTTTGCTCTGCAATGGCTGCATTGGGCCTGTGCTGCATGGCCCTGCCGGCCGGGGCGGAAGGTCTGTCCGCCTGCGGTAGCCAGATCCCCGGTGTGCTGGCCCGAGATCGACTGGGTCCGGACGCCCTTGCGCTCCTGCTGGGAGCAAAGAGGGTACAGGTTGCGCTCCGGCGCTGGGAGCGCCTGGGGGACGGCAGCGACCTGACCGGCTGCGTCACGGTATCTGCGGAGCCGGAGCAAGGGGCCGCCTTCGCCGCCAAGCTGGCGTCGCTGCTGCTGGAGGACGCGGTCTACGCGCAGGACGCGGACGTCAGTTACGGCGCTGGAGGCGATCCGGTCCTCACCTTCTGGCTCATCGGGGACCGCGGGCAGGCCCGTCTGGAGGTCCTGCCTCGCGCCGGTTCGTTCCGGCTCCATTGGGAGTATAAGCGAGGGTGGTGGCAGATGCAGGGCGGGAGTCTGGCGCCAGTGGCCGCTAGGCTCTGGCCGATGCTCCGGGCGGCCTTCCCTGGAACCGACATTCCCTCCCCACCGCGACCCGCGCCGCCGCCGGCCTTTCCGGAATCGCTGCCGGGAGTTCCACCATCCGTCCTGTCCCGGATCCGCCGCATCGTGCCCGGCATGAAGCGGCGCGATGTGACCCAGATATTCGGCATGGAGGGGGGCCTCTCGTCCCGTTCCCAGAGGACCTACGTATATAGCGCCCCGCGGAAAGAGCCCAGGGAAGGCTGGAATCTGGCGGCCGACCTGGAGTTTCCTCCAATCCTGACGGGGCCGGCGAAGCGGCCTGGGCCGGCGTACCCGATGACGGTGAAAGTGGACGTGGAGTTCGCGGCGCCGGAAGAGAGTGTCGTCTGGCTAGGAGGGCGCGGTTTTGTGCTTCGGCGAAGCGGCGTGCACGGAGACGGCATCGAGCGCCCCGACGACATCATCCTCCGGATCTCGCCGCCATACCTGGGCTACCAGCGAATAGATTGACCCGGGCAATACGGGCGGGCATGGACCACGAGATGCAGGAGCGGCCATGCGCCAGGACATCCTGAAACAGCGGCTTGAGGAGGCGTTCCGCGGGAGCCGGTTCCACAGCTTCCTGGGCAGCCTCAAGGGCGTGACGGAGGAACAGGCTGTGTGGACGCCGCCGCACTACAAAGGCTTCCCGCACATGACCGGCTCCATACTCAACCTCGCCTTCCACACCGGCGGCGACAAGCACGTGCTCCTGTCCACAAGCTTTGGCGACGGCTCCCTCACCTGGCCGGTTATGCAGGCCCACTTCGAGGAGCTGGGCGGCAATCTGGCGGCGGCGCGGACGCTTGCGGAGGAGGGGCACACGCTGGTGCTGCGCACGCTGGAGGAGCAGGCCGAGGGTTCCCTGGACCGCCCGGTCCCCTACTACGGTGGCAAGACCTTGACCGCCTTGGAGGTCTTCACCATCGTCGCCGAGCACGACCTCTACCACGCCGGCCAGATCAACTACGTCCGCTGCCTCATCGCAGGAAGCTAACGCTTCGTCACCGCGGCCGTGTCTGCTCCCGCCACACCGCCGACCGCCTGCTCGCCCACGCTCTCCTGCCCGTCCGCCAGGACGGCTCTCCCTAGCCGGGCGATCTCGACGTTGCATTCAAGGAGATCGCGTCGCCCGCGTCCAGCTCCTCCCTAGCAATGGATTCAAACAGTGACAATTTGACGGAATTCCGTCAAATTGTGGTGGAAGAGGAGCAGTGCAATACAGCGAACTCTCCGGAGGAGGTGATCGCTTCAGCCGATCCGGCCACCGTCCGGCGGCTCCTCCTGGAGCGGGTGCTCGACTGGCCTGATACGGCGCGGCAGGAGATGGCGCTCGCGATCCTGCGGGGTCTGCCACGGGGCAGGCGAGAGGACGTAGCCTACCAGCTACTGGGGACGCACCAGATAACCTCCTACCTCGGTTGGGCGCGCTGGGAGAAGGTGCACGCTGCCGCGCAGAGGTTGCTGGTGTCCGACTACACGCTCCTCGGCCTGCTCATCGATAGGGCGCACGAGCTGCTGCGCGACTAGCCGGTCCTTGAGCCTGGTTGCGCCGGAACCCGCCAGCCCAACTCCAATCTGAGACAACGCGTCTCACTCCGGCTGTCCTGCCGCCGGCTCGCTCGAACACACGCCGTCTGTGGTATGTGGTCCGTGGTCCGTGGTCCGTGGTCTGCGCCCCCACAAGATTTCGTGGGAGTCCCGCCTCGCCCGAAAGCTCCCCCCGGAGGGGCACCAGCACAGGTCAATCGCTCGGCGGGTCCTGCGGCTGGTCGCTGGTGTCGGCGGGCTTGTCGGATTCCGAGTCGGACGCTGCGTCCTTCGCCTCGGGGCCGCTCGCCCCTGGTGCCATCGCGGATTCCGCCTAGCGAGACTGGGTCTGCACGATTGCTTCATACAGCTCGACTGCCCGGCCATCCGGATCGCACACAACGGCCCTGGTACCCCACGGCGTGGTCCGGGAAGCAGACTTCACCCTGCTTCCCATCCCGGCGAGCGCCTGTACTGTGGATTCGAGCGAACCCACCCGAAAGCCCAGGCGTGCTGGCTCAGGGATGGAATCTTCTGTCCGCGCTGGGTATAGCTCAAGAACGGTCCCATCAAGGATGCACGAATAGTGAGTAGGTCCTGTGCCGTGCTTTTCCGCTTCGAATGGGAGGCCGAGGAGAGTGTAGAACGCGCGGCTCACCTCCAGGTCTCGAACGCGCAGGACGACCAGGCTGAGCGACGTGTGAGTATCTACAGATGACACTTGCTGGTGGGTCACGCTGCGATTCCCGCGCCTGCCTCCTCATGGAGGACTTTGATTAGCTGGCCAAGACTGTCCAGTGCCTCGTCCAGTGAGAGAAAGGTAGGTCGCGAGCCCGAGTTGAAAGGTTCCTCGCCTGTAACCCGGTACAGCGAGAATGTGCCGGTCGGATAGTGTTCCAACACGAAAAGGGCGTTGCCTACCCGCACATCAAACGCCGTAGCGCCCGTCGGATACGGATCGACGGCGACCACAGCGGTAGGAAACATCGCCTTAATTCTCTCGGTTACCTCACGTTCTATAGTCAAGATGATCCTCCGCACTTTTCAAACTCGATCTCGCCCGTTGCCAGGTTGGTTATTGTGATTCCACCCGTGGATTCCAGCACAACCCGGTGACCGGTCGTTCGAGCAACAATCGAACCATCTGGGTCCCTGCGAGTCCAGGGCTCGTCGCCCTGAGGTGGATACATGCGCCCATCCCCCGGTTCGCCGGGCTGGGGTGGCGGGCTCCTCTTGACAATGCCGCTCAACTCATCCTCAACCGCCTCCATGGTTCGCTGAATAAGCTGGAGCGCTTCGTCGGCATTGCGGGCAGCCGGCGCCGCTGCAAGCCGATCATAGAATACTCGGAGTCTCTCCCTCCGGGAGATGGATTTCCGCTTTCGCACGAGTAGAAGCGTCAGTCATCCGCGGGGGCAGTTTGAGGCTGGTCGGTGGTGTCGGCGGGCTTGTCGGATTCCGAGTCGGACGCTTCGTCCTTCGCCTCGGGGGCGCTGGTCTCTTCCTCCGGTCTGGGCTCGGCCGCGGAGGATTCCGCCTTAGCAGGCGCCGCTGCGACAGGGGATCCGGCCGCGGAATCGGCATGGCGGGCCAACCTGGGATGGTCGGGCTCTGAGAGGCGGAGCCTGCGGATACGGGAGGTCCGCACCGCCGCCGCATGCGCGGCCTTCGTCTGCTTCGCAGTCGCCTTCGGGGCGGGCGGAGCCGTGTTGAACAGCCGCTCCTGGACCATGGCGCGCGTGGAGGGAGAGCCGAACCAGACCGCCACTGCCGCCAGCACCACGATGGGCGCCACCCAGAGCGCTACCGGCCGCCGGCGAGCCACCCGGATCTCCCCGAACACCTCCGGTCGTGCCCGGCTGCGGTCCAGCGTGGCCGACCGGGGAAGCACCTTCTGCGGAATATCGCGGTTGCCCAGCTCCTGGGTAAAGAGGTTGAACAGCCGCACGAACCGACCCTCCCCCACCTCACAGGAGCCGAGGTCGGTGAGGCATGGCCGCGAGGAGGGTAAGCGATCCAGCGCCTCGGCCCCCTGGCTGGAGAGGAGGATGTGGCCCGCGTCGCCGCAGCCCACGATCCGCTCGGCCATCGCCAGGGCGTCTCCGCGGGCGCTGGGCTCCCCGCTCGCGTCCGCCGATAGGACAACGGGGCCGGTGTGGATGCCCATCCGCAGCCGCAGGTACGGGCGGGTCCGGGCCGCGGAGGCCACCTGGAGGGCGCACCGGACGGGCGACAGCGAATCGCGGAGGAAGAGCAGCGCCATGCCTTCCGCGCGAGGCAGGCAGACCACCTCCCGCCTGCTCTGCGTGCGGACAAACTCATCCGATCGGCGGACGATCTCCCGCAGCGTGGTCAGCATGGAGGCCTGTCCCTCCACCGTCAGGCGCGACAGATCCGCCACGTCCACCAGCAGGATGTGGGCGGTCTGGGGCTCCGGGGCCGGAGCGTTGGCGAAAGTGGTCGGTACGGCTCCGGTCTCTGGCTGTTCCATGGTTGGGCGGCTCCCGCTCGTAGGGTAGTGCGGCGGAATGAGCGTATCACAATATATGGCGTCCGCTCGTTACGGTCAAGAGTAGATTCCTGTCTACTAAGTCACCAGTCCCTTGCGCCGCAGCGTAGGACCTGACCCGCGAAAGCAGCAATCTGTCATCCCGAGGCACGAGGGATCTGCTTTTCGTACTTATGTGTACTCTGTAGCTACTGCCTCTCGCAGGAGATGTTCTGTTCGCCGGTATGGAGCGGACGCTCGCGGCCGTTCCACTGGAACACGCCCTCCGTGTCGGGCGGCAGCGAGACGTCCGCCGAAAGCTTGTCACCTGCGCCCCGCAGCCGCACGCGCCCCTCTCCGCGCGGGTGCGGTATGGTCTCTTCGGCAAGCTCCAGCCCGCCCGGGTGCGGGGCCACCCTCACGCGGCGGAAGCCCGGCGCGTGGGCCATCTGGGAGAGCGGCGCGTGGTCCTCGCCCAAGAACCACGCGACCGCGGCCAGCACGTTCGGGCCCTGCCGGAGATGCGGCCGCAGGTCCACCGTGTCGTACCGCCAGTGCCACACGTCGCCGCGCGCCGGGCTGGCGCTCACGCGCGTGCCGTTGACGAACAGCTCGTACCGGTTGTCAGCGGAGACACGGACCCGGAACGCGTCCGGCAGGTCCGGCAGCTCAAGCCGCCTGCGGAAGTGGTAAACCCCCTCGGCCTCCTGGCGGGCGGCGGGATGGCATATCCACGCGGCGGGCCATTGCGCCGGCGGCGGCCCCGGCATCACGGGCGAAGTGACGATCTGATCGTATGTCACGTCTCGGGTACATTCCTCTTTATGAAGCTCTACTTGGCGGCACGGCTATACATTCCCCGCTTCTGCGGTCTGGTCCTGGAGATGGGCTCCTTACGAGTTGCACCTCGGCGACCTGGCTGATAGAATGGGAACGGGCATGATGCGCGAGGCAAAGCGGCTGGCTGTGCTCCCATGGCCAACAGAATAGTCTTCCTTGATCCTGGGGAGCTAGAGCAATTACTGGCCGCTCGGCGAGTGGATGAGCGGGAAATCGAAAGCGCCGCAGTTCATCTGGCCGAGCCCGATCCGGCGGTGGTTATTCCCCGGTCCGCTGTGACCAGGGACCAGATTGCTCACGTTGCCGCCTACCTGCACGTTCCAAGTGGGTTGGCGGTCGTCCCGGATCCGATCTGGAACGCCTTGGCACAGGGGCACCCGGCTTCCAGAGCCATGTACTGGCATGAGTACCAGGAGCTGTCCGCTTACGGGTCTCTAGGAATAGGAAATCCGTTCGAGCTGGATCGGCTTGGCGCGGCTTACTGGTCTGCCCACGCCATGGCGTGCTGGGAAGAGGCCCAGTATTGGGATGCCTGGGCTCGCTCACAACGCGAGGATCTCGGCGCACCAGCGTTCTTCCGAGCGCACCCGCTTCGGGAGAGGGAGATACGAGCACTGGAATCGTACCTGGAGGTACCATGGGGCATTTCACTCGTGCGATCCGCTGCTGAAGAAGAGCGGCGCGCTCGAACGTTCTATGCTGCCAAGCAGCTTTCCCGAGAGGAGATTCTGAAATGGAAGTAACGCGTACCTTTCGCCCTGTCCTGCTGGGCGACCCGCAGCAGCCGGCAATCGTCGGATACCTCGCGGCGGCGGACGGAGAGACCTACTTCCACGACGGCAATCTCGAATGGCCCGTGGCAGTACCCTTGGATGCCGCGGCGGCGGAGGATCTGCCCCAAGCCTGGCGGAGCAGGAGTGAGCGGATCACCATTCTCGATGCCCGCACCGTCAGTGGGACCGGCGACCGGGAAGCGTTCGACAGCCTGCTTCAAGAGCTAGAGCGCCTTCAACGCGAGGGTGCGCCCGAGGTCCAAGCTGCGGCGTGACAGAGCGCGCCCCCGTCAAGTTATCCCATTTCCCCCATGGCACGACATTCTCGTCCGTCCAGTCCCCCGCGTGGGTAGACCTGGCGAAAGGCGGAGCGGGACAGGTCCTCGCCGGGCGGTTGGGCACGCGTGCCGATATGCTTCGCGAGGAACCCTTCCGCCACGGCCCAGAACGCTTCCCAGTTCTCCGGCTTCTTGAAATCGTGCCCCTCATCCGGGAAGAGCAGGTACGTTACGTCCCGGCCCAGGCCGGCAAGCGCGGCGGCCATGTCGTCTGACTCCTTGCGCGGCATGATCACGTCCGCCGCGCCCTGCGCCATGAGGAGCGGACGCCCGATGCGGTCAACATAATTCAGCGGCGAGCTGTGCTGCAGGAGCGCCAGCCCCTCAGGGGTATCCGGGTCGCCCACGCGGCGCACCCAGTTGGAGGTGCGGGGCGCGTTGAAGTGGCGGGTCTGGGCCACCAGGTCCGACGGGCCGTACAGGTCCATACCGCACGCGAACGTTTCCGGCGAGCGTGCCAGCGCCTCCAGTGTGGCATAGCCTCCGTAGCTCCAGCCGAACATCGCCACTCGCTTCGGGTCCGCGATGCCGGCCTTCACCGCCCACTGTACCGCGTCTAGGATGTCGTCCTGCATCCGGCCGCCCCATTCGTGGTCCCCCGCGACCATGAACCGCTTGCCGAAGCTCGTCGAGCCCCGCATGTTCACCGCCAGTACGGCGCAGCCCCGGTTGGCCAGGAGCTGGAGGAACTGCTGATAACCCCACGCGCCCCACGCGGTATGGAGCCACGGGCCGCCGTGGATGTACACCACCATCGGCAGCGGTTTCGGCGGACGCCCGTGGCGCGTGTCCTCGCCGGGTGGCAGCACCAGGTAGCATGGCAGCCGCAGTCCGTCCCGAGCCGGAATGGTGACCGCGCGCTCGTCGCCGAGCCGCACTCCCTCCAGCCGGCTCATGCTGGTGAAGAGGAACCGGGCGGTGCGGGCGGGCCGGTCGTAGAGGTAGTAGCGGAACGGGCCGGGTCCCATCACGTAAGCCACGATCCACCGGCGGCCGTCCAGCGACTGGCTCGGTACCTCCAGGTCCCCATCCTCCAGCCTGTGCAGATAGGCCAGGTCCGGCGCCACGGAGCGGTCTAGGGGCTGCCACCGCCTCCGGCCGTAGACGGCCGAGACCGCCTCCACCCGTCCCTGCGCCCCGTCCAGCATCACCTTGTCCATGTCCGCGTCCCGGTCCTGGGCGAGAACGGAGCGCTTGCCGGTGGCGACGTCCAGCGCCTCGAACGCCACCTTGTCGCGTCCGCTGCTGTCCAGGAGGTAGACCCGGTCCCCCTCCGGGCTGACCGTCACGACGCGCGTGAACCCCTCGAAGTGCGGATCCAGGCGGCCCGCCGCACGCCAGGCGTTGTCCGCCCCGCGCACGAAAAGCTCCGCCCCGGTATCGGCGGCGGCCGTGGCGGCGCGTATGCGGAACCGGGCGTCGGCATAGAGGCCGGTGAACCGGTCGTTCCTCTCCACCAGCGTGCGCTCGCCGGTATCGAGGCGGATGCGGTAGGCGTCCGGCACGTTGGGCTTCCGATCGTCGATGGCGACCAGGACCTCGTCCGGGTGGGCCGGGCTGATCCGCAGCACCTGGGCGTGGATGCCCTTCTGCGGCGTGAGGTCCCGGTCCGTGCCGGTGTCCGCGTTGACCGCATAGACGTGCCACACCATAGGAGGGCCCGCGCCGTGGCTGTCCAGGTACAGGAAGTCGTGGCCGTTGTACGCCCACCCAACCGGCAGGATCTCCTCCCCCGTACAGTGGGTGATACTGCGCGCCGACTCCGGATGGTCCGTCTGCGCCAACCAGATGTTGGGCGGACCCGTCGCGCTCGCCCGGTAGGCGATGCGGGTTCCGTCCGGGCTGATCCGCACCGCCATGCGGTCGATGGTGGTCCGGAAGAACAGCGACCGTGGCAGCAGCGGAGCCGGTCCGCTCTCCGGCGGCCGCGATCCGGGAGTGCCGCTCAGCAAGAGGGTGAGGCAGAGTGCCAGCATATCCATTGCTCCTGTCCGCCGTGCCCGAACCATCATCCACGGACGGGAGAGGATTCCCCTGCCACCCGCCGCGTTCCTCCGCCCCAGGGCGCACGAATCGCCGCGACGGCTGACCGCCGGAGCGTGGATGCGGAGGCGCAGTACGACCGAACGGTGACTCACGGAGCCGCTAACAGGAGCTCCGATATGTTTGCATCAACCGCTTCAGCCATGCCGAGTGGGTTCCAGGCACCGGCACAGGAGGTGGGTTGCGGTAATCCATGCTCCGCGAATAAGGCCCAGCATCATAGGCGCCGGTAAAGCACGCCTGGAGGTCCAGCGGCGCGTCATCGGCGTCCGCTGTGAGCGGGATTGACACGATTGGCAGCGGCTTGCGGAGGCTGCAGAACCAGTAGTGGAAAGTGTAGCGCTGCGTGGAACGGTGCAGGCTCACCAAGTAGTCCCACTTCCCTCGCTTCCGGAGGGCCTGGAGCGGTGCGGCGACCGTATGGCGCCCGCCCAGCAGGAGGTCGACCTCCACTAAGTGTGTTTCGGAGTTGAGCACGGCCTGCTGCTTGCGCAGGTACTCGTCGCGCCCGGCTCCCTCCAGGCTCTTGTTGGCCGGACTGAGCACCTCAATCACCGTGATTACCTTTTCCCAGTCGTCTGTTGCGCGAATCTCAACAAACGGCTCGCGCTGCTCCTCAGGGTAAGCCGTCACCTCGCCGTCCGGCGGAGTTGGAGCCATGACCGCGGTCCCGGCATGAGACGGTCTGCGTTGTACTCTGGACGGCTTGCGCACGCTAACGTCCGGAACTGCGGTGCGCTCCTGGGGCAGGACGTATACTCGTTCCTCGGCGTTTGCGGCGAAGCCAGGCGGGAGGACGCTGTTCAGAGCGCGCATTATCTCGGTTATGAGCGCATTGTGGAACCCGCGCCAATAGACGGGGGACTCCAGGTAGGGATCCATACCTGGAAATGGACTGGGCATTCGGCCACCTTCCGCATGAGTGGTGTCATTTCCGCATGCAGTGTGCAAGTGCCTTGCATGCCACCCTCATGTGGATCGATTCTCAGATTGGGTCGCGGCTTCCTCCCGGTTCCGCAGCGCGAACAGACGGGCTAGCGTAGCGGGAGGGGTGGCGGGGTGCGGGAAGAGGCGGGAGCGGAGAGTAGAGCCGTGAAGCGGCGGACCTCCTCCACGCTGTCCGCCAGGGGCAGGGCGCGCGTGCAGGAGGCCGCGCGGATGGCATCCGTTATTTCGGCAGGGAGGCCGCACAGTACCACGCACTCCCGCCGGCCGCGAAGCTCCTCCACAGCATCGTAGAAGGTCTGTGCGCCGGCGTGGGAGATATGCGTAAGCCCGGAGCACTCGACCAGCACCATTGCGACCCGCTCCCGAAGGGCAAACGCGATGGCGCTGCTCAGGAGCGGCCAATGGTTCTCCCGGACCGCTCCCGTCAGCCGGATTACGCTCCCATCACAATGGACAACCATCCTGGGTGTCTCCTCGGGCTCCCTCGCCCCGATGTTCTTCAGCCTGCGCCTTAGTCATCAGCGCCGGGTTCCTAACGCTCCCGCATCTCCAGGCTGCGCTGACGCGTTCTCTGAGCCTCCTGCCTGGGACTCCGGCTCCGGAGCGGAGTTCACGAAATAGCGCACGTTGGTGACCACGATATTGCGCCGGTTGAGCAGGTACAGCTTGATCCAGGCACCGTAGTTGGCGTGCAGTAGGGAGTGCCACCAGACTCCGGTAACCACCTCCGGTACGATAACCGTGATATTGGCGCCGGGCCGCTCGCGCTCTACTTCGTCCAGGTAGGTCATCAGCGGACCTATCACCGAACGGTACGGGGAGCTCATCACTACCAGCGGGATGTCGCCGGACCATCGCTCCCAGTCCTGCTTGAGCTTTGGCGTATCCGCCGGGTCGATCTCCACGCTAAAGCCGCGGACGTCCGCACTTATACCGCGGGCGTAGCGTAGGGCGGTGAGGATGCCCTTGTGGACGCGTGGGACCAGCACCAGCACGGTATTCGGGTGGGTTTCCTCGCGGACGTCGCGCTCATCCGGAGCGAGGGCGGCGCGGAGCGTGGTGTAGTGATGCTCAATGGCGCGGAAGATTCCGTACTGCACTCCGATGAGCACGATGATGAGCCAACCGTACTCCGAATGGTGGTGCACGACCAGATTGAAGAAGTCCAGGATGACCTTTTCGTACGCGATGGTGCACAGGACGATGAACGTGGCCACCGCGCCCAGGCCGTTGATGACGGCCTTGACGTACCAGCCTCGGCCGCGCAGCCGCTTCCAGCGGAACACCATCCCGGTCTGCGAGAGCGTAAAGGCAATGAAGACGCCGATGGCGTAGAGCGGAATCAAACGGTCCGTGTTGCCGCCGAACGCGATCACCAGCGTGCTGGCGAACACGCCGAGCACCAGAATGCCGTTGCTGAAGGTCAGCTTGTCCCCCAGGTTGGCGAGCTGGCGGGGCATGTAGCCGTCCCGCGCCAGGATGGAGGAGAGGCGTGGGAAGTCCGCAAAGCTGGTGTTCGCGGCCAGCACCAGAATGGCGACCGTCGCGCCCTGGAGGATATAATAGAATGGACTTCCCTTCCCGAAAACGGCACTGTTGAGCTGGTCGATGACCGGCGGGCTCCCCTCCACGTAGTGAACCCCCAACCGCACCGCCAGCACTGAGATTCCCACGAACAGCCCCGCCAGGATCACGCCCATGGCGACCAGCGTGAGCGCGGCGTTCCGGGATTCCGGCTTTTGGAATGCCGGCACTCCGTCCGATATGGCTTCGGTACCGGTCATGGCCGAGCAGCCACGGGCGAACGCGTTCAAGAGCAGCGCCAGGCCCACACCTCGGACGGCCTGGATAGGCTCAACCGGAACGCGGTGCAGATGCAACCTCAGCAGCGTGGGGCCAAACAGCCCCAGCCCGATCATGGTGAACGCGCAGAAGATGAACAGGTACGTTGGGAAGGCGAATGCCGCCCCGGACTCCTTCAGCCCTCGAAGGTTGGCATACACCAGGAGCAGGATGCAGAGGACGCAGATCGTGGACTCGTGACCCTTTGCGAAGTGCATGAACGGCACGGCGACCAGGTTCTGCACGCCCGAAGCGATGCTGGTGGCGACCGTGAGCACGTAGTCGATCAGGATGGAGGCGGCGGCGATGAGGCCGAGCTTCATCCCGATATTGTCCTTGGCGACGATGTAGGAGCCGCCACCTCGTGGATAGGCGTAGACGGTCTGGCTGTAGGAGAGGACCACAATCGCCAGCAGGAGGGCAATGGCCACCGAGAGGTGGATAGTGAAGACCAGCGCCGCCGCGCCGGCGGCGCTCAGGACGAGGAGAATCTCCTGGGTGGCGTATACGGACGAGGAGATGGCGTCCGAAGCGAAGACCGGCAGCGCCAGGATCTTGGGCAGCCGGGTGTGCTCCTGATGCTCGGTGGAGGTCGGCGCTCCAAAGAGGAACCTCCTGAGCGGATTTACAGGGTGGGCGGCGCTTCGTCGTCGAAGCTCAGATTCCATCCTTCCCTCCGGGAGACGGTGGACGGAGGACGGTAGACGGACGGAGGCTAGCGGTGGTTCGCCAGCCGGTCTCCGTCCGTCACCGGTCTTCCGTCTGCCGTCAGTTTATGTTGCCAGTGGCTCGCTCTTCATGGTCGCGAGCGGCTCTTGCGCGCCGCTGGGCTCTCCCATCGGAACAGGGCCATGCGGGCTGGCCGACGGCGCAAGCACAAACTCCGGATAGGGCGGCACGCCGTGCTCGTGGATGTCCAGACCCTCCAGCTCGCCCTCGCGGGAGACGCGGAGCACGCCGATCTTCATCAGCGCAAACATCATCGCCAGCGCGATTCCAAAGGTCGCTATCGTGATGATGCCGTTGCCGATGAGCTGCGCCTTGAGCAGACCAAAGCCCCCGCCGTAGAACAGCCCGGTCAGCCGCGTCGCGGAGGAATCCGACCCTAGCGCGGACGCGGCTCCATAGCTGCCGGAGGCGAACAGTCCCAGCGAGAGCGTCCCCCAGATGCCGGCGAAGCCGTGAACCGGCACCGCGCCGATGGGATCATCCACCCGCAGCCACTCCAGGAAGTTCACGCCGAGCACCACAATAACGCCCGCCACGCCTCCCAGGAGGATCGCGCCGGTCGGCGTGACCCAGTAGCACGGGCACGTGATGGCCACCAGGCCGGCCAGGAAGCCGTTGACGGTGAAGCCCAGGTCCCACTTCTTGGTCTGAGGGAACGCCCAGAACATGGCGGTCAAGCCCGCCGCGCAGGCCGCAAGCGTGGTATTGGTGGCCACCCGGCCGATGCCCTGGAAATCCATGGCGGAGAGCGTGCTGCCGGGGTTAAATCCGTACCAGCCGAACCACAGGATGAGGCCGCCCACCGCAGCGATCACTAGGTCGTGCGGCAGCATGGGACCGCCGCCGTCACGCTTGAACTTGCGGCCGATGCGAGGACCGAGCGCGATGGCGCCGGCGAAGGCGATGAAGCCGCCGATGGTGTGCACCACCGTGGAACCGGCAAAGTCGTGGAAGCTGTTGCCCAGGGAGGGCAGGAAGTTGCCGCTGCTGCCCATGGTAGCGAGGAAGCCGTCCGGTCCCCAGGCCCAGTGGCCAACGATGGGATAGATGAAGCCGGAAACGCCCACGCTGTAGATGAGGTCGCCCACAAACCC